>NZ_JBEZDW010000004.1:0-357381 GCF_040802045.1 Microbispora sp. NPDC049125 | reverse complement strand
ACAACCCTCGGCCGTTCGTATGGAAGAAGACCGCAGAGGAGATCCTCGAATCCCTCGCACGATATTGCCGACGAATTTCAGGCGCAGGACACTAGGAACGCCTGCCGTTCCAGTCTCACTGGGATTGATGGAGGCTCCATCGGTTGGAAAAGATGGAGCTCATGTCAGGACGATCTGGTTCCTCGCACCCTGCCCAGCGTCGGTATCCGCCAGAGCTGAAGGAACGAGCGGTCCGGATGGTGCAGGAGGCCGTCGAGCAGTCCGGGGAGAAATGACACTCGTCCCATAAGGACCGGGTTTAAGTGCGGACCTAACGAACGCCAAGTGTCCTCCCGCACGGTGGCCGTACACCATCGAAACGCAACGAGAGGTCACCCGATGTCCGCCACCACTCCCAACCTGCTGGGCTTCCGCCTCGGCCACCGGACCATGCGGGGCGACACCCGCCGGCTGGCGGAGACCGCCCGCGCGATCGCCGAGGGCCGGCAGGCCTGCGACGCCCGGCGCGCGGCCGCGATCCGCGACTACGTCGTCAAGCTGTGCGCGGGGATCCACCACCACCACAAGACGGAGGACGACGTGCTCTGGCCCGTCATCGTCCGCTCCGCCGGCGCCGAGGTGGACCTGAGCGACCTGACCGACGACCACTCGGCCCTCGACCCGCTGCTGAACGAGATCACCGCGGCCGCCGGGGACCCGGCCGCCCTGGCGAAGCCGCTCGCCCGACTCGCCGACCTGCTCGACGAGCACATCGAGGAGGAGGAGCGGCTGCTGTTCCCCGTCATCCTGCGGCACGTCTCGGCCGGGGACTGGGAGCAGGTGGAGAAGGCGGCCCAGAAGGGCGGCGACATCCGCTTCGAGCTCCCGCGGATCGAGCGGTACGTGCAGCCGTCGGAGATGGCGGAGCTGCGGAAGCTGGCGGGCCCCGTCCTGGTGCTCCTGCTGGCCCTGCTGCGCCCGGGCCACCGCCGCCGCGAGCGCCTCGTCTTCGGCGCCCCGTGACCACCTTGCACCACCACACCCCGCCCCGGCCATCCCACGTTCCGTCACCACCCCGCGCCCCGTGCCACCCGGCGGCACGTGACCGACCGCGCCACGTGACCAGCCGGCGCCGAACGACCGGCGGCACGGGGGCGGGCGGCACGGAGGGCGGGCGGCGGCCACGAGGGCGCCCCGGTCAGGAGGTCGCGGCGAGCGCCCGGAGGGCCGCCTCCTCCCAGTGCGGTGAGCCGATCCGCCGGGCGACCTCCGCCGCCCGGGCATAGTGGCCGGCGGCGGCCCCGGGCCTGCCGAGGTACACCGAGAGATCGCCGAGCGTGTGGGCCACCGGCCCGAGCGTGACCGACGCCATGCTCAGCCCGCCCATCTCCCCCTCCGCCGGCAGGAGGAGCCGGTAGCACTCCTCCGTCGCCGCCCGCGCCCCGAGCGCCATCGCGTTCTCGGCCCGCAGGACCATCATCATCAGCCAGCTGTAGTCGGCGCTCGGCAGGCGCAGGGGGGACCAGACGGCCGCCGCGTCCTCCAGGCGTCCGGCGGCGACGAGCGCGCGGGTGTAGATCTCGTCGGTCACCTTCGGTATCCGCCGCCACACCGGGGCGATCTCGTCCACGGACTCGTGGCCGCGACCGACGACGAGACGGACCGCGAACCGGCACCACACGCCCATCAGGTGGCCGCTGGCGCCGCCGCCCGTCTCGGCTATCCGCTCCCCCAGCAGGGTGTAGGCGTGCTCCGCCCGCTCGAACTCCCCGCGGATCAGCAGGTGGGCGGCGTCGAGGAACGCGAGGATGCCGAGGGCGAGGCCGAGCTGGCCGCTCGTCGAGTGTTCGGCGGCCTGGTCGGCGTGCCGGCGGGCCTCGGCCCAGTCGTTGCGGCCGAGCGCGACCATGCACAGCGCCACGTGCCCCAGCATCCGGTGGCCCAGCAGCCCGGCCGCTGTCGACACCTCCAGCAGCTCGCGGCCGAGCTCCTCGAGCTCCTCGCGCCTGCCGGGACCGAGGCAGGCCCAGTAGCGGGCGTTGAGCGCCGTGCACAGCAGGCGGGGGTCGCCGAGCTCGCGGGCGATGGCCAGGGCCTCCGCGCTCGCCGACTCGAGCCGTTCGAGATCGTGTCCCTCGACCTCGTGGCACAGGGCGGACAGGAGGCGGCAGCGCAGCTCCCCGGTCTCCGCGCGGATCGCGTCCTCGATGACCCGCACCAGTTCGCGCTCGAACCGCCGTTGGGGCTGGATGGTCCAGATGATCGGCGCGTCGAACGCCACGGCGGCCCGGGCGATCGCCCGCCGGTCGCCCGTCCCGCGCGCGGCGGCCAGGGCCGCGTCCCGGGTGGCGACCGCCTTCTCCACCTCGCCGGCGTGCGCCAGCGCGGACACCAGGCGGCACAGCAGGTCGATCCGGGTGTCCGCGGGCGGCTCTGCGAGCAGGCCGAGCGCGTCCAGCGCGCCCTGGAGCAGCGCCGCCGCCTCGCGGTGCGCGTACAGGGCGGACGCCTGCGCGGCCGCACGCGTCGCGTGGGCCGCCGCGCTCAGCGCGGTGGCGGCGGTGGCCGAGGCGAGCGCGTGGTGCCCGAGCGCCCCCACGTCGCCGGGCCGTACGGCCTCGAGCGCGGCGAGGACCCTCCCGTGCATCCGGGTACGGCGCAGCCGCGGGATGTCCTCGTACAAGGTCTCGCGGACCAGCACGTGGGCGAACCGGACGCGTCCCGGCCGGGGCTCCTCCAGCAGGCCCGACAGCACGCCGGCCTCCAGTCCGTCGAGCACGGTCTCCTCGTCGGCGCCCGGCATCGCGACGAGCACGTCGGCGTCGGCCTCCCTGCCGAGCACGGCCGCGGTGCGCAGCGTCGTCTGCGCCGTCCCGGGGAGGCGGGCGACGCGCCGCCTGATCAGGTCGCGCACGCCGGGCGGCAGCGCGTGCGCGGCCGACGGGCCGTCCACGGCGAGCAGCCGCGCCGTCTCGGAGACGAACAGCGGGTTGCCCCCGGTCCTCTCGGTGATCGTGCGGGCCGTGGCCGGGCCGACCTCGACTCCGGAGCGTTCCATGAGCAGGCGGGCCACCTCATCCTCGGCGAGGCCGCCCAGCGTCACGTCCTCCGCGGCCTGCACGGCGAGCGCGGCCCTCGTCGTCACGAGGTCGGCGCCGGCCTCGGCCGGGCGGTGCGTGAGCAGGACGAGGACGGGCGTGCCGGCCAGCCGGACGGCGAGGTGGCGCAGCAGCTGGAGGGTCTCCTCGTCGGCCCGGTGGACGTCCTCCAGCACGATCAGCAGCGGTCCGGGGACGCCCTCCAGGTAGTCGCCCACCGCCCTGGCCAGCCAGAACTGGCCGACCGGCGCGGCGTCGTCGGTCAGCAGGGGCGCCAGCCGCGCGGCCGTTTCCGGCGGGGGCGGCGTGGTCGCCGCCAGGTCGCGCAGCACCTCGCTCCACGCCCACGCCGGCGGCACGCCTCCCGTCGTCTCGGGGCAGCGGCCGACGACGGCCCGCCAGCCCCGCTCTGTCAGGTGGCGTACCAGGGCGTCCGCGAGCGTGCTCTTGCCCGCCCCGGCGTCGCCGCCGAGCCACGCGATGCGGAACCCGTCCCCCGCCTGGGCCGCGGCCGCGGCGAGCCGGCCCAGCTCCCCCGTACGGCCGACCATGCGCGAGGGGGTGGGCGGACGGGCGCGCATGGGCGGCACGACCGCCGGCGGCGCCGGAGCCGGGGCGGCCGGGGTCAGGTCGAGCGACGGGGCCTGGGCGAGGATGTCGGCCTCCAGGCCGCGGAGCGCGGGCCCGGGGTCCACGCCGAGCTGGTCCGCCAGCAGTGTCCGGGTGCGGCGCAGGGCCGCCAGCGCGTCGCCCTGCCGTCCGGCCCGGTAGTAGGAGAGCGCGAGCAGCCGGACTGCGTTCTCGCGCAGGGGGTGGGCGGACACGTGCCGCTCCAGCTCCGGGATCACCTCGGTGTGGCGGCCGAGCGCCAGTCCCGCCTCGGCCCGGTGCTCCACGGCGACCGCCCGCAGCTCCTCCAGGTGGACCACCTCGGGGACGGCCCACTCCTCGTCGGCGAACTCGGCGTACGGCCGGCCCGTCCACAGCGACAGCGCCTCGTCCACGGCGTCGAGGGCCTCGGCCGGCCTGCCCTGGACCAGAAGGGCGGCCGCGGCGTCGACCAGCCGGGGGAACCGCCAGGCGTCCACCTCGTCCGCCTCGAGCGCGAGCCGGTAGCCCGGCGGGACGCTCACCAGCACGCGGGCCGGGGTCCTGGGTGCGCGCCCGGGCTCCACGACCCGGCGCAGGTTGGAGACGTACACCTGTAATGCCGCGAGCGCCCGGGGCGGGGGCTGGCCGTTCCACAGGTCGTCGATGAACCGGTCGGTGGACACCACGTGCCCCTGCGCGCACACCAGCCGGGCCATCACGGCGCGTTGCAGGGCCGTGCCGAGGTCGGCGGGACGGCCGGAGATCTCCGCTCCGATATGCCCTAAAACCCGGACTCGCACGGGAGAAGCATAGGGCGGAAAGCGGGATTTCCGCCTGAACCAAACGCGGCCGTCAGGCCGCGATGGGGAGTTTTCCGCCCCCGCCAGGACTCTGGGCACGATCCATAGCGGGCCGGACAAGCTCGGCGGAGGCTACGGCGTCCTCCTTGGATCCTGGACGGGGACCCGTACAAGCTGCCGGCCCACAATGAGGTGGACGTACTGGAGCCGGCGGAGGACGCGGAGGAGACCGCCGGGGCCGCGTGCGAGGGCCACGCACATCCTGGCCCAAGATCCTGGGAGCGCGATCCACGCGGACTGCACAAAGTCCGCGGGCCACGTCGGACAGGGAGACCCGGACCACTGGGGACGCCACGATCCGGATGGGATGGAGGGACTGACCATGAAGTGGCTCCGCCGGTGCCGGCAAGAACACGACCCGCTCCCGGCCAGGGACCGCCTGGCCGTTCCCTTGACTCCCCAAGAGGTCAAGGTCCTTGTGACCGCGCTCCAGGAGGACGACAGGCTTACGCGAATCCATCGTCCGGACATCTCCGGGGGCTCCGGGTTCGCACGACACGAGGCGGACGCGATTCTCCGTACTGCGGGAATCCGGGCCAGCATCAGAGTCAGCAGGAATGCATAGTGGTCGGTGAAGTGACCGGTGAAACTCACACCGCGTTCCGCGAAGTGCCGTCGCGTTCTGAGCTTCTTCTGTACGACGCCGACCGGGAGCTGGCGCAGTCCAAGCGACGGGATCACAATAGCCGGTGATTTTCGGGTGCCGTGCCGGTTAGGAAAAGGTTCCAGCCCGGAGAGCGGGAACGCCGCCCATCAATGAGGTGAGCGGCGCCCGTTGCGCTGCGGTAATGCCGTTGAGGGCAGGAGGCGGAGCTGCTGTTCTGCTCGATCAGCCCTTCAGCGCCAGGACTCCGTGATCGTTCCCAGCCTTAACGGCTGTCGCAGGTTCCTTAACCCCGGCTCTGCCGCCCCCAGGTTCTCGGCAGTCCGGCCGGGCTTATATGCCCGGCGCCGCTGATCCAGTCGTGCTCAGCTCAGACGGGTAGCTGACTCAGCACCCATGCTGCGAGGCCCCAGGCCGGATTCCCGTACGGCAGAGGCCCGCCGGATACCCGCAGTGCGAAGGGATGGTCGGTCAGTCCAAGGCCTGTGCCGGAAGCATCCAAGATCACATCCTCGTCCTGCCCGCAGGTCAGTTCCGCGGCCGCCGAGCGGCGCCAGAACAGCGTCGTAGAAGGCCGCGCTCTTGACGAGATCTCCGCACTGAATCGACAAGTGATCAAGCATGGCGGCAGATCAGTGCGCCTGCGCCACCGGCCGGGCTGTCCCTTTCGTCCGAGGCCCGTTAGTCAGTTTCCTGTTGGCTGGTATCGATGGCGCGTCTGAGCGCCAAGTACACATCGCCTATGCCTGCGCCGGCATTGCCCGGATGACGGCCACGAGCGATTCGCCGTCGAATCCGATGCGCACGCTGTCGCGATCTCGTCGGACGAAGGCGGGATGGGCCGTATCCGGCAGCGCGCTCGCGGGGGCGGGCGTCGGCCGGAACCCGGCATGGCGCAACCGGTCCAACCATCGCGCTGTCGGCTCGTGCCGTTCGTAGCGCTCCTCGTCGTCGGCGGTGCCGACGATGTCGGCCACTTCGCGCCGGAAGAACAGCTTCATCGCGTTGCGGTCGGCGGCCGAGACGTCCAGCGCGTCGATCAGCCGGAAGACGTGGTGAAAGTGCTTCCAGGAGTTGTGGAACCGCTCGGGCAGAGGCACTCTATGATGATCGGAGTCCGGCTCGCACAGCACCACGGCCTCCGGCTCCGCGTCTCGCAGCCTCGCGAAGAACGTGCTCCTTTCGTCGGCGCCGGACAAGGAGTCACGCAGGTGGTGCAGCGCGAACGCGGCGTTCATGACCAGCGGGCGAGGCGCTCCGCGCACCAGGTCCCAGTCATCGTCGGTCATGTGCTCGGCGAAGCGGGCGACGCCGTGGAAGTCCAGCGTGACGCCGGTGTCGCGGAGGGATCGTTCGGCCTGGTGGAGGCTTTCCACCGCGGGGTCCACCCCGATGACGGTCAGCCGTCCGGGCGCCATGCCGCGTTTCGCGAGCGCGGTCAGGAGCGTCGCCTCCTGGACGCCCGAACCGATGCCGATCGACAGCAGGGTGGCCGTGCGCCGCCCGGCGAGATGCTCGGCGAGCAGGGCGCCGCCGATGCGGCCGGCCAGCTTCACCACCGGCAGGTGTTCGGCCACCAGATCGAACAATTCGATCTGCGGCCGTTCGAACCGGCGCAGGTAGAGGTTGTCCCGCCCGTCCTGATCGGTTCCCAGCCGACGGGTCAACGCGTCGTGGTAGAGCAGGTAGAGGAAGTCGTCGGCTGCGTTCTCCGGGGCGATCAGTCCGCGTAACTTGTCCAGCCAGCGCCGGGCGGTGTCGGCTCGGCCCGCATGCGTCTCTTCCACGGCCTGGCACAACGTTTCGAATGCGTGGGCATTCATGTCGATCCCTTTTTCCTTTCATGAGGGCCATCCGGCGGCGATTCCCTCCGGGAAAGAACGACACCGAATTCGCACGAGGATCCATACGCAGAAAAGCTGATTTCTCCTCGCACGGCCATGATGGGACGGCGCTCTTGGGATCGACTTGTATGGCGCTTATGAATCGGTTGGCAGCGCGAGGTGGCGCGCAGCCGGCGACGACGAGATGTGTCCGCGGTCCCGATGCCCGTGCCGCTGAACTGGTAACCCTGATGAATGTTGGAGACCGAGTTGCTCGACCGGCATCACTCCGCCACCCGCGCCCAGGCCAAGGCCGCCTGTTCGACTTCATCGAAGAGTTCTACAACCCCCGCCGGCGCCACTCGACCCTGGGCATGCTCAGCCCCACCGAATGCGAACGCCGACACACCCCGGCATCCCGCTACGCTGCCGCATAGCCGCAAACCCCGGCCTGTCCACACAACCGGGGCAACTTCACTCATGACCGCGCCCGCAAAGCGATCGACGACCGCCTGTTCCGGCCTCGCGCCCTCTCCGGCGACCAGGGCCCCACGGGGTAGCGCTCGCAAGCACACGAGCCACCGGCCACGACAACGGCCCGGCGGCTCTTCGCTTTCGTGATCAGGGATCGTCACGCTCTGTTAGCGCGGGCGCGTCCCGCTGACGGACGTTAACGACCAACGCGAAACACGGTCGGCAACTCTCACGGAACAGCCACGGAACAAGATCCCTTAGAGGCTCCGAATCGGACATGACGAACCCCGCCTCCCAAGCACAGGGAAGCGGGGGTTTCACAGGTCAAGGGGCTACTTGAGGAGCTGGCGGGCCATGACAACGCGCTGGATCTGGTTGGTGCCCTCGTAGATCTGGGTGATCTGCGTGTGCCCGGCGACGACCAACAGGACCGCCGGCGGCGTCTGGGCCGGGTCGTGGCGCGTGACGCCGGAATCGCCGAGCGCACCGTCCTGATCGAGTTCGACAGCTTCGAGCAGGCCGTCGCGGCGTACGAGAGTGCGGCCTATCAGGAGGCGCTGGTCGCCCTCTCCGACGGCGTCGAGCGCGACTTCCGCATCGTCGAAGGCATCGACTGACGAGGTCCAATCGGATCTTCAGTATCTGAACGACCACCGAGGGACAAGCGCTTGGCGACGTCCAGCCGTACCTCGCCGTAAGGCTGAACGTGCTCAGACGCTCGTCAGACGGACGCCTGTTGATCAGCGATGGGTCGCGATGAGGCGTTGCAGCGAGGCGTGGGCGGGTGGGCCCCACGTGGCCTTGCCGCCCGGGCGGCCGCGGACGCCGGCGTCTCCGATGAGGATGCCGCTGAGGGCGCGTCCTACCGCCCATCCGCGGGCGCGGCGCAGGGTCGCGGCGTCCAAGGCCGGCTGGTAGGCGTCATGGAAGCGGTCGACGGCGCCGTCCGGCAGCAGAATCCAGGCGGCGGCGAGGTCGCAGGCAGGATCGCCCGTGCAGAGGTCGCCGAAGTCGATCACGCCGCAGATGCCGCCGTCCGCGGTCAGGACGTTGGCCGGATGAAGGTCTCCGTGGAGCCATAGCGCCGGGCCGGCCCAGTCGGGCGCGGCGGCGGCGTCGTCCCAGACCGCGCGAACGGCGTCCGGGTCGGGGATGAGCCCCATCTCAGTGGCCGAGGCGAGTTGCTGGGCGAACCCCTCGGAGTGGTCGGCCAGCGGCCCTCCGCGACCGAAGCGACCGACGGGCGCCTCAGCAGGGGCGGGCCGGTGCAAAGCCGTCAGGAAAGCGGCCAGGACGTCGGCAGCCTCCGCGGCGCGCGTGACGGGGGCGCGGTCGGCCGGTTCGCCCGGCACCCAGGTGGTGACGATCCAGGGCCGTGGAAACAGAGCGGAGGGCTCGCCGAGGCGCTGCGGGACGGGAACCGACAGCGGGAGGCGCGGGGCGAGTGCGGGCAGCCAGGTGTACTCCTTGCCCAACAGCGCGTCCGCGGACCGGGTCGCCCAGGGCAGCCGGACGGCGAGGTCGTCACCGAGCCGCCACAGCTGGTTGTCCCAGCCGCGCGCCCCGAGCCTCACCGGGTAATCGGCCAGGTCGGGATGCTGGTCGCGCAGCAGATCCCGTATCAGCTCCGCGGTGATCTCGATCTCGGGATGCGTCATGCGGAGCAACGGTAGCCCGACGGCAGCCGCTGCTGCTGGACGGGAGCCTCCCCCTCCTCCCTCCGGTCCGCCCCGGGAGCCGGAGGCGGACGACGCCCCCACCGCGTGAACCGTACGAGGGTCACGTCGGCGCAGGTGACGCCGTGTAAGCGTCGTCTCGTGGTGCCTCCTGGAGCGCGCGACGGCGGACACCGCGGACCAGCAGGTAGCCGACCATCCAGAACTCCCCTACGTGCGCGGGCGTCGCGAGAAGTTCGGCGACGACTCGTGCCTCGGGAGCGAAGTACACGATGAACGCGCCGAGCAGATAGCCGGCGCCGCCTCCGATGAGCACCCAGCCCAGCGGCCTGGGCATCCACCCCGAGCGGAGCACGCACAAGCCCATCGGGATGAGCCACAGGCCGAAGAACATCGCTCCCACGCCCAACAGGTTGGCGCTCGACAGATACAGGAGATGGACGGTTGCCGGCGCGTCGCCGACCGGGCCGGACGCGATCTCGGCCGCCGTCGCCAGGAACGCCGCGCTGCCGAGACCTGTGACCGCGCTGACCAGGCCGAA
The DNA here is from genome assembly GCF_040802045.1 of Microbispora sp. NPDC049125. Lineage (NCBI taxonomy): Bacteria > Bacillati > Actinomycetota > Actinomycetes > Streptosporangiales > Streptosporangiaceae > Microbispora > Microbispora sp. NPDC049125. Next base: position 347,735 of record NZ_JBEZDW010000004.1, on the reverse strand, counting down.
GGCGGCGATGCCGCCGGCGGCGAAGGCGTCCATGGGGCGGAACAGGCGGTAGAACCACGTGGCGGTGAGCGCCTGGGTGAGGACCATGAGCATCTCCAGCACGATCCCGGCGCGCGCGAGCGACCCGTTCCCGGCCAGGTGCGCCAGTGTCGCACCGGGATCGTCGGCCGCGAAAAGCCGCGGCCGTACGACCAGAAGTTCGAGCACGCTCGCGATGACCATACCGAGATAGAACAGCCCGGTGACGCGGGCGGTGCGGACCGGCTCGGCCGCGCCGGCGCCTTCAGCGGTCGCGCCGGCTCGTGAGAGTCCCGTGATCATCCGACGGCCTCCGATTCAACGACGGTATCGGCGGCCAGCGGCCATTCGACCATGGCGCAGAGGGCAGCGATCAGATGGACCGGGCCTGCGATCCGGGCGACTCGTTGGGGGGCGTGCATGCTTCTCCCTTGATTTCGGGCGTGAAGGGGGAAGGCCGCGGGGCGGTGTCCCCGCGCACCGGTGCTGGTGGCGTGGCGGTCAGTCCTCGGTGTCGGGGTACTGGAAGACGTCGTCGAGCGGCACCTTGAACACCTGGGCGATCTGGAAGGCCATCTCCAGAGACGGGGAGTAGCGGCCCTGCTCGATGGCGATGACGGTCTGCCGGGTCACGCCGATACGCTCGGCCAGCTCGGCCTGCGTCATCTCCCCGTGGGCGAACCGCAGGGCTCGGATCGCGTTGGTCACCCTGGTGGGCTTGGCCATGGGCTAGAAGCCCCGCCGATACGCGACGATCTTCACGATTGAGGAGGCGAGGGCGGCCAGGACGAACGCCAGGTAGAGCGTGTTGGCGATCCAGAAGTGCTCGATCTCCGCCATCGCCAGGCCGAGCGGGACGATCGCGGCGACGCTCATGACGTAGAACCCGGTGTAATCGCCCAGCCGGTTGATCTGCTTGTCGCGCTCGTCGGTCTTGTCGGCCTCCCTCGGTGAGAGGGTCGCGGCCATGATGTTCAGGGCGATGTTCGCCGCGATCCCGACACCGATCGCCGTGAGCATCGGCCGAACGTAGGCGATCGTCCCCACGTCGGTTCCCGGCACCTTTGACAGGACGGTCGCGAAGTAGACCGCGGCCACGCCGACCGCGACCACGACGTAGATCCACGTGCGCTTCTCTTCGGAGGACATGTCCGCTCCCATGTACAACAAACTTAACATAGTCAAGGTAAAGCAGCACAGACATGATGTCAACAAATCTTTACTCCGTTTTCGGCGGGAGGCCGCCATCCGGCGGTCGGCCGACGTCCACGGGGCGGCGGCGTGCGATGTCGGCGGGGTTGATCGCGAACACGGTGGCGGCGATGCTGTGGGCGTGGAGTACGTGTCCAGAGTGCCGCGACCGCCGCTGGACGGGCTGATCGACGACCTTTACTACCTGGAGGGTGCGCCGCCGTACGCCCGGCTGATGCTGCCGCCGATGCCGGCGGCGTTGCTCATCGTCAACCTCGGGGCGCCGTTCCGCGTCCGCGCCGGCACCGACATCGAGACGGCCGAGTACGCCGACGGCTGCGTGGTCACCACGCCCACCCGCGCCTTCGAGTTCGGCTATCCGCCGGGGACCCGGTCCGTAGGCGTGCACTTCAAGCCGTGGGGGCCGGCGCCGTTCCTGCCGATGCCCGCGGCCGAGCTGTGTGACCGGCCGGTGACGGTGGAGCAGGTTTGGGGCCGGCCCGCCATTGCCGAGCTGCGAGACCGGCTGGCCGCGGCGGCCGGGCCGCACGAGATGCTGACGCTGCTCGAGGAGGAGCTGATGCGACGGCTGCGCGAGACCGCCGGTCTGGGGCTGGTCCGCCATACGAGCAGCGTCATCGCGGCGACCAGCGGGGCGGTGGCGATCGGCGACCTGAGCGTGGCAGCCGGTGTCAGTGGCACTCATCTGGCACAGCGGTTCAAGGAGCTCATCGGCGTCACGCCGAAGCGGCTGGCCCGCACCTACCGCTTCGCCGCCACCGTGTTCGCGATCGACCCCGCCGGACCGATCGACTGGGGCGACCTCGCCGGTGGCGCAGGCTACTTCGACCAGGCCCACTTCGGCCACGAGTTCCGGGCGTTCACCGGGCTCACGCCGACCCGGTACGTTGAAGTCCGGCGGCGGTTCCTGCGCGAACATCCCGGCCACGTGCTGGACGGCTGGCCGCTGCCGGCCGATTGATTTCGTACAAGAGCGACAGCTCACGAGACGCTAATTTGGGGGCCCCAAAGCAGAGGAGAGCCCCGTGGGCAAGGTTGTCATGTACAGCTCGGTGTCGGTGGACGGCTTCGTCGCGGACGAGAATGACCAGCCCGGACCGCTGTTCGACTGGTTGTCCAGCGGTGACGTCCCGTTGGACGACAGCGGCGAGCTGAAGGTGTCGCAGACGTCCTACGACTACACCCGGGCGTACTGGGACCAGATCGGAGTCACGATCGTCGGCCGCCATGTCTTCGACATGACGGACGGCTGGGGCGGCAAGCCTCCGGGCGGGATCGATCACGTGGTCGTCGTGTCGCACCGGCCGATGCCCGAGGGCTGGGACCCCGAGGCGCCGTTTCACTTCGTCGACGGCGTCGAGGCAGCCGTGGCCAAGGCGCAGGAGCTTGCGGGTGACCGCATGGTCGAGGTCGCCGCCGGCGACGTCGGCGGCCAGGTGCTCGCCGCGGGCCTGATCGATGAGGTGCGCATGGACGTCGTACCCGTCGTGTTCGGGTCCGGCAAGCGCTACTTCGGGTCGGTCCACGCGCAGCACCTGTTGGAGGATCCTGACGTGGTGATTCAGGGCAACCGGGTGCTTCACCTGCGCTATCAGGTGCGCCGTTGACCGATCTCAGCGGGGTACGCGAAGAAGTCCACTGCCAACGGTGACACAAGATCGGGCCTCCGGCCGCGTCTGCGCATCGCTGTCCCTGGTCGGGCAGCCGAGGCCGATCCGCAGATCACTGGTTGCCGGTTTCCGTCGTATCCGCGCCTGCCTACGCCGCCATGGACGATGCCACGCCGGCGGTCGATGAGCCAGGCTGGACGGCGTGAACGACGACGGTCTCTACACGATCGGCCAAGTGGCGCGGCTCGCCAAGCTGTCGGTGCCGACGGTCCGGTACTACTCCGACGAAGGGCTGGTACCCCCGGCCGGCCGGTCCGCCGGCGGCTACCGCCTCTACGACCACGACGCGCTGGACCGGCTCGAACTCGTCCGCACGCTGCGCGACCTCGGCGTCGACATCGCGACGATCGCGCAGGTGCTCGCCGACCCGCAGACCCTGACCGGCGTCGCCGACGGGCAGATCGCCGCTCTGGAGGACCAGATCCGGACCTTGCGGGTACGGCAGGCGGTGCTGCGCTACGTCACCACCCGCCGTACCGGTTCGCCGGAGATCGCCCGTGCGAACCGGCTCGCCCGGCTGCCGGCGGAGCAGCGCCGGCAGCTGGTGGCCGATCTCGTGGCCGAAGCCACGCGTGGGCTCGACATGGAGCCCGAGTTCGCCGCACACCTGCGTTCGATGCTGCCCGACCTGCCGGAGGACCCGTCGGCCGAGCAATCCGACGCGTGGCTGGAGCTGGCGCACCAGGTCGGCGACCCGGACTTCCGGGAGAGCATGCGCCAGGCATTCGAGCGGCACGCCACCGACCGCTCCTCCGGCGCCGAGCAGGGCGATCCGGAGAGCTGGGCGCAGGCCGAGCAGGCCGTGCTGGACCTCGCCGGCCGTGCGCTGGCGGACGGAATCCCGCCAGGCTCCGCCGCGGCCCGGCCTATCGTGGAGAGGCTGGTCACCGTCTTCGCCCGGGCCCACCGGCGGTCCGACGAGCCCGGATTCCGGGTCTGGCTCGCCGAGCGGATCCGCATCGGAGCCGACCCGCGGATCTCCCGCTACTGGCGTCTACTGGCCATGATCAACGGAACGTCCCCGAAACCCGACCCGGTCCCGGAGGCGCGCTGGTTCCTCGCCGCACTCGAACAGGCCGCGGCTAAGGAACGGGGTGGTGCCGGAGCGCCTGGATGAACCAGTCGAACACCGGCGCCAGGCTCGGCTGCACCGGCCAGCCGTTGATCGTGGACAGCAGGGCGAAGTACCGCTCCGCACGGGGATCGTTGGCGACCTCCAGCCGGGTCAGCAACTTCCGGCGATACTCGGCGCTGTCCGGATGGCCGAATGTCGCGGTATATCCGGCGATCAACTCCACCAGTATCGCCCGGGCCTGCGGAGAACCCGGTTCCACCCCCTCGGTCTGCGCCTGCCGCACTCGTTCCCGGACCAGCTCGGTCACCTCATGATGCAGTCCGGTCCGATCACCCTCCGCTCTCTCCGCCGCCTGTTGTTCGGCCATACGACGGACGGAGGCCTTGAAATCGGCATCGCGCACCAACGCCACCAGCTCCGCCCAGGCGTCCACCTGCTCCGGACTGGGGTCGGCAGGCATCTCGGGTACGGCAGAACGCAACAAGGCGACGAAGTCGGGATTGGCGTCCAGATCGCCGAAAGTCTCGTCGACGAAGTCGTGAATGAGTCGCCTGCCGTCCTCAGCGGACGGCGTCACAGATCGAGGCATGGGATGCGAACCTCTCGAAGTCGGATCGAACGGGTCTTGAGCGGCGGGAGCGAACGTCCGCCGCCCACGGCATCGATCCTGGAGTCTCAGGTCACTTGAGACTCAAGCCTGACCGCCGCCAGGCCATCGACGTGCTGTACGGCGGGCCGCGCGAACATCAGGTACCCCTCTCTGGCCCGGCCTCCTGATGCGGTGGATGATGGCGGTAGTCGTCGACGGTCATGGAGTCGTACAGGCGTGCGCTCTTGGTGGTGAGGCGGACGAGGGCGCGGCCGGGTCCAGCGGGCAGGGCGGAGATCAGGCGGGCCCCCTGGGCCAGTCCCGAGACGCCGAGGCGGGACGTGGGTATCAGGGTCTTCGCCGCGCTGAGCGCGACCGCGTGGCTGCCGCGCACGTGTTCCGCCATCGCGCGCTCGTAGGCGGGGAAGGCGCGCTCGTGGTCGCCGCCCGCCCGCGCCAGTTCCCCGGCGAGGACGTACGCGCCGACGACGGCCAGGCTGGTGCTGCCCCCGACGGCCGGGCCGGGGCAGTAGCCCGCGTCGCCGACGAGCGTCACCCTCCCCCGCGACCAGGTGTCCATGCGGACCTGGGTGATCGAGTCGAAGTAGAACGCCGACGTGCGGTCGAGCTCGTCCAGCCAGCGGTCCACGTCGGCGTGAAGGCCGTCGAACGCGCCGCGCAGCAGTTCCTTCTGGCGGGGCACGTCGCGGTGGTGGTAGTCGAGCTCGTGCTCGCTCCGGAACAGGAACAATGCCCGCGCGTCGCCGAGGTGCCGCACGCCGTACATGCCGGCAGTGCGGCCGACGCCGACGTGGATGAGGAGCTCGCCGTCGAGGCCGGAGGTGTTGGGCAGGGTCAGAACTCCGAGGTAGGCCCCGATGAAGGCGCTGATGCGGGACTCCTCGCCGAAGACGAGACGGCGCACGTTGGAGTGCAGCCCGTCCGCGCCGACCACGAGGTCGAAGCGGCGTGGCGCGGCGTTCTCGAACCGCACCTCGCCGTCGGGCGAGATCGCGGTGATCGAGTCGCCGAAGACGTACTCGACGTCGTCGCGCGTGGCGTCGTAGTAGATCTCGCTCAGGTCGTCGCGCATGATCTCGACGTGCCGGTCGGAGGTGGCGCTGAAGATCTTGGAGAGGTCCACCCGGACGGGACGCCGCGCGCCCTCCCGGCAGAGGGTCATCCGGCTGGCGCCCGTGGCCCGCTCCTCGACGCGCGGAAGCACGCCCATCTTCTCCGAGATGTTCATCGCGGGCCGGAACAGGTCGACCGCGTGGCCGCCGGTCCTGCGCGGAGCCGGGGCACGCTCGACGACGGTGACGGAGAAGCCGTGCCTGGTGAGCCAGTACGCCAGCACCGGGCCGGCGACGCTGGCGCCGGAGATGAGAATCCGCATGATCCTGTTTCCTTGCTCAACAGTAGGTAGGCGCATTCCGGATACGTGTCGTCAGGCGAGACAGGCCGGCGGGACACCTCGTCCCTCTGACATCAGGCGGCCGTCCGCCCTGCGTGGATCGCGCTGAAGGCCAGGAGGGATACGGCGGTCCGCGGCGGATCCTCCAGAATCGGGGAGTGCCCGATGCCGGGCATCAACTCGACTTTCGCGTCCGGAACGACGCGATAGCCGGCGGCGGACGAGGATCGCCATCTCCGGTCGTCCTCACCGAAGATCACCAGTAGTGGCTTGCCGAGATCCACCAGCCGGTCCGGGAGCGTCCGCTGCTCCAGGTAGTCCCGGACCGCCCGCATCGCCGCGGCGATCGCGTGGAAGCTCATGCCGCGCATATCGTCCACAAGTTCTTGCGGTATCCGGTAGCCCGCGCGGCTGAACCCGGTGCTCGCGATCCGGCGGATCTGCTCGTCGGCCGGCGGCCACTGCGAGGGATCGATCGCGTCGGAGTCCGGCGCGATCAGGGCGTCCAGGCTGGGCCCGGTGTTGATGAGCGCGAGCGCGGTCACCAGGTCGGGCCGTTCCTCGGCGAGGGCGGTGGAGACCGCGCCGCCGCTGGAATGGCCGACGACCACGGCGTGCTTGACGCCGAGCCGGTCCAGCGCCTCGCCGACCCGGCGTCCCTGGTCGGGGAGCGCGTAGCCGCCGCCGGCCGGTTCGGCCGACCGGCCGTGGCCGGGCAGGTCGATCCGGATGACGCGATGGGATCCGGTCAGCATCGGTACCAGCGCGTCCCACGAGCGGGTCGAGGAGGCGGACCCGTGGATGAGCAGAAGTGCCGGAGCGTCGCGGGGGCCGTCCTGGCGCACATGGATGTCGCCGTCGTCCAGGGACAGGGTCGTACTCTCGGCGTCGCACTTCTCGTGCGGTCGCCCGTCAGGAACAGTCATGAGGCCACTGTCACCGCCGGTAGACGCCGGCGTATTGAACGAATGTTCCCTCGGCCGGCCGCGTAGCATGGGGCGGTGCGGATGTTCGTGCACGGTGCGGCTGTGTGGGACGTCGCACGCCCAGCGCGGCCCAGCCGGGTGGCCGGTGTCACCATGGCCGGGTTCCGTGTCCGTGAGCTGAACGCGCTCCGGATGGTCCCGCACCCGGCCGTGACACTGCTTGTGGAGTTCGGCGCCGGTTCGCCCGTCGTGGACTATGCCGCCGGGCGGCGGCAGCGGGGAAGCATCGTCGCCGGGGCCGGGCTCGGATCCGGCGGCGCGGTCTGGGCGCGGGGTGAGAATGTCGAGTGCGTGCAGGTGCGCCTGTCTCCGGTGGTCGCACGCGCGGTTCTGGGCGCTTCCCCGGCCGACTTCGACGGCGCCGTGGTGGCCCTCGACGACCTGTGGGGCCGGGATGCGTCGCGGATTCGTGAGCGACTGGGCGATGTCTCCTCATGGGAGGATCGCTTCGCGTTGACAGACGCGTTGCTCGCCCGCCGACATGAGTCGGGGCCGCCGGTGGACCCGGAGGTGGCCTGGGCCTGGGAACGGATCGTCGGGGGCCGCGGCCTGGTCCGGGTCGACCGGCTGGCGGCCGAGCTCGGGTGGAGCCGCAAGCGCCTGTGGTCCCGGTTCCGGTCGCAGGTCGGCCTGACGCCCAAGCGTGCCGTGAAGCTGGTCCGCTTCGACCATGCCGCCCACCGCCTGGTCGCGGGACAAGACGCAGCCAGAGTCGCGGCCGACGGCGGCTACGCCGACCAGTCCCACCTGCATCGAGACGTCGTGTCGTTCACCGGAGTCACCCCCGCGACCGTGGCCGGCGAGCCGTTTCTGGCGGTTGACGACATCGCGTGGACCGGTCAGGAGACACCCTTCGGCGTCGAACCCGGCTGAGCCGCGCTTAGCGCTCCCCCACGCCGCGTCAGCCCGCTCTCACACCGTCATCTGATCTGTCCGTCGATCAGGTAGGCGTTGTCGGTCCTGGACGTGGCGATGTGCGTGATGCCGGGGCAAGGGCGGACATGGGTTCTCCAGGGATGGGATGCGTCACCAGCGCAGCGCGGTGAAGTCGATCGGCCGCGGCGAGAGTTCTCCGGTACGGCCGGCCAGGTTGCGCATCCGGTGGGCGAGCTCCTCGGCGGGCAGGTGCCTGCGGTCGCCGTGTCCGGGCAGCAGCCACTCGAACCGGATCCGCGGTGCCGTACGGGCCAGCGACGCGGCCAGTTCGGTGATGGAGAACCAGGTGACCGACTCGGCGACGGCGATGTCGCCGTCGGACCGGGACCAGTAGAAGCTGTCGCCGCTGAAGCAGTACGTGTCGTCGGCGAGATACAGCACGCTGCCCTCGGTGTGCCCGGGCAGCGGGTGCGCGCTCACCCCGTCGGCGATCTCGACAGGCTCGGTGCCCCGTAGGATCTCGTCGGCGTCCGGCGCCGCGGCCAGGTCGCCTTCGTGGATCCAGAGCCGGGCGCCGAACCGGTCGGCGTATTCGCGGCCGTGCGCGGCATGGTCGCGATGGGTGAGCAGCACATCGGTCACCGGGCCGATGGCCGCGTATTTCGCCGCCAGGGTGGAATTCCAGCGCGGCGTGTCGATCATCATGAGGTTTCCGGCGGGCCGGCGCAGAAGATAGGAGTTCGCGCCGGCGGTGTGCGGCGAATTGTGCCCGCACAGGTGTACGTGCTCGGTGAGGCGTAGCGGGAACGGATCGAGAGCGGGGTCCGGCCCTCGACCGCCGTGGCGGATCGAGCGGGTGTGGCAGGCGAATGCCGCGGCGTGCAGTGCCTTTTCCTCCGCGTCGGTGCGTGGTTGCCGGATGACCGAGGAGCGGCCGGCGATCTCGGCGACCAGGCCCGGCGCGAGCTGGCGGGCGACGTCGCAGTTGGTGCAGCGCTGGTCGACCCGCCAACCGGCATCGGCCGAATGGTTGTTCATGGCGTGATTCCCCGCGTGGACTAGTGGTGGTCGGTGCCAAATTGAATATCACGCTCCACACGGAAAACCAATCGAGGAATGCGGTTGACTTCACCGGGAATCCCTGTTCTCCGACGCGTTTTCGCGCGCTGTTTGACAAATGCGGAAACTGTGTTCTGCGCGGCTTATTCGGCCGGCGCTACGCCGGTGGCTCGAACCCGCGGCCGGGCTCGGTCTCGGCGGGCCCCCTGGCAGCCGGGCTGGGCAGTCGCTGGGGACGGCGGACGCGCAAGAACGCCGGGAAAGGATCCGATTACTCTGTAGAGCGTGGTGAATCGACGGCATTCGGCATCGGGAGACGTTCGCATCACGCGTGCGAACGCGCGGTTCCAGCAGTGGCAGGCGCTGCTGGGCAACCGGGCCAAGCGGCAGCGGGCCGGGGAGTTCCTGATCCAGGGAGTGCGGCCGATCAGCCTGGCGGTCGAGTTCGGCTGGCCGGTGCATGCGCTCATCTACGACGCCGAGCGGCCGCTGTCGAGCTGGGCGGAGCAGATGCTGAAGGCGGCCGGCGGCGAGCGGGTGGCCATGGCCTCCGACCTGTTGCGAGAGCTGGGCGGCAAGGACGAGGACGTACCCGAGCTGGTGGCGGTGGCCGCACTGCCGGACGATGAGCTGTCCCGCATCCAGGTGGGGCCGTCCTTCCTGGGCGCGGTGTTCGACCGGCCGAACAACCCCGGAAACATCGGGACGATGGCGCGCTCACTGGACGCGTTCGGCGGCGCGGGCCTGATCGTCACCGGGCACGCCGCCGACCCTTACGATCCCCGATCGGTGCGGGCCTCCACCGGGTCGTTGCTGGCGCTGCCGGTGGTGCGGTCCCACTCTCACCGGGAGGTGCTGGCGTGGGTGGAGGGGCTGCGCGCCCAGGGGCTGCCGCTGACGGTGGTGGGCACCGACGAGAGCGGCGCCTGCGACGTCGCCGACCTGGACCTGACCGGCCCCACCCTCCTGGTCGTCGGCAACGAGACCACCGGGCTGAGCGCGGGATGGCGGCAGGCGTGCGACACGATGGCACGCATCCCCATGGCCGGCTCGGCCAGCTCTCTCAACGCCGCCAGCGCGGCGACCGTGGTGTTGTACGAGGCCGCCCGCCAGCGCCGCCGCCACACCGCATGACCTACCGTCACGCGATCGTCCGGCGCCTCGACCAGGGCGTACTGCGACCGCGAGGCGTTCAGCCGCGCTGACGCTCGGCCCGCCGCCGGACCAGTTCCTCGACCGCGCTCGGCAGAGTCGTCTCGAAGTCGATCAGCTTCGCCCACGTCGGGGTCACCACGATCCGGACCATGCCCTCGTGGTAGAGCGAACGCACCTCCGACTCCCAGTGGACCCGTTGCTCGGGCGTCATCTCGTAGGTGCCGTTCATCTGGAGGTACTCGTCCGGGATGCCGTCGACGGCGTCCAGCTCGGCGCGACCGCGGATCAGCAAGATCTTCGGCGGGTGCACCTCGGTGTCGATCGTCAGGGCTACGGCCGGGTTGCCGCGCAGGGCCGGGAGCTTCGGAGCGTTCTTCGTGGTGCACATGACGATCTCCGAGCCGTTCCAGGTGAACGCGATCGGGACATTGCGGGGTGTGCCGTCCTTGGCGACGTAGGCCAAGCGGGTCAGGTCGCGAGCCAGCAGCTCCTTACTGATCGGCCGGTTCAGAACCTCGGTGATCTCGTTCGGTCGCACGGTCACTCCTCCTGTCGTCGTTCTCGGTCCATCCAGCGGTTGGTCGCAGGTCGTCCATACGCTGGATCCCTCTTCGGCGCGCGGCCCGTCATGGCCACTGGTATGCCTGGGACGGAGCCGCCGCCACGTTCTCGACACCGGAGATGTGCCGAGTTTCGAAGACCTGTTTTCCGGCCGTCACGGCCATGGACCGCCACACCGCCGAACGAGAACCCGCTGGTCCCGGAGGCCGGCGCCAAGCGCGAGATCATCGGCTTGGCGTCAACCGCTGTGCCGGTGTTCTGAGATTGTGAAAGAAGACAAGGGCGGCGGTGTCGGATCCGTGCGGAGGTGTTCGTGGTAGGGGTGAGCGGCCGCCCGCGAAGGGCGTTCCCCAAGCACAGGAGATGATGCGAGATGCAGTATCTGGTTTCCGTGATCGCCGACACGACCGACTTCTCCACCCCGGACGAGCAGGCTGCGATCGACGTGTTCAACGACCGGCTCCAGGCCGAGGGGCACTGGGTCTTCGCCGGCGGCCTCGGCGGGCCCGACACGGCCACGGTGATCGACAACCGCGGTGCGGAGGCGTTGTTCACCGACGGGCCCTTCGTGGAGTCGAAGGAGTTCCTCATCGGCTTCTGGATCATCGAGGCTCCCGACCTCGACGTGGCGCTCAAGCTGGCAGCCGAGGGGTCGAAGGCCTGCAACCGGAAGACCGAGGTGCGACCGTTCCTGTGAGCGTGATCGACGTCCGGGAGGCGGTCACCCGGGCCCACCGCGAGGAGTGGGCGCGGGTGGTCGCCGCCCTCACCAGGCGTTTCGGTGACCTCGACATCGCCGAGGAGGCGGCTGCCGAGGCGTTCGCGACCGCCGTCGAGCGGTGGCCGGCCGACGGCGTGCCCCCCAACCCCGGTGCCTGGCTGACCACCACCGCCAACCGCAAGGCCATCGACCGGGTACGTCGCGAGAACAAGCGTGGAGACAAGCAGAAGGAGGCTCACATGTTGTACGACGACGAACCGCCCGAGTCTCTCGGCGCCATCGACGACGAGCGGCTCCGGCTGATCTTCACCTGCTGTCACCCGGCGCTGGCGATGGAGACCCGCATCGCGCTGACACTGCGCATGGTCGGCGGTCTGACCGTGGCCGAGATCGCCCGCGCCTTCCTGGTGCAGGAGACCGCCATGGGCCAGCGGATCACCCGCGCGAAGGCCAAGATCAAGGCGGCTCGCATCCCCTACCGGGTGCCGTCCGCGCAGGATCTTCCGGCACGCGTGTCCGGTGTGCTGGCCGTTCTCTACCTCGTCTTCAACGAGGGCTACCTGGCGACCGGCCCCGGCACCGATCCCGTACGCCACGACCTGACGGCCGAGGCGATCCGGCTCACCCGCCTGATCCGTGCCCTCATGCCGGCCGACGGCGAGGTGGCCGGGCTGCTGGCGCTGATGCTTCTCATCGAGGCTCGCCGTACCGCCCGTGTTTCGCCGAGCGGCGAACTGGTCGCCCTCGGTGAGCAGGACCGCGGGGCCTGGGACGCGGCGCTGATCGCTGAGGGCCACCGGCTGGTACGCGAGCGCCTGGCCGCCGGTGTGGCTCCGGGCCGCTACCAGATCCTCGCGGCGATCAACGCCGTCCACACCTCCGCGCGCGACGTACGCGACACCGACTGGTCGCAGGTCGTCGCGCTCTACGACCAGCTCGTCCGCCTCGACCCCTCGCCGATCATCGCGCTCAACCGGGCCATCGCCGTCGCCGAGCTCGACGGTCCGGAGGTGGCGCTGGCGGCCGCCGACCGTCTTGAGGACAAGCTGGCGGGCTATCACCCCTATCACGCGACGCGCGCCGACCTGCTGCGCCGGCTGGGCCGAAGTCAGCAGTCACGCGCGGCCTACGACAAAGCCATCGAGCTGGCCGGCAACACGGGTGAGATCGCCTACCTGACGCGCCGCCGCGACCAGCTGGGGTAGTGGTCTCCGTGATGGTGAATGGAGTGGTCCCCGTAGTCCCAGCCGCGATACGGAGACCTCAGGCCGTTGCCGAGTCCCTCTCGGATCCAGATCGGAGCTGTTCATCAAGATGCGGTGCGACGAGGCGGCGGCCTCAGCGCGGGATGACCCAGTCAGGCGTCCAGGCCCCGGCGGTGTCGTGGCCGGACGCTGTGGCGGCGAGGTGGGTACGGAGGGTGGCCAGCGCGGGGTGGGGGTTGTCGCGGTGCCACAGGAGTGAGTGCGGGTAGACGGGTGTGGGGCCGGTCACCGGAATGCGGCGAAGGCCGTGGCCGACGGGCCAGACCAGGCGGGTGTGCTCACCCATGAAGGTGGCCAGGGCCGGGGTGTCGGCGACGGTGTCGAGGAGCGCGTCGGAGCCGAAGTTGGGGCCGGTCGCCTCGATGGTGAGGCCGAACTCGGCGACGAGGTCGTCGTAGTAGGCGGCCCACTCGGTCCCGGGGACGATGCCGGGCATCCAGATCCGGTGCCCGGCGAGCTGAGCGACGGTCACCGACCGGGCGCCCGCCAGCGCGTGGGCGGGCCCGGTGAGCAGCTGGAGCGGCTCGTCCAGCACCCGTACGGACTCGATGTCCTCGGGAAGGGGCCGGCCGGGCACGGCGACGGCGCGGAAGGACGCGTCGATCACACCGGACCGGATCGCGGCGACGGCCGTCTCGGCATCGAACAGCATCACCACGTCGAGGTCGATCTCGGGGTGCGCGCGGTGGAAGCCGCGCATCAGGCCCGACGCCGCGGTGCGCGAAGCGATCACGTCGACGCGCAGCGGACGGCTGCCGGCACGGACGGACGCGACCGCGCGCTCGGCGACGCGCAGCAGCTCACGCGCGTGAGGCAGGAACGCCTGCCCGTCGATGGTGAGCCCGGCCCCGCGCGGGGTGCGGGTGAACAACCGCACCCCGAGGCCCTTCTCCAGCGCCGCGATGCGCTTGGAGACGGCCTGCTGGGTGACCGCCAGCTCGGCGGCGGCCTCCTGGAACTGCCCCGCGTCGGCGACGGCGACGAAGGTCCGGACGGCGTCGAGGTCCATGCGGACACCCTACGGATACAACCGCCGGTTGTGGCCAGGAGGGCTTTCGGTTGTTTGATCCGCAGGCATGATGCTCGCTTTGATGCTTCCGATCGCGGATCGGTTGTGCGAGTGAGTGACGAGGGGCGTCGGACATGAGGAACGGGCACCGGCTCGGACGGCCATTCGGGTGGCTCTGGGGAGCGTACGGGACCAGCGCGCTCGGCACGTGGCTCGCCTTCGGCGCGTTCCCGCTGATCGCGATCCGGTCGCTGCACGCCGGGCCGGCGGAGGTCGCGGCGTTGTTCTCCGTGGGGGCGGCGGTGGGCGCTGCCGTGGCGGTGCCGCTCGGCCCGTGGGTGGAGTTCCGCCGCAAGCGGCCGGTGCTGATCGGGATGGACCTGGTGCGGTTCGCGGCACTGCTGACGATCCCCGCCGCGTTCGCGTTCGGCGTGCTCTCCTTCGTCCAGCTCCTGCTGGTCTCGGTCGTCGTCGCCGCGGCCGACATCACCTTCCGTGCCGCCTCGGGGGCGTACCTGAAGACGCTGCTGCCGGCCGGGGACCTGCTCGTCGCCAACGCCCGATTCGAGTCCACGGCCTGGACGACCACGATCATCGGGCCGCCGCTCGGCGGTGCCGCGATCGGGCTCCTCGGCCCGGTGGCGACGGTGGTGGCCGACGCGGTCAGCTACCTGCTCTCGGCCCTGGGCATCCGCGCGACGGGCGGCCAGGAGCCGCGGCCCGAACGCGGGAATGCCGCGCGCATGCGGGCCGGGGACCTGCTCGACGGCTGGCGGTACATCCTCGCCGACGCGACGCTGCGTCCGCTGTTCTTCAACACCGCCCTGTTCAACGGCCTGGTGATGGCCGCCGACGCGCTGCTGGCCGTGCTGATGCTCGGCCAGCTCGGCTTCGCACCGTGGCAGTACGGCCTCGCCTTCGCCGCGCCCGCGATCGGCGGGCTGCTCGGTTCGCGGCTGGCCCGGCCGCTCGTCACCCGGTTCGGGCAGCACCGGGTCCTGGTTGTGGCGGGGGCGTCGCGCGCGCTCTGGCCCGTCGGCCTGGCCTTCCTGGGGCCGGGCACCGGAGGGCTGCTGCTGGTGATGGGCGTCGAACTCGGGCTCATCTTCAGCTGCGGGGTCTTCAATCCCGTCTACGCCACCTATCGCCTCGAGCGCACCGCGACCGGCCGGGTCGCCCGCACCCTGTCCGCCTGGGCGGTGACGACCAAGGCCTCGACCGCGCTCCTGACGGCCGTCTGGGGCGTGCTGGGCAGCCTGCTCGGCCCGCGCACGGCCATCGGCCTGGCCGGCGTGCTCCTGCTGGCGACCCCGCTGCTGCTCCCCCGACGCGCCGCGGCGTCAATCGCGGAGCCCGATGCGGCGCCGAGCCGTGCCTGACGGGCCGCCACGCCAGTCACCTCGCCGCGGTGGGCTTCGCCAAGCCGGCGGCGTAGACGGTGCCCCGTACTGCGGGACTTCATGCTTGCGCCCCCGGGGTGGACCGGCGTCAGACCTGAGTCGTACGGTCCGGCGTACCGGGATCAGCCTGCGGAGTGTCGCCCTGCGGACGCCGTGTTCCTAACGTCGATCCCATGATCGAGCTGCGAGATCTCACCAAGCGCTACGGCGAGCGGGTGGTCGTGGACGGGCTTTCCTGCGCCGTCCGACCCGGCGTGGTCACCGGATTCCTCGGACCCAACGGAGCCGGCAAGTCGACCACCATGCGCATGATCGCGGGCCTCGCCCTTCCCACCAGGGGAACGGCCACGGTCGGCGGGCGGCCCTACGCCGCCCTGCCCGCTCCCATGCGTGAGGTCGGCGCTCTGCTGGACGCCAGAGCGGTGCACGGCGGCCGTACCGCCTACAACCATCTGTTCTGCCTGGCGCGGAGCAACGGCATACCCCGCAGGCGGGTGGAGGAGGTCCTCGGCCAGGTCGGTCTGGACAACGTGGCCCACCGGCGCGTACGCACTTTCTCCCTCGGCATGTTCCAGCGGCTCGGCATCGCCGCCGCGCTGCTCGGCGACCCGGCGGTCCTCATGTTCGATGAGCCCGTCAACGGCCTGGACCCGGATGGCGTCCGGTGGATCCGCACACTCATGCGGGGCCTGGCCGCGCAGGGCCGTACGGTGCTGGTCTCCAGCCATCTGATGAGCGAGATGGCGCTGACCGCCGATCATCTCCTGGTCATCGGCAGAGGCCGGCTGATCGCCGACACCGGTATCGACGATTTCATCCGTGCCGGCTCGTCCCCGTCGGTGCTGGTCCGCTCCCCCGACGCCTTCATGGAGATTCTGGCCGACGCCGGCGCCAGGGTGAGGCGCCGGCCGGACGGCACGCTGGACGTGACCGGCCTGGACAGCGCGGAGATCGGCAGGCTCGCCGCGGCCCACGATGTCGTCCTGCACGAGCTGAGCCCGCAGAGGGTGTCGCTGGAGGAGGCGTACATGGAGCTGACCCGCGACAGCGTCGAGTTCGGCGTGACAGATGGAGCGGCCCGATGAGCGTGACTCCGCCGTACCGGCCGGCGACCTTCGCCGACACGCTGCTCTCGGAGTGGGCGAAACTGCGCACCCTGCGCTCCACCGCCTACACCCTGCTCGCCGCAGTGATCCTGGGGGTGGGCTTCGGCGTGCTGTACGCCGCGGGTGCCGCAGAGAACTATCAGGAACTGCGGCCGGAACAGCAGGCGGGCTTCGATCCCACGTTCGTCAGCCTCTTCGGCGGAACCGCGTTCAGCCAGCTGGCGATCGGCGTGCTCGGCGTGCTGGTCATCACCTCGGAGTACGCCACCGGCATGATCGGGCCCAGCCTGACGGCCGTACCGCGCCGGGGACGGTGGCTGCTGGCGAAGGTCATGGTGTTCGCCGCGGTGGCCGTGGCGGCGGGCATCGTGGTCGGGCTGGGCGCGTTCCTCATGGGCCAGCCCAACCTCGCCGCCGCGGATGCCCCGCGCGCCGCGCTCGGCCAGTCGCACGTGCTGAGAGCGGTCCTCATGACCGGGCCGTACCTGGCACTGGTCGGACTGTTCGGGATGGCGGTGGGCTTCCTGGTCCGGGCGACGGCGGGCGGCATCACCATCGTCGTGGCGGCGACGGCCCTGGTCCCCAACATCCTCCTGCAAGTCGTCGGAGGCGTCGCCGACTTGTGGCCCACCCTGGCCGGCCTGCGGATCACGACGACGATCGACGATCCCGGCGACCTGTCCCCATGGGCCGGATTCGGGCTGTTCACCGCCTTCGTGGCCGCGATGCTGACCCTCGCGTACGCCGTGTTCCGCAGGACGGACGCATGATGCGGCGGCACCGGACAGCGGCACTCCCCCGGCCCCGAGGGGAGTCTCATGACCGCGATGGCGGTCCTCGGCATCAGTACCCGTCGAAGACGCGAAGAGGAGTCTCCATGTTCGAGGACGCCGGGATCCACAGGCGGACGGTGCTGTCCGGGCTGATCGGGGCCGCCGGCGCCGTGCTCCTCGCAGGATGTGCGGAGGATGCGGCGACGGCACCAGGGCAGACCGGTGCGCCGGCGAAGACCGGCTTCCTCGAAGTGCCCGGAGCCGGCCTCTATTACGAGGTGCGGGGCTCCGGGCCCGTCCTGTTGATGATCCATGGCGGGGCCGGTGAGGCCGGGGTCTTCGCTTCGATCGCGCCCTTGCTCGCTTCGCGCTACCAGGTCGTCACCTACGACCGCCGCGGCAGCTCGCGGAGCAGACTGGACGGGCCGGTCGACGAGGTCCAGGTCGCGGACCACGCCGACGATGCCCGCCGTCTGCTGGACCACTTCGGCGCCGGCCTGTCGCATGTGTTCGGCAGCAGCGGCGGGGCGACCATCGCGCTCGACCTGGCCGCTCGCCGTCCGCGGCGCCTCGGCACGGTGGTGGCGCACGAACCGCCCGTCTACGACGTGCTGCCCGATCGTGCCCGCTATCGAGCGGTCGCCGAGGAGGTTCACGGGACATACCGCCGTTCCGGAGCCGACGCGGCCATGGAGGTGTTCATGAAGGGTGTCGACGATCCCGACGGGGACGCCGGCGCACCCGAGGCGGACGCGGTGGAGCCGGATCGCGCCATGTTGGAACGGCTGAAGGCCGACGAGGAGTTCTTCGTGGCGCACGAGGTGCGGGCCTTCATGGGCTACAAGCCCGATATCGCAGCCCTGAAAGAAGGCCCGGCGCGGATCGTGCTCGGCCTCGGACGTCATGGGGGGACGACGGCGCGTCGCATGAGCGCCGTGACAGCCGATCTCCTGGGCGCCAAGGCGGTGGAGTTCCCGAGTGGTCACATGGGCTACATGGACCATCCGCGGGCGTTCGCCACGAAGCTGATCCAAGTGCTCGCATGAACGGAAGGGTCCGGAAGGCGGGCCGTACGACTTCGGTCGCACACGGCGGTCACGATGTCCGCCTCAAGGTGGGTGCCGCGGCGGTGCCGCGAAGATAGCGTCGATCACGTGATTGACGGGGTCCGGGCCGCGGCGGGGCGCCATCCGCGAGCAGTCGACACCGGCGTCGCCGCGCTGGTCGCGGTGGCGAACGTCCCTTCGCTGGTGGAGGCCGGCACCGGTGGCACGGGGTGGATGTGGCTGTGCGCGGTCTGTCTTCCGTTGGTGTGGCGGCGACGTGCCCCCGTGCTGGTCTTCTGTGTGGTCGCTGTCCTCATGGCGGTCTCCTCCTGGTCCGGGGCGAAGGGGATCTATCCGGTTATCGCCGTCCTGGTAGCGGTGTACGCCCTCGCCCGTCACCGTCCATGGCGTTACCTGCCCCCGCCGGTCGTGCTGCTTGAGGTCGCCTTTCTCGGCGGCTTGCTGCAAGGTGATCTGCATCGGGCGGACTTCGCGACACTCACGTCCCTCCTGGCGGCCACGGCGCTGCTCGGGGTGACCAGGCGCGCCTACCAGGCCGGGCGGGAAGAGCGCGCCGAGCGTCTGGAGCAGGAGCGTGACCAGCGGGCCCACCTCGCCGTCGTGGCGGAGCGGGCCCGCATCGCCCGGGAGGTGCACGACATCGTCGCTCACAATCTGGCCGTCATGGTCGCGCTGTCCGACGGCGCTGCGTTCACCGCGACGCTGGCCCCGCGCCGGGCCGCCGACACGATGGAGAAGGTCTCGGCGACCGGGCGCGAGGCGCTGGCGGAGATGCGGCGCCTGCTCGGCCTGCTCCGCGACGGGGAGCCTCAGGTCACTATCGGGGACGCCTGCGCACCGGCCCCGCAGCCCGGCCTCGACGACGTCGACCGGCTGCTGGACCAGGTGCGAGCCGCGGGCGTCGAGGTCACCTTGATCCGTGAGGGCGTACCGGGGAGGTGGGGCCCCGGCGCGGGCCTCACCGTCTACCGGATCGTGCAGGAGGCGCTGACCAACACCATCAAGCATGCCGGTCCTCACACGACCGCCCTGGTACGGCTGAGCTACACGACCACGGAGGCCGACCTGGAGGTGACGGACGGCGGCGGTTCGGGCCGCCCTGTCCTCGCGGCCGCCGGGGGGTCGTCCGCCGGTCATGGGCTGGCCGGCATGAGTGAGCGGGTCGCCTCATATGGTGGCCACGTCGAGGCCGGTCCCCGGCCCGGCGGAGGCTGGCGCGTTCGCGCGCGTCTACGATTCGACGACGGTGGGGCACATGGCGATCCGACTGCTGCTGGTCGACGACCAGCCGATGCTCCGTCTGGGGTTCCGCATGGTGTTCGAAACCCAGCCTGACCTGGAGGTGGTCGGCGAGGCCGGCGATGGCTCCCAGGGGGTTACGATGACACATGCGCTCAATCCCGACGTGGTCCTGATGGATGTGCGGATGCCGGTGATGGACGGCGTCCAGGCCACCCAGCAGATCGTGGACTCGGGTTCGGCGGCGCGGATCCTGCTGCTGACGACGTTCAACCTCGATGAGTACGTGTTCTCCGGGTTGCGCGCCGGGGCGAGCGGATTCCTGCTCAAGGAAGTGCCGCCGCCCGACCTGCTCACCGGCATCCGCGCGGTGGCGGCGGGCGACGCGGTGGTCGCGCCGAGCGTTACCCGCCGGCTGATCGACGCCTTCGCACATCACCTGCCCAACCCTGCGGCCGCCCGGTCACCCGGCGACGAGCGGCTCGGCCGGCTCACGGAACGCGAGCGGGACGTGCTGGCCGAGGTGGCCCGAGGCCGCTCCAACGGCGAGATCGCCGAGTCGCTGACCGTGTCGGAGGCGACGGTGAAGACCCATGTCGGGCGGATCCTGGCCAAGCTCGGCCTGCGTGACCGGGTGCAGGTCGTCGTCTTCGCCTACGAGGCCGGCCTGGTCCGCCCGGGCGAGGGCCGCGGATGATCGCCGTCACCGGCTCCACCGGCCGTCTTGGCGGCCGCGTCGCTCGCCGCCTGGCCGCCGCCGGCGTCACGCAGACCCTCCTGGTGCGCGACCCGGCCCGCGCCCCCCGCCTGGACGGCGCGACCGCCGTCCGCGCCGGATACGGCGACCATGACGCCGTGGTGGCCGCCCTGCGCGGCGCCGGGACGGTCCTGATGGTGTCGGCGTCCGAGTCGGCCGACCGGGTCGACCAGCACCGCGCCTTCGTCGACGCCGCCGCGGAGGCCGGCGTCGCCCACCTGGTGTACGTCTCCTTCTACGGCGCGGCGCCCGACGCCACCTTCACCCTGGCCCGCGATCACTGGGCCACCGAACAGCACATCCGCGCCAGCGGCCTCGCCTTCACGTTCCTGCGCGACAATCTGTACGCCGAGGCCATGCTCGCCCTCGTCGGCGATGACGGCGTCATCCGCGGCCCCGCCGGACGCGGCCGGGCCGCGGTCGTGGCCCAGGACGACATCGCCGACGCCGCCACCGCCGTGCTCACCGGCCCCGTCCGGCACGCCGGCGCCACCTACGACCTGACGGGCCCGCAGTCGCTCACCCTGGACGAGGTCGCGGCGATCCTGTCACGGGCCACCGGCCGCGCCATCGCCTACGAGCCCGAGACGGTGGAGGAGGCCTACCGCTCCCGTGCCCCGTACGGCGTTCCGGGATGGCAGCTCGACGCGTGGGTCTCCACCTACACCGCCATGGCGGCCGGCGAGCTCGACGGCATCAGCGACGCCGTCCCCCGCCTGACCGGCCATCCCGCCACCCCGTTGGCCGACGTCGTCTCAGCCTCCTGACGCCGTGACGGGCGGAACGACCTCAGGCGCCGGACATGGCGCGGGCGACTTCACCGCCGCGGTCACGGCACGCCGCACAGACGCAGCACGGCCGTGGTGACCGCTGCGGCGATCACCACCAGCGGGAACGGCGCCCGCCGCAGCGCGAGCACGCCGGCGACCAGGACCCCGGCGGGCCGGGCGGGGCCGGCGAAGCCGTGGCCTTCGGTGAGCGCGGCCGTGGCCACAAGCGCGACCAGCAGCACGGCGGCGGCGGCCGTCAGCAGCCGCTGAAGACGCTCGGGTATGCGGAGCCGATGCCGCAGGACGGGCCCGGCCACCCGGAACGCGTACGTTCCTGCGGCCAGCAAGGCGATGGCGAGCAGCGTCATCAGCGTGCCTCCCCCATCGGCTCCTCGTCGCCTCCCACCGGTCCCCCGCCGTCCCCGTCCGGTGCCCCGTCCGATGCCCCGGGCGGTGCGCCGTCCGGCGCCGTGGAGGAGAGCCCGCCCAGGACGGCGAGCCCGCCGAGGGACAGCAGCACCGGCAGCCCGGCGGGCAGGAACGGCGTGGCCGCGACCGCGATGACGGCACCGGTCACGGCGGCGCGGCGGATGCCTGGATCGGCCAGCGAGGGCAGCACCAGGGCCAGCAGGACGGCGGGAAAGGCCGCGTCGAGCCCGAGCGTCCCGGTGTCGCCGACATGCGCACCGGCCAGCGTGCCGGCCACGACCGACAGGTTCCAGCAGGTGAACAGCGCGAGGCCGCAAGCCCAGAACACGGCCTGGCGCCGTCGCGGGTCGTCGTGGCGCAGGACGAAGGCGACGGACTCATCCATGATCAGATGGACGCCCGGCAGACGCGTCCACCACCGCCGGCCGACCGTGTCCGCCACGGCGAACCCGAACGGCAGCAACCGGGCGTTGAGGACCAGACCGGCCGCGACGGCCGCGGCGACGCCTCCGCCGGCGAGCACCACGCCCACTGCCGCGAACTGGGCGCCACCGGCGAAGACCAGCAAGGACATCGCGATCGGCACCCACGGCGGGAGGCCGCCGGAGACGGTGATCGCGCCGAAGGAGCCGCCCACGATCGAGTCGGCCACGCACACCAGGGCGATGTCCCGGACCGTGCCCCGATCGATTGTTCGCCATAGCGAATTCATGTCCACTAAAATGAACAACCGAGGCGTTGTTCGTCAAGTCGAACATTTGGGAGTGTGGACCGAACCGTGGTTAACGTGTCCTCGGGTGAGCTGATCACATTGATCGCGGCGTCGATCCGCCGTGAGCGTGAGCGCGCCGGTCTGTCTCTCACCGAGCTGGCCAGGCGTGCGGGGATCGCCAAGTCGACGCTGTCGCAGCTTGAGTCGGGCCTGGGCAACCCCAGCGTGGAGACCCTGTGGGCGCTCGGCGTCGCGCTGGAGGTGCCGTTCAGCCGGCTCGTCGAGTCGCAGCGGCCCGACGTGCGCGTCATCCGGGCGGGAGAAGGGCCGGTCACCTATTCCGAACAGGCGGGCTACGCCGCCACACTGCTGGCGTCCTGCCCGCCCGGGGCCCGCCGCGACATCTACCGGGTCGCGGTGGAGCCGGGCCGGCCGCGCAACTCGCAGCCCCACATGGCGGGAACGACGGAGCACGTGGTGCTCAGCACCGGCCGCGCGCTGGTGGGACCCACCGATGACCCGGTGGAGCTCGCCCCCGGCGACTACGTTGTCTACCCCGGCAGCCTGCCGCATGTCTTCAAGGCTCTGGAGCCCGGCACCGCCGCCGTGATGGTCATGGAGCACCGATGAAAGCCGGCGGGCACAGCCACAGGGTGCCACCGGCGCACGGGTGCGATCCGCACGCGGGAAGGCGGGTCAGGGGCGCAGCAGCGCCTTGATGGCACGGCGCTCGTCCATTGCCTCGTACCCCTGCGCCGCCTGCTCCAGGGGAAGGGTGAGGTCGAAGACCTTGCCCGGATCGATGTCGCGGTCGCAGATCAGCTCGATCAGCTCCGGCAGGAAGCGGCGAACGGGAGCCGGGCCGCCGTGCAGATGCACATGGGAGAAAAACAACTCCTCACCCGGCAGCGTCACGCCGTGGGCGACTCCGACGTAGCCGACGTGGCCACCGGGCCGGGTGGCTCGGATGGCCTGCATCATCGACTCCTGGGTGCCGACCGCCTCGATGACGCTGTGGGCGCCCAGCCCGCCGGTCATGTCCTTGATCCTGGCCACGCCCTCGTCGCCACGTTCGGCGACGAGGTCCGTGGCGCCGAACTCCAGGGCGAGCCTCCGCCGGGCCTCGTGCCGGCTCATCGCGATGATCCGCTCGGCGCCGAGTCGGCCGGCAGCCAGGACGGCGAGCAGGCCGACCGCGCTGTCGCCCACCACGGCGGCGGTCTCACCCGGCCCCACCTCGGCGGCGACGGCGCCGAACCAGCCGGTGCCCAGCACATCCGAGGCGGCCAGCAGGCTCGGGACCAGATCCGCCGGCGGCGGCTCGGGGGTGGCGACCAGGGTGCCGTCGGCGAGCGGAACACGTGCCAGCTCGGCCTGGGTCCCGATCAGACCCATGAGCTCGCGATGGACGCACGAGCTCTGGTAACCCGCCCGGCAGATCTCGCAGGTGTTGTCGGAGGCGAAGAACGAGCCGACCACGAACTGGCCCGGCCTGATGGTCGCGACCTGGGCGCCGACCTCCTCGACCACGCCGACGTACTCGTGGCCCATCGGGGCCGGCTCATCGCGCTTTTCCACCCCCCTGTAGGGCCACAGGTCCGAGCCGCACACGCAGGTGGCCACCAGGCGGATGATCGCGTCGGTCGGCTCGATGATCGTCGGGTCTGGGCGGTCCTCGACGCGGACGTCGCCCGGGGCGTACAGGACTGCTCCACGCATGGCAGGTCTCCTTCGCGAACATCGTGTGGTGACGAAACCGGAGCACCCGTGGTCCGCGGAAGCGGCGGGCGGAGAACGGCCACACTGGTCGCGTCTTCGGATACATGTCCAGAAAACCGCTGGTCAGACTGGATGAGTCAGCCGTCGCGCAGCTGACGACCCGACAGGCGCCGCGGGCGGCTTCGAGGGGAGACCATCGCCCAAGCGGATGGTCGAGGCGGGCCCGGCGGCTGGGAGCGCGAGCGCCCCTGCTCTCTGGAGACCACGAGGGCTCTCTGGAAACCACGAAGGTTCTCTGGAAACCACAAAAGCGAGGAGATCCCACTCCCCGCCACTTTCAACATATAACGCACCGAGGGGCTTGCGGCAAGCCCCCCGGTGTGCTGCACACTCGTCGGCCGAGGCCAGAGCCTGCGGGAATCAGGGGTTCGCGAGGTACGGGTGTAAGCGCCGCCCGGCCGCGCGGAGCGGCTGGCCGGCGACGAATGGGGGGTTCATGATTGACGTGATCATCGCGGGCGGCGGGCCGACCGGCATGATGCTGGCCAGTGAGCTGCGGCTGCACGATGTGCGCGTGCTCGTGCTGGAGAAGGAGGCGGAGCCGGTCAGGTACGTCCGCGCGCTCGGCCTGCACGTGCGCAGCATCGAGGTGATGGACCAGCGCGGTCTGCTGGAGCGGTTCCTGGTGCACGGCAACAGGCACCCCCTCGGCGGCTACTTCGCCGGCATCACCAAGCCCGCGCCCGAACGGCTGGACACCACGCATCCGTACGTCCTCGGCATCCCGCAGACCACCACCGATCGCCTGCTGGCCGAGCACGCCATCGGGCTCGGCGCCGAGATCCGGCGCGGCTGCGAGCTGGCCGGGCTGAGCCAGGACGAGCATGGAGTGACCGCCGAGCTGGCCGACGGCACCCAGCTGCGTTCGCGCTACCTCGTCGGTTGTGACGGCGGCCGCAGCACGGTACGCAAGCTGCTCGGTGTCGGCTTTCCCGGCGAGCCCGCCAAGACGGAGTGGCTGCTGGGCGAGATGGAGGTGGCCGAGGATCCGGCGACGGTCGCGGCCGTCGTCGCGGAAGTCCGCAAGACCCATCGTGGGTTCGGCGTCGGGCCCTTCGGAGGGGCGTACCGCGTCGTCGTGCCCGCGGAGAAGGTGGCCGAGGACCGCACGGTCCCGCCGACCCTGGAGGAGTTCAGGCAGCGGCTCCGGGTGTTCGCCGGCACCGACTTCGGCGTGCACTCACCGCGCTGGCTGTCCCGCTTCGGCGACGCCACCCGGCTGGCCGAGCGCTACCGGGCCGGCCGGGTGCTGCTGGCCGGCGACGCGGCGCACGTCCATCCGCCGCTGGGCGGGCAGGGGCTCAACCTCGGCATACAGGACGCGTTCAACCTCGGCTGGAAACTGGCCGCCGAGGTCGGCGGCTGGGCCCCGGAGGGGTTGCTGGACAGCTACGAGACCGAACGGCACCCGGTGGCCGCCGACGTGCTGAACAACACCCGCGCGCAGTCCGAGCTGATCTCCCTTGAGCCGGGTCCCCGGGCAGTACGCCGGCTGCTGGCGGAACTGATGGACTTCGAGGAGGTGAACAGGTACCTGATCGAGAAGATCGTCGGGATCGGGGTGCGCTACGACTTCGGTGAGGGGCATGAGCTGCTCGGCCGGCGGATGCGGGATGTGGGGCTGAAGCAGGGGCGCCTCTACGAGCGGATGCACGCGGGCCGCGGGCTGTTGCTCGACCAGACCGGCCGGCTCTCGGTGGCGGGCTGGGCGGATCGGGTCGACCACGTCGTGGACGGCAGCGAGGAGCTGGACGTGCCCGCGGCGCTGCTGCGGCCGGACGGCCACGTGGCCTGGGTCGGCGACGACCAGCGGGATCTGCTCAGCCGGCTCCCCAAGTGGTTCGGCGTGGCGTCATAAGGCGTGCGGCGTCATAAGGCGCGGCGTCATAAGGCATACGGCGTCAAGGCATGCGGCTCCGCAACGCATACGGCGCCCAGCCGCTTGGCGATCTACAACAGCCGTCTTTGCAGGACGTCGGCCATGACCGTGATCACGACCTTGTCGACGGCCCCGGCCTCCGGCGGGGCGCCCTCGCGGCCGGCGAACAGCAGGTGCCCGGCTCCGATAAGCGAGAGCGCGAGCGAGTCGACGTCCGCGTCGGCCGCGATGCGGCCCATCTCGCACTCGTCGGCGAGGTAGGCGGCGATCATCGCCGCGGCCTCCGTCAGGACCGGGAGGCCATGGGCCGGCCCGGCCTGGCGTAGCCGGGCGCGCAGCTCGTCGCGGAAGATGACGAGACCGACGATCGCCACGGCGACCGAGTCGAACAGGTCCGTCAGCGCGCCGGTGAGATTGCCGGCGACGGTGCCGGTCCCGGCGGAGTCGCGCAGGGCGGCGGCCTGGGAGCCGATCCGGGCGATGCGGTCCCGCACGAGCTCGGCGAGGAAGGCGTCGAAATCGGTGAAGTAACGGTGCAGGACGCCCTTGGCGACATCGGCCTCGGTGGTGACCGCCCGGCTGGTCAGCGCGCTCGGCCCGTCCCGGAGCAGCACGCGCTCGGCGGCGTCGAAGAGTTGCCGGCGCGCGTCGTGGATGTGCACCCCGGTCGGCAACAGCGCGTCCCTTCGTCGTCCCTCGATACGCCCACCCGCATTGACGAGTGGGCAAGCGCCCACTATGGTGGGCGCATGCCCATTATACCGCAGGAGCAATCGCGCCCTTCCGGGAACGAGCCTCACAGAGCCAGGCAGGTGGCGGAGTCGTTCGGGGTGGACGCCGAACGCTATGACCGGGCACGGCCTCGCTACCCCGACGCCCTGATGGAGCGGATCGTCGCCGCCGGCCCGGGGCTCGACGTCCTCGACGTCGGCACCGGCACCGGCATCGCGGCCCGCCAGTTGCAGGCGCTCGGCTGCCGGGTGCTCGGAGTCGACCCCGACCCGCGGATGGCCGAGTTCGCCCGGCGCACCGGGGTCGACGTCGAGGTGGCGACGTTCGAGGCGTGGGAAAGCGCTGGCCGGACATTCGACATCGTCGTCTCGGGTCAGGCCTGGCACTGGGTGGACCCGGTCGCCGGAGGGGCCAAGGCGGCACAGGTGCTGCGGCCCGGCGGCCGGCTGGCGGCGTTCGCACACGTGATCGAGCCCCCGCCCGTCGTCGCGGAGGCCTTCGCCACGGTCTACCGGCGGGTGGCGCCCGACTCCCCGCTCAATATCCCGTCGCCGAAGCAGGGCCTGACCATCTATGAGGCGATGTTCCACAAGTTCGCCGACGGCATCCGGGAGGTGGACGGGTTCGGCGACCCGGAGCAGTGGCGGTTCGACTGGGAGCGGTCTTACACCCGCGACGAGTGGCTGGACCTGGCTCCCACCACCGGCCCACTCACACAGCTCCCCCCCGACAAGCTGGCCGAGGTGCTGGACGGCGTAGGAGCCGCCATCGACTCGATCGGGGGCGGCTTCACCATGCCCTACACCACGCTGGCGGTCATCGCGGCGCGCACCGGCGCCGCCTGACCCGGCCCGCAGGGCCACAGACAGAGCCGGCTCGCCGTTTTCGCCCGGCGTCCGTCACCGCTGGCCAGGTCTCCCGGAACGCATCGTGGTCGAGAGCATCGCCGCGTAACCGCTCCCGGTCCGCCAGGTGTTGCGCATCGACAGCTCACTGAGCCGCCATCCCCGATCGGTGCGCACCACGAGTCCGTGGAGCACCCCACCGGCAAGGAAGTGTGTCTCCAGCGTGTTGGGATCTCGCTCCTGGTCGGCCCACAGGTGCATGGCGACCAGGTTGGCCCGGAGCCGGGCGCCGTCCCCGTCGAGGTCGACGACGTGGTCGGAGCTGACGTGGTGGGTGGCCCGGAAGCGGGCGAAGCTCTCGCTCTGCCCGGCGGCGATGGCCTCAGGTCCGACGAGTGACGAACCATCGGGCCGAGTCACGCGGCCACCGGCGGCGAACACCGCCTCGACGGCGGCGCGGTCGAGGCGCTTGTCGTCGATCGCACTGAAGTAGCGGCTGACGAGGCTGCTGATCTCGGCGCGATCGGCCAGATCTGAGACGACGGTCGTCATGACCGGCCGTTCGTGCCGCCGCCGGCCTGCGGAACCGCCTTGCGCTGCTGCTCGGTCAGGCGCTGCCGGTCCTGGTCGCTCAGTGCGTTCCATGCGTCTTTCCTCTTCCGGCTGAGCGCGGCGAAGTCCTCGTCGCCCAGCTCGCGTACGCGCCTTCGCATCTGTTCCTTGAGCTCCGCGAACTGCGTCGGGGTCATCGGCTCGTTCATCGCAACGGTCTCCTCGATGATGTGCAGGAGTTGCAGGACTGAGGGTTCGGCGTTCCTGCCCAGGTTGTTCAGGGCGTCCAGCAGCCGGGCGCGCAGGTCGCGGGCGTTGCGGATGCGCTCTTCCACGGCTTCGAGCTGGCGGCGGATCAGGTCGGTCGGGTCGGGGTCGCCGTCCAGGAGCGTCCCGATCTCCTCCAGCGAGATGCCCAGGCTGCGCAGCGCGACGATGCGGTGCAGGCGGCGGACGTCCTCGCTGGTGTAACAGCGATGCCCGCCCTCGGTCCGCGACAGTGGCGTCAGCAGGCCGAGCTGGTCGTAGTGGTGCAGCGTCCGGACTGTGAGCCCGGTCTCGCGGGCCAGCTCGCCGATCCGCCACGTCCCTCCAGGTCGTGACATGCCTTCCCCCTCGATCGGTGATGCATGGCCGAGCTTAGAACCCGACGTAACGTCAGGTTCAAGCCCTACGCGCGGTCACGTCGATGACGTCGCGCGGGCCGGCAAGGTGACAGTCGCGGCCGTGTCGCTGTCCGGAGCCACCGGATCGTCCGCGGTCAGGGAGCGGACGCGTGGTATCGGCGAGGAGAGCAGCCAGAGCAGCGACAGTGTTCCGCCGATGGCGGCGACGAGGAGGGTCCCCCGGAGGCCGATGAGGGTGGCGAGGAGTCCGCCGACGATCGCGCCCACAGGGCGTACGCCGTAGTTGATCGTGCTGAAAGCGCCGGCGACGCGACTGCGCATGCCATCGGGGATCACGGCAGCCTGCAGGGAGTTGAGGTTGACGTCGAACAGCATGACGCCGACGCCGGAGAGGAACTCGACCGCTGCCAAGGCTCCGGCGCGAGCCCAGAGGGGGCCGTCCGCGCCTGCGGCGATGGCGATCGGCGCGGGGAACAGCACAGCCCCCACGACGATGCTGCGGCCCACGCCGAGCCTTCGCGAGACCTTCGGGGCGATCACCGCGCCAAGCAGCGAGCCGGTGGCGCCGATCCCGAACGCCATGCCGATGACTCCCGCGGTCAACCCGAGGTTCCGGCTGGCGAACAGCACGATCAGTCCGCTGCCCGCGACGAAGGTGAAGAAGTTGACGGTCGCCGCGCACCCGAGGCTCGCTCGCAGCACCGGGTGACGGATGACGAACACCAGTCCCTCCCCGGCACGCCGCAGCAGCGTTGGTGCCGCTTGGTCATGGGCGGCCGGCGGTTCGTCGATCGAGACCCGGCCGACCAGAACCGCGGACGTTAGGAACGTCACGGCGTCGACGACGACGGCGACGGGAGCGGTCAACGCCTGGACCAGAGCGCCGCCGATCGCCGGGCCGGCGACGTATGACGCCGACCGGCTGGCGCTGAGCTTGCTGTTCGCGTCGACGTAGGACGACCGGGGCACCAGGTGGGCGAAGAACGGCGAATAGGCGGTGTTGAACAGCACCCCTGCGGCACC
The DNA here is from genome assembly GCF_040802045.1 of Microbispora sp. NPDC049125. Classification (NCBI taxonomy): domain Bacteria; kingdom Bacillati; phylum Actinomycetota; class Actinomycetes; order Streptosporangiales; family Streptosporangiaceae; genus Microbispora; species Microbispora sp. NPDC049125. The sequence continues at coordinate 318,436 of NZ_JBEZDW010000004.1, read as the reverse complement.
GGTCAGCAATGCAACGGCACACAACTGGAACAGTGTCACCGCCCCCAGGAGACAGGCCGCCGGGAGGGAGAGCAGCACCGCTGCCCGCACCAGGTCGGCGAGAACCATCAGGCGCCGCTTGTGGACGCGGCGGTCGACCCAGGCGCCGAGGACGATCGCGAGCAGGTTCGGGGCCCAGATGAGCGCGGTCAGCCACGCCACCTGGCCGGCCGAAGCATGCAGCGCCCCCACCGCGATCAGCGGCAGGGCCAGTTCGGTGATCCGGTCGCCGAACTGCGAGATCGACTGACCGGCCCAGAAACGACAGAACCGCCGATCGCGCCACAGCGATACGGATGTCGCCTGGTCCGTGGCGCTCATGGCGTCCCGCCGGTCTGCTCCTCGGCCCCCTCCGGCAGGACGTAACGCAGCAGCCGGACACCACGGCCGTCGGCCGGACGCGCGGCCTCGTCGCGCGTCACGTAGGGCGCGAGGACGCGCTCGATCGCGTCCTCGATGGCGGCGAGCTCGTCAGAGGAGACGACGACGCGGGTGCTGGCCAGACCCGCGAGCCTCAGCCACTCCGGTTCGAGCCTGGGCTCGACCTCGGCGGCCCACCGGCTCGCCAGGTCTCCCGAGCGAAGGAACATCTCCCTGGACAGGACCCGCGCGGCCGACCTGCCCTCCTCGTCATCCGGATCCTCCGGCGCCTCGAAACGGAAGCCGCGCGCCACGGCCTCCCACCGGCGCTGGCGACGGTCCGGGCCCGGCTCGGCGTCGCGGACCAGGCCGAAGCCCGCCAGGTGCCGCAGATGCCAGCTCGTCACCGACGGGGTGGCTCCCACATCGGGTGCGAGTTGCGTCGCCGTGGCCGGCCCGTACCGCTGCAGGCGTTCGAGGATCGCCAGCCGCACCGGATGCGCCAGAGCCCGCATCGCCTGCGGGTCGGTGATCTCGATATCGCCCAGACGATTACGTGAATCCATACGTGAGAGCTTCCTCTCACATATTGTGAGAGTCAAGTCGCACATCTCCAGGCGCCGGGCGGCCGCCTGATGCGCGTCCGGGCTTGAGCGGCAGCCGAGCGACCGGTCACGTCAATCGCTGGAGTTGCCGTTCGTGCACGCCGGCCACCCACTCCCAGCCGTCCTTGGCCGATGGGCCGACCCGCGGGTCGCTGAGAGGACGGCCGTCACGCAAGGACTGCAGGTACGCCCGATCCTGGTCGATCCGGGCATGCGCCTCGTCGGCTCCGCCGACGGATCCGTGACCCGGGACGAAGACGTCGACGTCGCCCGCCACGCCCTCCAGCAGCCGCAGCGCGGCGAGGTAGTCCTCGATCGGGTCAACGGCGCCGTTCAGGTCGAGCATGGGAACCAGGACGTCGGAGAGCATGTCGCCGGCGACGAGGACCCCGCGTTCCTCGATCAACAGCGCCGCGTGGCCCGGAGCATGCGCTTGATGCTCGACGATCCGGACCCCGGGGCCGTCCCAGGGGATCCGCGCCGTCTCGGCGGGCAGGCCGGTGATGAGGCCCAGCAGGTCCAGCGGCACCTCCTCGGGGATGCCGGCGGCCTTCGCGACCGCATCCACCCCACCCGACAGGCGCTCCCGGACAGTGGCCGCGCAACGCGCGGTGCCGTAACGGGGCGCCGCGCCGAGCCTGGGATGCCAGAGCAGGTGATCCCAATGAGGATGCGTCGAGAAGCCCGCCACCACGGTCTGGCCCGAATCGGACAGGTCGTTCGCGAGGCAGGCCAGCTCGTCGCTCAGCACACCGGCGTCGATGAGCAACACGCCACCCCGGCCCTGCACGACAACGGCTTTGCTCTGGCAGAACTCGCTCTCATGGACCCACACACCCTCCGCGACCCGCCTCAGCACGAGCTCGCCTCCTTCGCATCCTGGACGGCGTAGCGATGCATCGTGACGCCCTGCTCGAACGATCGCTGCTCAAGCAGGTCGAGGTCGATCGGCACGTCGTAGTCGTCGAACAGCGGCCTGCCGAAGCCGAGGATCGCCGGATGGGTGAAGAGCAGCAGCTCGTCGAGAAGCCCCGCCCGGAGCAGCTGCGTCGCGAGCGCCGCCCCGCCCACGCTGATGCTGCCGTCGGTGCCGGCCCGCAGGGCGGCGAGCTGCTCGATCGCGTCGTCTCCGCCGATGATCCGGGTGTTGTGATCGGCGTTGCGGCGGGTGCGGGAGACGAGCACCTTGGGCTTGGCGGTCCAGATCTCGCCGTACTCACGCATGTAGCCGGGCAGCGACGCGTCCTCGCGCGCCCGCGGCCAGTACTCCTCCATGACCTCGTAGAAGACCCGGCCCTGGACCATGAGCGCGAGCGCCTGGGTCTGCGCGTTGCACTCGCGGTGCAGTTCCTCGTCGATGCGCAGCCACTCGCCGGCGCCGTTGTCCCCGGGAACCTGCTCGATCCGCAGATCGAGGGACACCTGCATCGAGTAGACGAAGCGGCCCATCAGCACCCCTTCCAAAAGTGGTTGTATTCTGCAATCACTATAGGTAGGGCGAAATGCCTGTCAAGGGAGGAATCGTGGAACCACGGTCCGGGTGTCCGATCAACGCCGCCGTCGAGGTGCTCGGAGATCGCTGGTCGTTGCTCGTGCTGCGCGACGTCATCTTCGGCGACCGCCGCTACTTCCGGGCGCTGCTCACCGGGTCGATCGAGGGCATCGCGTCGAACATCCTCGCCGACCGCCTCGTGCGGCTCGTCGACGCGGGGATCCTCACCCGCGGCACCGCCGCGCGGGGGCAGCGTGCTCGCTACAGCCTCACCGAGGCCGGCATCCGGACCCTTCCGATCATCTACGCCCTCGGCGACTGGGGCCTCGACTGGCGCCCGGGCAGCGACGAGCTCCGGAGCCGGCAGCAGCTCATGCGCGATGGGGGTCCGGCGTTCATCGAGGAGCTCATGGACGAGCTTCGCGTCCGCCACCTCGGCGCCCCGCCGAGGCCGCACGACGGTCCAGGCCCGTTCGAGCGCCTCGACGCCGCCTGCGCCGTAGCCGCCGAGCAAGAACACGCCGATCGACAGTGACTGATCGGCCCCCGTCCCGACCTTCCTGGGCTCCGGTGGCTTGCCGGGGGATGCGTGAAAGCAATCCGGCCGATCGGGCAATCAGAGGTGACCGCTTTTCCGAATCGGATGGAGAGCAGTGTGACCCAATTGCGGATGCCGACGGGGCAGCCGGCATGAGCGTTCCGACCCGTCTGGGCATCGACCTCGATCGGATCTTCGACGCGCACTTCGCCGAGATCCACCGTTACATCGCCCGGCGGCTTTCCATAGACGACGCCGACGACCTGGCGGCCGAGGTCTTCCTCGTCGCCGCCAGAGGCGGTTACGAACCCTCGCGCGGTCAGGCCAGGCCCTGGCTGTACGGCATCGCCACCAAACTCGTCTCCAGGCACCGCCGCAGCGAGATCCGCAGGTGGAAAGCGCTCAGCCGGACATCCGAACGCGAGGCGCAAAGTCACGAGGACGCGACGCTCACTCGTGTCTCGGCCCGGAACCTCAACGGCAGGCTCGCGGGGGCGCTTGCCGGTCTGAACCGCGGCGACCGGGACGTCGTGCTGCTGGTGGCGCTGGGCGGGTTGACCCACCAGGAGGTCGCCGCCGCCCTGGAGATCCCCTACGGCACCGTGGCGTCCCGGCTCAACCGAGCGCGTAAGCAGCTTCGCAAGGCGCTGGGCGACGTCAACCCGCTGAAGGAGGCGCACGATGGATGAGATCACGCTGCTCGCCCAGGCGGTACCGGACGTGCCGCCGCCGTCAGCCGAGACCGTGGCCAGGGCCCGCGCGCGGCTGGCCGCTCAACAGGCTCCCGTACGACATCCCCGTACGCGCCGGCACTGGGGCTGGACGGCAGGCGCCGCCGTCGCCACCGCGGTGGTCGTCATGACAGTGGTCATGCTGGTGTCGAACCTCGCCGGCGTTTCCGAACCCGCGCCGCCGCTCGCGTCCTCCCCCGCCTTCGAGCAGGCGCCGCGCGTCTACAAGGGGCTGGATCGGCTGGCGGGAGCCGGGATGCCCCGGTCGGCGACGAAGGTGACCCTCCGGTTCCGTCCCGCAAGCAAGAAGATCGCGATCGTGATCTTCTGCGAGACGCCCGGCTCGATCTTCTACAGCAAGGAGGGAGGGAGCGGCGCCGGCGGCGTGTGCGGCCCGGACGGCGCGCTCAGCATGCTCGCGGACAAGGCGTACGAGCGGGGCTGGCTCGGCCGCGATCACAACATCACGTTCTGGGTCTTCCCCCCCGATGCTCCCGTCGCGCGCGGACGCGGTTCATGCCGGTCCGAGAGCACGTGCGAGGGGAAGTACGACCTGTCCGACCCGAAGACGGCCGACCGGCTGGCCGCCGAGCTGGGTGAGCGTCCCGGAGCCTGGTCGGTCGCGGCATACGACGTCCCGGCCGCGCCGACGGCCTCGTCCACCGACACGGGCGGGCCCCGGGGCTAGTTGATTTCGCTTTCCACCGGAAGAGCCTGGACGGGAAGGAGGTGCGGGCGTTTGGCTACGCGGCCGTCGCCGGACGACCGGCCTCGCAGACGCCTGCCGAGCCACGGGCCGAGGAAGGCGGCGGCCCAGCGCAGTTCGGCGGCCACGGCGCGCCATCCGTAGGGGACGGCCGCCGGAGAGGAGAGCGGGTGGGTCCAGGCGTCGCTGCTGCCGGGAAGCCTGAGCGCGTGGGCGACAGCGGCGGCGATCCGCTCGTGTCCAAGGGGGCTGGCGTGGAGCCGGTCCTCGCTCCACAGCCGGGGGTCGGTCACCACCGGGTGGTGGGCGGTCTCGGCGACGATCACCCCGTGGCGGAGGGCCGCGGCGCGGATGCGGTCGTTGAGGGCTGCCGCGCGGGAGCCGATCGGTCGTGCGAGTGGAGTGATCCTGGCGACGTCGGGGAACGTGACGGTCGCCACGCGGGCGCCTTGCGCGGTGAGCGCGGCGAACATCGCCTCAAGGTGGCCGGCCACCTCGTCGGCGTCGAAGCGGGGCCGGATCAGGTCGTTGACTCCGGCGACGACCGTGGCCAGGTCGGGGCGCAGGGCGAGGGCGGGGCCGAGCTGCTCGGCGTGGACGTGGGCCGCGAGGCGTCCGCGTACGGCCAGATTGGCGTACTGGAGGCCGGGGCTGCTCGCCGCGAGTTGTTCGGCGAGCCGGTCGGCCCATCCACGCAGGCCGGTGATCTCGTCGCCGTCACCGAGCCCCTCGGTCTGGCTGTCGCCCAAGGCGACGTAACGCAGGTACTCACCGCTGTGCATGAGCGGTCCGCCTTTCCCGCAGGATCGCCGCGCTCCGGCGGCACCAGTCCCGGTTGCCCTGCTCGAACGCGAGGCCGCGCAGACAGGTCAGGTAGGGGCCGATCCGTGCGCCGTGGCGCAGGAACTTCTCTTCACTCCTGTCGCCACGCATCCGCCGCAGCAGCCCGCCGAACAGTTCGATCTTCGCCTCGGCGAAGGCGGCTCGCTCCGTGAGCTGTGCGATCAGCTCGTCGGTGTCGACGTGGTCGGCGGCCTGGACCTTGACGAGCAGGTCGTCACGGATGAAGGACGGCTTGTTCACACTCGCCGCGAATCGGTCCAGCTCCGCGAGACCGGCCTCCGTGACCTGGAAGAGGCGCTTGTTGGGCCGGGTGTCCTGGACCACCTCCCGGCCCGAGACCAGCCCGTCGCTCTCCAGCTTGGCCAGCTCCGCGTACAGCTGCTGAGGCAGGGCGTGCCAGAAGTTCGCCACACCCGTGTCGAACGCCTTGGCGAGCTGGTATCCGCTGAGCTCCTCGTCCAGCAGTGCCGCCAATACTGCATGCCGCAACGCCATCGAGCCCCCTCTTTCCGGGACGAGCCTGTCGGATACTCAGTTTAGTGACTAATCACCTTTTTGACTATTCGGCTGCCCATGGTCGAGCTCCCCCGATCTCCACGACCCGACCCTGGCGCGGAAATACCTGGCCAAGGCCATGGCCAAGGGCTTCAGACCCCCGGCGGCCCCGCCTCTCCACTACAACGCCGACAGCACGCACGGAGACGCGGTCGCCCACACTCCGCCGACATGATCGAAGGCCGTGTCCCTCATGATGGGCCTGTGGATCCTGAGCGATACCGGGGTGAGCTGGTGGCGTACTGCTATCGGATGGTCGGCTCGTTCCACGAGGCTGAGGACCTTGTGCAGGAGACGATGCTGCGGGCCTGGAAGGCCCGGGACCGGTACGACCCCACGCGCGCGTCCGTACGGACCTGGCTGTATCGGATCGCGACCAATGTATGCCTGTCCGCGCTGGAGGGGCGTGCGCGGCGGCCGTTGCCGTCCGGGCTGGTCGCGGCCGGCGACGATCCCGGGGCACCGCTCACACCGGCCTTCGACGTTCCCTGGCTCCAGCCGTTTCCCGACGCGCGGTCCGACCTTGGGGTACGGGCCGACATACGCCTCGCGCTGGTGGCGGCCATGCAGATCCTGCCGCCACGACAACGGGCCGTGCTCGTGCTCCGTGAGGTGCTGGAATTCAGTGCCGCCGAGGTGGCCGCCCAGCTCGGCACCACGGTCCCGGCCGTCAACAGCGCCCTGCAGCGGGCCCGCGCCGCCGTCGCGGAAGCGAACGAGGTCGATGAGGCCGACGAGCCGGACGACCCGAAGACGCGCGCGGTGATCGAGCGGTACGTGCGGGCGTTCGAGGCGGCCGACGTCCCCGCGCTCGTGCGCCTTCTCACAGAGGACGCCGTCCTGGAGATGCCGCCGGTGCCATTGTGGTACCGGGGTCGTCGCGACTACGGCCTGTTCATGCGCCGCGTTTTCACGATGCGCGGCACGGGCTGGGCCACCAGTCGCCTGACGGCCAACGGCCAGCCCGCGCTCGCCGCGTACGCCCCGGAGCCTGGCGGCGGGCATCGGCTCCACAGCCTCCAGGTCTTGACGGTCACCGGCGGCCGGGTCGCGCGCAACGTCACATTCTCCGATCCACGCGTGTTCAAGGCCTTCGACCTGCCCGGGCGAATTTCTTCCGACGGGTCTCGCCTGGCGCGATGAGTCCGGCAGATGCCACCGGTATGTACGGGTGAGCATCGACCGAAGGGACATCCATCGTGAGCGTCATCGTCATACAGTTCATCACCCTGGACGGGATCGTGTCCGACCCTGACGGGCGCGCAGGCACGCCGACCGGCGGCTGGGCGTTCCGGCACGGCCCCGAGACCGTCGCCGGGGACAAGTTCCGGCTCGGGAGCACGCTGGACGACGGGGTGATGGTGCTGGGGCGTACGACCTGGCAGTTGTTCTCGCGGCTGTGGCCGGGACGTGACGACCCGTTCTCCGCGCGGATGAACGCCGTACCGAAGCTGGTCGTCTCCCGTACGCTGACCGACGCGTCGGCGTGGATGAACTCGCGGGTCATCGACGGCGATCTGGCCGACGCGGTCGGACGCGAGCAGCGGGATGTGATCGTCACCGGCAGCCTGAGCGTCGTGCGGGCGCTGATGGCCGCAGATCTGATCGATGAGTACCGCCTGCTGACCTTCCCCACGATCCTCGGCACCGGCGAACGGCTCTTCCCCGCCGGCGGGCCACCCACCTACCTGGAGTGCCTGTCGGCCGAGCCGGCCGGCGCCGCCGTCCTCACGCGGTACGGGAGGGCGGCGCGGTGACGGTTGGCTTCCTCTCCCCGCACGAGACACCGGCCGGCCCTTAGGCGTTTCGGGCGTCGATGCGGTCGATCGGATCGATCAACAGGGTGGCATCGTAGGAGCCGAGGCGGTCCTCGCGGACGGCGGTCAGCGGGCGAGCAGGTCGCGAAGCTCCTTGGCGATGTCGGCGGGGGCTTCCTCGGCCATGAAGTGGCCGCAGCTGACGGTGGTGTGCCGCAGGTCCGGCGCCCAGGCGCTCCACAGTGCCGCCGCGTCGAAGCCGAGGGCGGCGCCCCAGTCCTGCTGGATCACGGTGACCGGCATTCGCAGCCGGTTGCCGGCGTCCCGGTCCGCCTGGTCGTGGTCGACGTCGACGCCGGCGGACGCGCGGTAGTCGGCCACGATCGAAGGCACCGCGTCGCGGCAGGCGTCCAGGTAGGCGGCGCGGACGTCGGCGGGGATCGCCTGCGGGTCGTTGGCCCAGATGTCGAGGAAGTGGCCGAAGAAGGCGTCCGCGCTGGCGGCGATCATCTGCTCGGGCAGGCCCGGAGGCTGCGCCATCAGGTAGAGGTGGAACCCGACGGCGGCGCCTGTGCCGCGCATGACCTCCCACATCTCCAGCGTCGGCAGCACGTCCAGGCAGGCCAGGTGGGTGATCTTCTCAGGGTGATCCAGCGCGGCACGGAAGGCGACCAACGCGCCGCGGTCGTGTCCGGCCAGCGCGAAGCGCTCATGCCCCAGGGCGCGGGCCAGGGCGACGATGTCAGCGGCCATGGTCCGCTTGGAGTAGACGCCGGGACCGGTCTCGGCGGGTTTGTCGCTGTCGCCGTAGCCGCGCAGATCGGGGCATATCACGGTGTGGTCGGCCGCGAGGTCGGCGGCGACGTGCCGCCACATCAGGTGGGTCTGCGGGAAGCCGTGCAGCAGCACGTACGGGGTGCCCGAGCCCGCGACGGCGACGCGCAGTGAGACGCCGTCGGCGACGGGAACGCGCTGATAGTCGAAACCGGGGATGACAGGCGTCATGGCAGGCCCTTTCCGTAGATGAACAGGCGCCTCACAGCCTGCCGGGCGCGGATGAGCATCGAATGAGCGCGCTACCGTGACCAGGGACGATGCCTCCGGAAAGGGTGGTAAGGGGTGCGAGCGGTGTTCGGCGTGCTGGGACCCGTGGCGGCCTGGGACGGCGCCGGGGGCGCGATCGCCCTGAAGGGGCCGCGGCACCGCGCGGTGCTGGCCCGGCTGCTCGTCGCCCGGCGCCGGGTCGTCCCGGTGACCCGCCTCGTCGAGGACCTGTGGGAGGACCCGCCGCCGGGGGCCGTGGGCGCGGTGCGCACCTTCGTGGCCGCGCTGCGCCGCGCGCTGGAACCGCAGCGCCCGCCCCGCACGCCGGCCCGGCTGCTGGTCACCGAGGGGCCGGGGTACGCGCTGCGCGCGGAGCCGGGTGAGGTGGACGCCTGGCGTTTCGAGCAGGCGGTGGCCGGCGCCACGGCGCTGCCGCCCGCTGACGCGCTCGCGCGGTTGGAGGAGGCGCTGGGGTGGTGGCGTGGGCCCGCCTACGCCGACTTCGCCGAGGAAACCTGGGCGCGCGCGGAGCGCTCCCGCCTGGGCGAGCTGCGGCTGCACGCCGTCGAGCGCCAGGCCGAGGCGCGGCTGGCGCTCGGACGTGCCGCCGCGGCGGTGCCGGATCTGGACGCGCACGTGGCCGAGCACCCCTGGCGTGAGGACGCCTGGCGGCTGCTGGCTCTGGCGTTGTACCGCGCCGGCCGCCAGGGTGACGCGCTGGCGGTGCTGCGGCGGGCGCGGGCGATGCTCGTCGAGCAGCTCGGGGTGGCTCCGGGGCCAGGACTGCGCCACTTGGAGGTAGACATCCTCAACCATGCCCGTCACCTCGACCCCGCAGCCGGTGCGGCGGGACGGGTCTGGGCGCGGGCGGCCGCCGCCTACGACCGCACCGTCGCGTCCGGCGCCCGGGCCCGGCTGGCGTCGACGGTGGGCCTGCTGCGCGATCTCGCCGTGACTGGAGGCGACGGCCTGGAGGCGGCGCGCGAGCACCGCGTGGCGGCGATCACGGCGGCCGAAGAGCTGGGCGACGCCGAGCTGTCCGCCCGGGTGATCGGGGCCTACGACGTACCGGCGATCTGGACCCGCGTCGACGACCCGCGGCAGGCCGCCGATATCGTGGCGGCGGCCGAGCGCACCCTCGCCGCCCTCCCACCGGACGCGCACCCGGCGGCGCGGGCCCGCCTGCTGGCCACGATCGCCCTTGAGTCGCGCGGCACCCGCTCACCGCATGGGCCACGGGCCGCCCGGCAGGCGGAGCGGATCGCCCGCGGCCTGGACGATCCCGCCCTGCTGGCGTTCGCCCTCAACGGCGTGTTCATGCAGACCTTCCACCGGGCGGGTCTAGCTCTCCGTCGGGACGCGATCGGCGCCGAACTGGTCGCCCTGTCCGCCCGGCACGGCCTGGCGACCTTCGAGGTGCTCGGGCATCTCATCCGGCTCCAGGCCCGCAGCGCGCTCGCGGACTTCCCGGATGCGGACGGGCACGCGGACGCTGCCGAGCGCCTGGCCGAGCGCCACGAGCTGCCGCTGGTGGGCGTGTTCACCCAGTGGTACCGGGCGCTGCGGCTCGCCGCGACCGGGCAGGCACCCGCGGCCGAGGCGGAGGCGGCCTACCGGGACGCCGCCGCCCGATTGGACGGGGCCGGCATGCCCGGGCTGGAACGTGGGCTGCTCCCACTCGCGCTGCTGTGCCTGCGGGTGTGGCACGCGCGGCCCGTCGAGGCCGTAGAGGGCGCCGACTGGGGTCCCTACGAGCCATGGGCCCGCCCCTTCGTGCTGCTGGCCCGAGACCGCACCCGCGAGGCGGCCGCGGCGCTCCATCGGATCCCGGAGCCGCCCCGCGACCTGCTGTTCGAGGCCCTGTGGTGCCTCGCCGGCCGTGCGGCCATCGCCGTCGGCGACCGGCGCACGATGGAACGCGCACACAGCGAGCTTTCCCCCGCTGCGGCGGAGCTGGCCGGGGCGGGCAGCGGCCTGCTCACCGTGGGCCCGGTCGCGGACCATCTCGCCGCCATCGAGACCGCCCTCCGCCGTCCCCGGTGACCCGACGGCCCTCTCCCGGGCGGGCGCGCAGCGCATGCGACGATGCGGGCATGATCTGCGTCACCGGCTCGCACATGGTGAGAAACCTTCAGGAGAGGGCGGCCCGGGCTCTGCCCGCTGAGCACGTCGAGCACGTGGACGGGTGGTGGTTGCGCCTCGCGCCCGGCTGCTCCTGGTGGGTGGGAACGGTGCTGCCGCACGGCGACGCCGGGCCTGAGGAGCTTGCGCGCAGAGTGGGGCGGGCTGAGGAGTTCTACGGCCGGCACGGCCTGGACGCGCGCTTCCAGATCAGCCCGGGTGCCTGCCCTGACGGTCTCGACGCGTTCTTGGCGGATCGCGGCTACCGCCGTGGTGGCCGGATGTCGCTGCAGGCGGCGCCCACCGCGCGGGTGCTGGAGCAGGCGCCGGCAGGGTCGCCGCGGGTACGGGTGGACGACCGGCCGGTGGACGACTGGTTCGAGGTCTGGCGCGCTGTGCACGGTCACGATGGCGAGCGTGATCTGCTCCGACGGGTGGAGCGGCCGAGCGCCTACGCCTCGGTGATCGTCGGAGCCGATGTCGTCGCGGTCGGCCGGGCGGTCGCCGACGACGGCTGGGCGGGGGTGTTCGGCATGGCGACGCTTCCGCCGGCGCGGGGGAAGGGCGCGGCCCGCGAGGTGCTCGCCGCGCTGGCCGGCTGGGCTCGCACGCGGGCGGCGGACCGCATGTATCTGCAGGTGGAGGGCGAGAACGCCGCCGCCGTACGGCTGTACGCGCGGGCGGGTTTCGAGGAGGTGTGCGGCTACCACTACCGGGCGGCGCCGTGAGCGCGGCGATGACGAGTCCTTTTCTCGGCCGACAGCGGCAGGTGATGCGAGCCCGAGTGCTTCAGATGCGCTGGTCCCCGATCACCGACAGCAGCTGGAGCTTCTCGTAGCTCTCGCTGCCGGGTGCGGCGGTGAAGACCATCAACATCTGGGACTGGTCGGGGTCGACCAGGGTCTGGCAGTGCAGTTCGAGCGCGCCGAGCCGCGGGTGCCGGATGCGCTTCGGCTCGCAGTACGAACCCAGCACGGGATGCTCACGCCAGATCGCCTCGAACTCGGGGCTCACCGCCAGCAGCGCGTCGACCATCTCCGCCGCACGAGAGCCCTTGCCGTCCCGCGTGTACGCGTCGTGCAGGTGGGCGGCGATGAGGCGGGTGTGCCTCGGGTGGTCCTCCTCGGGATAGATCAGGCGCGAGGCCGGGTCGGTGAACCACCGGTAGTGCAGGCTGCGGGCCATCCCGGTGTGGAGGCTCTCGTCGCCCATCAGCGCGACGGCGAGCCGGGTCTGCTTGAGCGTTTCGCCGAGGTGGCTCACCACCTGTGCGGGGGTGTCATCCAGCCGGTCGATGATGCGCATCATTCCGGGGTTGATGTGGTCGCCACGGAAGGCCCGTCTCGGCGTGGCATGTCCGGCGAGGCGGAACAGGTGGTCGCGCTCTTCGAGCGACAGGCGCAGGCCGCGGGCGATCGCGGCGAGCATCTGCTCCGACGGGTTGGGCCCGCGCTGCTGCTCGATCCGGCTGTAGTAGTCCGCGGACATGCCGCACAGGGCGGCCACCTCCTCGCGGCGCAGCCCGCCCGTACGGCGTCGCGGCCCGCGTGGCAGGCCGACGTCCTCGGGTTGCAGCGCCTCCCGCCGCGTACGCAGGAAGTGGGCGAGCTGGGCCCGGTCCATGAGACGAGTCTCCCCCTCGATCGTCAGGCGTCGAACGTGACCCCGGCCAGCCGCTCGGAGACGTCCCAGAGCCGGGCCGCGGCGGCCTCGTCACGAGCCCGCTTGTAGACGGCCAGCTCGGTCGGGGCGCCGGTGAACTGGCCGAGGCCGTCAGGGCCGTAGAACCGGCCGCCCTGAGCGTTCGGGCTGGTCGCAGCGTACAGGGCGGGCAGCATGCCCTTGTCGACGGTCTGCACGAACAGGCCCAGGCGGAAGAGCCGCTTCATGATCGCCTCGTGGGGGGAAGGACGCTGCCGGCCCATGTTCGGGCCGGAGGCGTACAGGTTGGTCAGCGTCGTGCCGGGGTGTGCGACGTTGCTGACGATCCCCCAGCCGGCGGCCTGGCTGCGCCGGTCGAGCTCCAGGCCGAAGATCAGGTTGGCCAGCTTCGACATGCCGTACGAGCGGATCGGCGAGTACTTGCGCTCGCTCTGGAGGTCCTCCCAGTCGATCTTGCCGGTGCGGGCGGCGCTGCTCGACATGGTGGTGATCCTCGCCTGCCCGGCGCGCAGCAGCGGCAGGAGCCTCCCCACCAGCGCCATGTGGCCGACGTGGTTCGTGCCGAACTGCAGTTCCAGGCCGTCTGCCGTGGTGTGCCGGGTGGGCGGCGTCATGACGCCCGCGTTGTTGACCAGGATGTGGACCGGCCGGCCCTCGGCGTTCAGCTTGTCCGCGAGCGCGGCCACGGAGTCGAGCGAGGCGAGGTCCAGCTCGCGCAGACCCACCACCGCGCCGGGAGCCGCCGCGTGGATGCGGGTGACGGCGGCGTTTCCCTTGACCGGGTTGCGGACCGGCAGCACGAGGTCGGCGCCCGCTTGGGCGAGGCGTACGGCCAGGCCCAGGCCGATGCCGTCGCTCGCGCCGGTCACCACGGCGAGCTTGCCGGTCAGGTCGGGTACGGACAGGTCGTTCTTCATGGTGTCTTCCCTGGTCAGCGGTTCTGTCGGTCGCACCAACAGTCGCAAACGCGGCAAGACGGGTCCATGCCGTGCTCATCCACGGATCGATCGTCCGTGGATGAGCGCCTCACACGAGAGGCCCTCAACTGTCTCTGTGCACGAAGATTTTCCAGGCGATGGAAGCCGACAGAGCCGCCCAGGCCGCCAGCACGAGCAGCCCGGCGACCGGATGGAGCGCGATGGCCGGGTCGGCGGGCATCCCGAGAAGGCTCAGGGCTGCTTCGTGCGGGAGGAACTTCACCACGTGCGGCAGAGTGCTCCGAAACAGCGGTGAGACGAGAACGGGTGTGATGAACAGCACGGCGAGAGGAGTGATGACCGTCTTCGCGATAACTGCGAAACCGTGCCCGATGAGGCCGAGCAGGAGATAAACGGTCAGGAGAGCCACGAAGCCGGCCACGGCATGGCCGGCTCGCAGCTCTCCGGCGCGAACCGCCGCGGCGTGCCGCAGCGCGTAGCCCGGGAGGACGGCCGGTATCGTCGCGATCAGGCTGAGCGCCGCGCTGACGGTGAGTTTGGCGGCGAAGAGCCGGTCGCGGTCGGGGACGGCGGCGAGGCTGACGCGCAACTGGCCGCCGCGGTGCTCGCTGCCGGCCGCGAAGACCGCGATCGCGATGAACACGTAGACCGGTGCCAGCATGAGGGTGCCGAGCCGGGCGATCGGGATCGGACCGTCCTGACCGGCGATGCGGACGACGTCCGTGGCCGCGACGACCCCGAGCACGGTGTTGGCGCACAACGCGATGACCAGAGCGATCCAGGTGGCGGGGAGAGTGGTGATCTTGATCCGCTCGGCGGCCAGGATGTCGCTGAACCGGATGGTCTCCATCGGCAGAGGAGCCGGCGTCGCGGTTCTCATCGCGCGTCCCTCTTGCTGAGCGTGATCGCCGCGGCGCCGGCGGTTACGGCGGCCCATCCGACGAGGACGAGCAGGCCATGCTCCCGGCCGGCCGTGAGGTCGTTGACGCCGGGATCGAGCATGAGGTTCCTGGCCGCGCTGAGCGGCAGCAGCGCGTCCAGATGCGGGGCCGGCCCGGCCAGGACCTGGCTCATCGTGACGGCGATCAGTGCCACGGCGACGATGACGCCGGTCAGGGTGTTGCGCGCGACGATGGTGACAGCGGACACGGTAAGGCAGAACAAGACGGCGAAGGCGATGAACCGGGCCTGGCCGAGGAAGGCTTCACCGCTCAGGAGCATGCCCGGATTCCAGGCGTCGACGGCGCCGTACATGAACGCGGTGCCGATGCCCGCGATGAGGATCGCGACGACAAGCACGTACAGTGCCGTGGCGAGGAGCTTGGCGGCCAGCATGCGAACGGTGCGCGGCATGGCGAGCACGGTCAGCCCGATCTGCTGCGAGCGGAACTCCTGCCCCGCGATCACGGCGGCGAGCACGGGCAGGAACAGGCCCATCTGCAGCGTCCCTCCGGCTAGAAGGCCGAGGATCGCCTCCGCCGCCGGTTGAGGTTCGCCGGCGAAGACCTCGATAGTGCCCTCGGGAGTGATGTTCGCCACGGCGTCGGCGAACAGCTGGGCGGGCTGGAACTGGACCAGCACATGGAGGGCGAGGATGACGCCGGTGACGATCCACACGCTGGGCAGCGTGTAGATCTTGGTCAGTTCCGCTCGGGTCGCCGCCCGCATCGCGCTCACCACCGCGATCCGGTCCGGTATCCGGTGAGGGCGAAGAACGCCGTCTCCAGCGAGGCGTGACCGGCCGTGACCTCGGCCAGCGAGCCCTGGGTGACGATACGGCCGTGGTTGACGATCACCACGTCATCGGCGGTGCCGGCCGTCTCCGTCATGAGGTGACTCGACAACAGCACGGTGCGGCCACCGGCCGCGTAGTCCCGGAGGAAGGTACGGACCCAGCGGATGCCGTCCGGGTCCAGTCCGTTCACGGGTTCGTCGAGGATGAGGATCTCCGGCTCGCCGAGTAGCGCCCCGGCGAGCCCGAGTCGCTGCCTCATTCCCAGTGAGTACTTCTTCACCCGCTGCTTCGCCGCGTCCGTCAGGCCGACCAGATCGAGCACTTCCCGCACCCGCTCGCGGGGGATCCGGTTCGATTGGGCGATCCACGACAGGTGGTCGATCGCGCGGCGCTCGGGCACCGGGCCCGCGCCGTCCAGCAGTGCGCCGACCGTTCGCAGCGGGTCCTTCAGGTCCCGGTAGCGCCTCCCTCCGATCAGCGCTCGTCCGGTGGTGGCCCCGTCCAGGCCGAGCAGAACGCGCAGCGTGGTGGATTTGCCGGCGCCGTTCGGGCCGAGGAACCCGGTGACACGGCCGGGCCGGGCCGTGAACGTCACCTCATCGACCGCCCTTTTGCTCCCGTAGTGCTTGCTCAGGCCGGTAACTTCGATCACTGCACACCTTGATCCGTCGGCTGGATGATTTCGTCCAGCCTGCGGTGACGAAGTCCCGGGCCGCGTCCCCCGAAAGTGGACTCCTCAGCGAGACCCGTGCAGCAGTCCTGCCTCGTAGGCGAGCACGGCGAGGTGAGTGCGGTCGTTCACACCGAGCTTGGCGAACATGCGCTTGAGATAGGTGCGCACCGTCTCCAGGCTGAGGAAGAGCTCGTCGGCGATCTCCTGGTTCGAACGCCCGCGCGCGACCAGGCGGATCACCTGCAACTCTCTCTCGGAGAGCAGCTCGTCGGCGAACGCGTGCCGACGCTGCGACCGTCTCGGCGTGAACTGGCGCATCAGCCTCGCGGTGACCTCCGGTGCGAGCATGGCATGGCCCGCGTGAACGGTACGAACCGCATGGAGCACCTCGGGCGGCGAGGCGTTCTTCAGCAGGAACCCCGACGCGCCCAAGGTCAGGGCTTCGTGAACATACTCGTCGAGATCGAACGTGGTCAGCATGATCACTCGGGTGCCCTCCGCCTCGGCGAGGACCCGGCGGGCCACGTCCAGCCCGCCGCCGCCCGGCATCTGCACGTCGAGCAAGGCCACGTCGGGTGCGAGCGCGAGGATCAGCCGCAGTGCGTCCACGCCGTCGGCCGCCTCCCCGGCGACGCGGAAACCCCCGGTGCGCTCGAACAACTTCCGATACGCGGCGCGGAACCGGCTGTCGTCGTCGGCCAGGAACACGCTGACGGGCGTCATCGCGAGCCTCCCAGCGGAAGCCGCGCCTCGACCTCGAAGCCTCGATCCGGCAGGTTCCGCCAGGTCACGGTGCCACCGGCCAGATGCGCCCGCTCCCGCATCCCCCGCAACCCGAACCCGGACACGCCGTCCTTCATGCCGGGGCCGTCGTCACGGATGCGCACGACGAGCACATCGCCGTCCGCGTGGAGTTCCACGGTGCAGGCGGCGCCCGGTGCGTGCCGCACCACGTTGCTCAGCGCCTCCTGAACGCTCCGGAACGCGACTGCCGCGACAACGTCGCCGACCTGCTCAGGCGCGGTGATTCGCGCGTCGACGCGCACTCCAGCGGCGCGCGCGGCGGCGACGAGTGACGGCAGCCGCGAGATGCCGGGGACGGGCGCTGCCGTGTCCGCTCGGCCCGGCTCCACGCCCAGGCCCGCCCGGAGCGAACGGACGAGTGACTGGACGTCCTCCAAGGCCGACCTCGCGTGACTCTCGATGTCGGCGAGCGTGTCACGGAGCTCCTGCTCGCTCGCGTCCGCGAGGCCCCGTGTCACCCCGGCCTCGGCACTGATCACCCCAAGGGCGTGTCCCACCACATCGTGCACGTCACGAGCGACGTCAAGCTGCACACGAACGGCCTGCTCGGCCGCCCGGGCGCGTTCGCCCTCCCGAGCGGACTCGACCTGCCTCCCCACGGCGACCCCCAGCAACCACGACACGCTCAAGGCCGCGGCCGCGATCACCACACGCTGCCCCAACCCGCCCGGACTCCCTTCCGGGACACCTGTCACGACCGCCAGGACGGCGACGGCGCCGGCGAAAACGAGGACGAACATGGGCACCCGCGATGCGCGAGTCAGCGCCAGCGAGTAAAGACACCATGCAGTGGCGAGCATCGGATCCTGGCACAGGCCCAGCATGCCCGCCGCCACCGTCGCGGCACCCGCGGTCGTCGCCGCCGCCAACGGCAGACGCCGGTGGAGCAGCATCGCCGCCGCCGCGACCGCGGCCAGTGCCAGCCCCGCGACCGAGCGCCAGGTGCCGGCCGCCTCGATGATCGATGGAAGCCAGAAGACCCCGATGATCGCGGACGCCGCCGCCGCGTCCAGGAACGGCCGCCGCGGACCTGGAACGACGCCGCCGTGGGCGATGACGCGTCCAGCCACCCGTGCTCCCGTCGGAAAAGGTGGACTTTCCGGGACACCATAGCGCCAGTAAAGGGGTCGAACCTCTTCCATGTTCGGTGCGAGGCTGGGCTCGTGAGCGACACGCGAACCGTGGTCCTGGTCGAGGGGGCCAGTGACAGGTCGGCCGTCGAGGCGCTGGCCGAGCGCCGTGGCCGGGACCTGGCGGCCGAGGGCATCCTCCTCGTGGCGATGGGCGGTGCGACGAACATCGGGACGTACATCGGCAGGTTCGGCCCTCCCGGCCGCAATCTCCGGCTGGCCGGTCTGTGCGACGTCGGGGAGGAAGACGACTTCCGGAGGGGGCTCGAGCGCGCCGGCTTCGGATCCGATCTCAGCCGAAGCGACATGGAGGCGCTCGGATTCTTCGCCTGTGTCGCCGACCTGGAGGACGAGCTGATCCGCGCCCTCGGCACCGCCACGGTTGAGCGCGTCGTCGATGCCGAGGGCGAGCTCAGCTCCTTCCGTACGCTCCAGAAGCAACCCGCGTGGCGCGGGGGCGCCACTCACGACCAGCTGCGCCGGTTCATGGGAGCAGGCAGCGGCCGCAAGATCCGCTACGCCCGCCCGCTCGTCGCGGCACTCGACCTCGATCGCGTGCCGCGGCCGCTGGACATGTTGCTGACCTTCCTACGATGACCCGGCGGGTTGTGGCCCGGGGTGGACCAGCGGTGACGGCGGGCCGGTCCGCGGCAGAACCGTGAAGGCGACGAGGACGGCGGTGGCCAGGAGGGCGGTGTGGGCATCGAGGAATGACCGGCTCGCCGCCGCCATTGTCAACCCCGGTCGCCGGGCCGGTCCGTGAAAGCGCCGAAGAGCTCATGGGCCATGCCGAAACCGTGATCCTCCAGCAATCGCCGCCGGAAGGGGCGCTGCACGATGGCGTGAGTCAGGCGTCGCGTGGATCGAGGCCTGTCCATCATCGTCCGGGCGATCTGTCGTGCGCGAGGCAGCAGCTCGTCGGTGGGCAGCACCTCGTTGACCAGTCCCAGGTCGAGCGCCTTGCGAGCGTCGATCCGCTCACCGGTGTAGAAGGCGTGAGCGGCCCGTTTGGGCCCCAGCAAGGATTGGAAGGCCAGTTGAAGACCGTCGCCCGGCGCCTGTCCGGCGGCGAAGTGCCCGTCGGAGAAGACCGCGTCCTCGGCGGCGAGCGTGATGTCGCAGAACAGGGCAAGCTCGGTGTGGAAGCCGGGGCCGTTCACCACCCCGATCGTGGGGACATCGACTCCGAAAACAAGGTTTTCCAAGAGCTTCATCGCGTCGTAGTAGAGTTCGTGGGCGACATCGCCGGGCCATTCATGAAACGGTTGGGCGAAGGAGACGGGGTCGACGCCGGCCAGCCACGCGTCGCCGGTCCCCGTCAGAATCACGACCTCGTTGCGGGGGTCGTTGCCGATCTCCTGCCACGCCTGGCCCCAAGCGTTGTGAAGCCCCAGGGAGTAGACGGCAGGGCCGCCCTTGGAGTGCATTCTCAGCTCTATCACCCCGTCGTTGCGCTCTATGACAAGGTGGTCGGCGTACTTGTCTGCATATTCCTCCAACGTCGGCCGCCTGACGAATCCGCCCAGGCGGTCATGCCATTCATCCAGTTCCCTGGACATCGCCCGCACCTCCCGATCCGACGCCCCTCGCTGACGCGAGAGAACAAACGGGGACTGTCCCCGGTTCGATGTCGGTACCATATGGGGACACTCCCCGATTTGCAACCACGACTGAGGAACCGTACGTGACCAAGCCGGAGACCAGCGCGCCTGTAGCGGCACAACGTCCCATGCGCGCCGATGCACGCCGCAACTACGATCGGCTGCTCGCGGCGGCGAGGGACGCCTTCTGCGCCTACGGAGCCGATGCCTCCCTGGACGACATCGCCCGTAACGCGGGGGTCGGCAACGCTACGCTGTACCGGCATTTCCCCAGCAGAGAGGCCCTGCTGGACGCGGTCTTCCAGGACCGGGTCCACACGCTGTGCGCTCAGGCGGAAGAATTGCTCGGCCGCGAGTCGCCCGATGACGCGCTGGTCACCTGGCTACGGGCCCTCGTCGTACACGTCACCACATATCGAGGCCTGGCAGCCTGGCTCATGTCCACCGCGACCGGCGAGGAACAGTCCCCGGCCTCATGCCAGGAGTTGATACGCACGGCTGGAAAATCCCTGCTCATTCGGGCCCAGCAATCCGGAGCCGTCCGTCCTGACATCGGCACCTCGCAACTGCTCAGGCTCACCCACGCGATCGCCCTGGCCACCGAACAGACGCCAGGCGAAGCCGACCAGCTACTTTCACTGCTCATGGATGGCCTCCGAATGCGGACGGCCCCACCACCCGGCTCCTCCCCCGCGACCTGACGCACCCAGCCCTGGGCTCAGCCAAGACTTGCGCCAGACGCGTGTCCCAGCGGGTGAGCGGACAGTCGAGGGCCGGCCACCGCCACACGCGGAGGCCGGCCGTCGTCGTGCTCAGTGCGCGGCGCGCACCGCCGAGACCAGGCCGCCGGCGCCCTCGTCTTGCTGCGACGGGGTGAG
Source organism: Microbispora sp. NPDC049125 (assembly GCF_040802045.1). Classification (NCBI taxonomy): domain Bacteria; kingdom Bacillati; phylum Actinomycetota; class Actinomycetes; order Streptosporangiales; family Streptosporangiaceae; genus Microbispora; species Microbispora sp. NPDC049125. The sequence goes on along the minus strand of NZ_JBEZDW010000004.1, from coordinate 298,224 downwards.
CACCGGACGCCCATAGGCCTCGGCGCGCTCACGCAGGGTGAAGGTCTCCGCCTCCCAGCCGAGGCCGTCCAGCCAGCCGACCGGGTCCTCCGGCATCTCCGAGACCCACATCGACGCCGCCGATCCCGGACCGGCGTCTCCGCGGAAGCGTTCGACCACACCGCGCGAGCCCAGTGTCAGGCCCATCCTGCTGCCTGCGGCGGACAGCGCGCCGACCCGTTCGAGTAGCAACTGCACCGCGTCCCCGGGCAGGTAGATGAGCAGTCCCTCGGCGATCCACACCGTCGGCTGCGCCGGATCGTGCCCGGCCGCGGCCAGAGCGCCGGGCCAGTCCTCGCGTAGGTCGACCGGGACGGTGATCCGCTCGCAGCGCGGAACGGCCCGCTCCTGACGCAGCACCGAGGCCTTGAAGTCCAGCGGTTCGGCCGTGTCGACCTCGAACAGCCGGGTCCCCGCAGGCCAGTCCATCCGGAAGGCCCTGCTGTCCATCCCGGCTCCGAGCAGCACGACCTGCCGTATGCCGGACGCGACCGCCCGGTCCAGCAGGTCGTCCAGGAACTTCGTCCGGATGACGATCGAGAAGGCCACACCGAGCCAGCGGCGCCGCGCCGCCTCGTCCGCGCGCGGGGGCGGCGGCGTCTCGGGGCCTCTCCCGCCGGCCGTGGCGAAGGCCAGCGCCAGCGGGTCCCGGAACAGCGGTTGCTCGCGCGCCGTCTCCATTGCCCTCACCCGGGCCACGCCCACAGCTGTGGCCCACACCCCGGACGGCTCGACCCGTCCCGCCGCATCAGTCATGCGTTCAACCTAGCCAGGCCGCCTGAGAGTCACACCGGCGCGGTGGGAAACAGCACTTGGCGATCATCAGGTGCGTAGCGAGCATTACTCCGAGTGCGGCCTCCCGGAGCGCTGGGCGCTCCGGAGCGAGAACGGTGTGATCGCCGGTGGCGGGTCACGGAGCGCGACAGTGGACGATCCCCCTCCCGCCGGTTCCCCTGGAACGCTGAGGACGGTATTCGCTGCCTGGGTTGGGTTATCAGGGGTCCAGCAGGGCCCCTCACAGCGAACTTCGCGCTCCCCTCCCCCGCCTAGTGTGTGACTATGAGCGACCAGTCTCCCGGCACCGGGGGTGACACGGGGCTCGGGGGGTTCCTGCGCTCACATCGTGCCCGGATCACCCCCGAGGAGGCAGGACTGCCCACGCCGTCCGGCACCCGCCGGGTGCCGGGCCTGCGCCGGGAGGAGGTCGCCCAGCTCGCCGGCGTGAGCGTGGACTACTACGTGCGCATGGAGCGCGGACGCAACCTGAATGTCTCCAAGGGCGTGCTGGACGCCCTGGCCCGCGTTCTGCGGCTGGACCGTACCGAGCGCCAGCGTCTGTTCGCCCTGGCCAGACCCACCAGCACACGGCGCCGCCCGCTGCCGCCGCAGCGAGTGGGGCCGGGTCTGCAGCGGCTGCTGGAGACCCTGACCGAGACCCCTGCCATGATCCTCGGCCGCCGTCTGGACATCCTGGCCACCAACAGCCTCGCACGGGCCCTGCACATCGACTTCGACGCACTTCCGGCCCGGGAGCGGAACATGGCACGCTACGTGTTCTTCGACGAAGCCGCCCGCGAGCTGTATGTCGACTGGCCGACGGCCGCCCGGAGCATCGTCGCCGGCCTGCACCTGTACGTCGCACGGCATCCCGACGACCCGCAGCTCGCCGAGCTGATCGGGGAGCTCTCGCTGCATGACAAGGACTTCCGCCGCTGGTGGGCCGAGCATGACAGGCACCGCCACATCCAGGGGATGAGGCGCTATCACCACCCCCTGGTCGGCGAGCTCACGATGGACTTGGAGGCACTGACTCCCATGAACGACCCCGACCAGCTTCTCGCCCTGTACACCACGGAGCCCGGCTCCCCCTCCCGGCACGCCCTGCACCTGCTGGCGAGCTGGACCAGCCAGCCGGAGTCCTCGGACGAGCCGGGCTCCGCGGACCCGCGGCAGTGACCCGGTCAGGCTCACGGGCCTTCGGGGCTTCTGCCGCCGCACCGCCGGCGGGGCGGACCTGTCCCACAGATCGTCGCCAGGAGGGCTCCCGGCATCGTGTGGCAGACTCTCGCTCATGACCTCGGAGACGATCAACGCGGCGTCGGCCGGCACCTGGAAGCTCGGCGACCTGACGGTCAACCGGATGGGATTCGGCGCGATGCGCCTCACGCAGAACGGGGAAGCGTTCCGGCCCGGCGCCGTTCCGAGTGACCGCGGCCGGGCGATCGGCGTTCTGCGCCAGGCGGTCGAGCTCGGCGTGAACCACATCGACACCGCCGCGTTCTACTTCTCGGCCCTGCGCTCCGCCAACGAGCTGATCAACCGGGCGCTCGCCCCGTACCCGGACGACCTGGTGATCGCAACCAAGGTGGGGCCGGGCCGCGATCCCTCGGGTGCGTGGCTCCCTTATGCGACGCCTGAGCAGCTGCGCGGGCAGGTCGAGGAGAACCTGCGCCAGCTCGGCCGCGACCACCTCGACGTGGTGAACCTGCGCACCTATGGGCCCGGTCCGATCGCCGAGCGCTTCGGCGCTCTGGCCGAGCTGCGCGACGCCGGGCTCATCCGCCACCTGGGCGTCTCCAACGTCACGCCGGAACAGCTTGCCGAGGCCCAGTCCGTCGCGCCGGTGGTCTGCGTGCAGAACCGGTACGGCATCGACACGCGGCGTGAGGACGACGACTTTCTTCGGGCCTGCGGAAGGCAGGGCATCGCCTTCGTGCCGTTCTTCGCGCTCGCCGGTGTGGGACGCGAGGCGGGGATGGCCGCCACCGCCACCGACACCGAGGGGGTCCTCGCCGTGGCCCGCGCGCGCGGGGTGAGCGCCGCGCAGGTCCGCCTGGCGTGGACGCTGCACCGCGGCCCGCACGTGCTGGCCATCCCGGGCACCGGCAATCCCGATCACCTGGCCGACAACGTGGCCGCCGGCGCGCTGCGCCTCTCCGAGGACGAGCTGGCCCTCCTCGAAACCCGCTGACGCCGTCCGTCATCCCGATCCGGTGCGCGCCGAGTGGTTCACCGGGCCGGTGACGGCCGGCTCGTGCCGCTGACCTCCGGCGCCCCGGCCGTCGACGCGTCCTGCTGGGCGAGCTTCTGCGCCTCGGGGCCGAGCGCCGTCCCCGCCGGGGTGGCGCTCGGCGCATCCTTGAGCTCGACGAAGATCGAATGCGTCTCGGTGTCGCCGATGTTACGCCCGGCGTGTTCCTGCGCGCCGAGCCATCGCACCTGCCCGGCCTCCAGGGAGAGCTCGACCTGCCGCTCGCCCGAGGTGAGGCGGCGAGTGAAGGACGACAGTGTCACCATCACGCTGTCCGGATGCCCGTGCGGGCTGGTCGCGTCGCCCGGCCGGTCCCGGTAGCGCAGCACCCGCACCCGCTCGTTCTCGAACACCACCGTGTACAGCTCCGGGTTCGTCACCGTGGGATCGGCGCTCATGGACCACCTCACAAGGCGAATCGACTACATGGGACGAAGGTACCATGATGGGTATGTCGGTACCATATGAGCAGACCGGCCGTCACCAGCAGAAGGCCCGCACCCGCCATGCCCTGGTCGAGGCGGCCCGCCGGCTGCTGGCCGAAGGCGCCGACCCCACCGTCGAGGAAGCCGCCGCGGCAGCCGGCATCTCCCGCACCACCGCCTACCGCTACTTCCCCAACCAGTACGCCCTGCTCGCCGCCGCCCACCCCCAGATCGAACAGACCTCCCTGCTCCCCGCGGACCCGCCCGCCGACCCCGCCGCCAGACTCGACCTGGTGATGACCGCCTTCACCCGGCTCACCCTCGACTGGGAGCCGCAACTGCGCACCTCGCTACGCCTGTCCCTCCAACCCGGCGCCACCCAGCCTCCACTGCGCGGTGGCCGCGCCATCGCCTGGATCGAGGACGCCCTCACCCCGCTCCGCGAAACCCACCCCGGCCTCGACATCCACCAACTGGCCGTGGCGATCCGTTCGGCCACAGGCATCGAATCGCTGATCTGGCTCACCGACATCGCCGGGCTCAGCCGCCGGCAGGCGGCTGAAACCCTGCGCTGGTCAGCGAGAGCACTCCTGGCCGCCGCCCTCGGCCGGCACGACCCCCGCCCTGGCGAACAAGGATGACGGACCACCTGCGCCCCCTGGCGGCTCACCCGCGCCAACGTGGCGGTCCGCCGCCGTCGTCCTCACCAGGAGGCCGGCTACGCCCTACCCGACAGGGACACCGGCGGGCACCCGTACGGCGATGAACATGGCCGGGCGGCGAACCCGGAAGCCGAGGGACTCGTACAAGCGGATCGCGCCGGTGTTGTCCGCCGCCGCGTGCATGAACGGTTTGTCCCCCCGGCTGAGGACACCGGCGGCGACGGCCAGCACCAGCCGGGTCGCCAGCCCCTGCCCGCGGACGGCCGGGTCGGTGCAGACGGCGCTGATCTCCGTCCAGCCCGGCGGGCGCAGCCGCTCGCCGGCCATCGCGACCAGCGCGCCGCCGCGGCGGATGCCGAGATAGGCGCCGAGCTCGATCGTGCGCGTCAGGAACGGGCCGGGTCTGGTGCGCTCGACCAGGTCCAGCATCTCCGGCACGTCCTCGGCGCCCAGCGGGACGGCCTCCTCGTCCGGCCGGCCGGACACGTCCTCACCCGCCAGCTGGACACCGGCCAGGCGCATCTCGACCTCCCAGCCGTCGGGTGGCGGGACGTCCACGCCGGCGGACCAGACGACCGCGCCAGGCCCGGCCATGGCGGCCATGCCGGCCCAGTCCTCGGCATCCGGCTCGTCCGGAAGCGCCACGAACGGCGAGACGTCGGTCGGGTAGCGCAGCGCGCCGCCGCGCCTTTCCGCGAAGTGGGCGTGAGGCCCGGTGAGGGACGACCACGCGGGGTTGTCCAGCGGATGCGGCTTCTTCACCAGGCCGTCCCGATCACGCCGCACCCCTCGGGGCGGCGGCCCCCCGTCCGCATGCACACATGCCGCCTTTCCATGCATTTCCTACCAATTATATTCACAGCGGTGAGAGGATCATGAGGATCTCGTCCCGGTCGTCGGCCGGGCCCAGCCGGAGCGCGCCGGGCCAGCGGCCGATCTCCTTCCAGCCGAGCCTGCCGTAGAAGTTCTCCAGGCCCACCCCGGCCCGCGCCGCGAGGCGGAGCTGTTCGAGTCCCATCTCGTCTCTGGCGACCCGCCGGGCGTGGTTCACCAGGGCCGCGCCGATGCCGCGCCCACGGAAGGCGGGGTGGGTCTGCACGTGGTGGACGGTGCCCCAGTGCGCCACCAGTGGGTCGAGGTCGCGCCGGATGTGCAGCCATCCGGCGAAGGCACCGCCGACCATGGCGAGGATGAGCCGGCTGCGCGCCGGATCCAGGCCGGCGACGATCTTCTCGGCGGCCGGGCGGACGTCGGACTCGTCCACGGGCGGGAAGGGGAAGCCGGCCGCCCCGCCCGCATTGGTGACGGCGATCCAGCAGTCCACCAGCTCCGCGGTGAAGGCCATCCGGTCGGCACCCGTGATCTGCAGGAAGGCGGCGCCGGTCATGGTGGGAAGTCTCCCACAAGGCCGGCGGCCTCCCCCTGGCGGGCGCCTCAGACGCAGGCCCGGTGGACGGTCATGCGGACGGCGTTCAGATTCCGTAGACGGTGCGCACACTTGGAACGGCCAGCCGCATGTACATGTCGGCCATCTGCTCGGGCGTGTACGGCAGGTCGTCGTCCAGCCACCAGATCAGCAGCCCGAGCAGCGCGCTGAGCAGAAACTCCAGCGTCACCTCGCGCGGCAGCGCGACGTCCTGGTCGGGCAGGAAACCGTGGATGCGCCGGGCGCCGACCTCGCCGATCCGGCGTCTCAGCCCGGCCCGCATCACCTCGGCGCCCCTCTTGCCCGCCAGCGCCTTGTAGAGGTCGCGCTGCTGGTCGGCGTGCTGGAAGACGGCCAGGACCGGGTTGGGATGACCGCGGGTGGCGAAGTGCCGTTCCATGTGCTCCTCGAACGCCCTGGCGAGGTCCTCCATCCCGCTCAGCAGCAGGTCGTCCTTGTCGGTGTAGTGCGCGTAGAAGGTCGAGCGGCCGACGTCGGCGCGGTCGATGATGTCCTGCACGGTCAGCCGGTCGTAGCCCCTCTCCAGGATGAGGTCGACCAGTGCCCTGCGCAGCAGCTCGCGGGTCCTGCGCACCCGGCGATCCACGGTGTCTCCCACGCGGGCCCCCGCTCATCCGAACACATTGTTCAGCACAATACGCCGTGTCCGTCTTCTCCACATACGGCATCTGGTGCCGGAGCGCGCAGGAAGCGATCGGTGCCGCCTGGCCGCACACGAACCCGGACCAGGTCTGCCAGGGTGGGACGTATGGACCTCAACGACGCCACGGAGCTGGCGCGGGCCCTCACCGAGCTCATGAAGGACGCCCGTCACCAGCTCGACGACGCGAAGGGGACGCCCGAGCTGGTGGCCCGCGTCACCCGGCACCTGGGGTGCGACATCCGGGACGTCGTGAACGTCGCGGAGACCTTCCCGGGCTGGGAGCACGTCAACCTGCAGCGTGGTGTCGACGCCTACCTGGCGGCCCACAGCCCGCGTGCCGAGTGGTCCGGGATCGCGGGCCTGGGCCGTGAGCACAACGACATCGTCAACATGCTGGCCTCCGCCGCCCAGGGCTGGGAGCGCTTCGAACCGGGCGCGGTCGACTACGCGACGGCCGCGATCGGACCCGACCGGACCACCGAGGTCGTCTCTCTCGGCCTGGTCCTGACCCGATCCCCCGACGGCGCCCCCGTCGTCATCGGGCTGCGGGGCGCGCACGAGGGGATGCCCCCGAACTGCCAGATCGTCGTGCTGGCCCCGGACCGGGCGAGCGCCACCAGGACGCGCGACGAGGTCGAGCGCCTGATGCGCGAGCACGACGTCTACAAGGGCCAGATCCTGTCGTTCGCCTGGAGCGAGCACCGCGGGAACGATCTGGTGACGTTCCTGCCCAGGCCGGAGATCCCCGCCGAGCAGGTGATCCTCCCCGGCGGCCTGCTCCCGGCGATCGAGCGGCACATCCTGGGGATCGGCGAGCACGCCGCCCGGCTGCGCGAGCACGGCCAGCACCTCAAGCGGGGGCTGCTGCTCCACGGGCCGCCCGGCACGGGCAAGACCCACACCGTCCGCTATCTCATGGGCCGGATGCGCGACTGCACGGTGATCGTGATGACCGGCGCGGCGATCAGGTTCGTCACCCAGGCCGCGGGCCTCGCCCGCCGGCTGCAACCCGCGGTCATCGTCCTGGAGGACGTCGACCTGGTGGCCCGCGACCGCTCCTACACCGAGGACGGCAACCCCCTGCTGTTCGCGCTGCTGGACGCGATGGACGGGGTGGGCGCCGACGCCGACGTCACCTTCGTGCTCACCACCAACCGGGCCGACGTGCTGGAGCGTGCGCTGGCCGACCGCCCGGGACGGGTGGACCTGGCCATGGAGATACCCAGGCCCGACGCGGCCGGACGGATGGCCCTGCTCACCCTGTACGCCCGCGACCTGCGCGTGGAGGCCGACCTGGCGCCGATCGTGGCGAGGACGGAGGGCGCCACGGCGTCCTTCTTCAAGGAGCTGCTGCGGCGGGCGGTGCTCGCGGCGCTCCGGGACGGCGACGAGGTGCCCGCGCTCACCGGCGACCACCTGGGCCGGGCGCTGGACGAGATGCTCGGCGAGCGTGAGGCGCTGACCCGGTCGCTGCTGGGCTCCGGCGAACGGGTGCACGAGGACGGCGAGGATTACGCGGGACCTGCGCCGTTTCTCCCGTTCGGGCCGCAGGGCACGAGCTATCACAGCACCCTCACGATCAGGAGCGACGAGCCCTGATGCCCACGCCCCCCGAAGCAGGCGGCTCCGGCCGTACTCGCCTGCTCGCCGCCGGGGCGGCGGCGGTGACCGTCGCCGCGGGCCTCGGGGTCAGGTCGCTGGCGGAGGGCGACGTCGCCAAGTGCGCCGGGGACGCGCTCTACACCGTCTTGTTGTATGCCCTCGTCGTCCTGGTCGCTCCCCGCGCCCGGCCGGTGACCGCCGCCTGTGTCGCGGCCGCCGTCAGCTGGGTCGTCGAGTTCTCCCAGCTGAGCGGGGTGCCGGCGGAGCTGTCCCGGCACAGCGCCGTCGCGCGGCTCGTCCTCGGCTCCACTTTCAACGCGCCCGACCTGTTCTGGTACGCCGCCGGGGCCGCGGCGGCCTGCTCCGTCCATACGCTCGTGCGTGCTTTCGGGCGGGCGCGGCATGGTGCCGCGCGGAGGTAGCGCGCAGGTAGCCCGGTCAGGTGGCGGGGAGGTAGGCGGCGCGGCGTAGTTCGAGGGCCGCGTCGGCCAGGGAGCCGACGACGATCAGCCGACGGTCGGCACGTCACTGTGGGTCTGGGGCCGGCGTTCGAAGATGCCGGTCAGCCGTTCGTGCTCCTGGGGTCTCGGGGGCGAGGCCGGTGCCGCGCAGCAGGGAGGCGATCGCGGCGAGGAAGGCGAGAGCGGCGCCGAAGGTGAACACGACGACCAGGCCGGAGTGGAAGGGCCCGGAGATCAGGGACGGGAAGAACTCGCGTCCGATCAGGGTCTGTCGCCGCGCCGCGGTCAGGTGGGTCAGGACGCCGCTGGGCTGGAGAAGGTGCTGGATCGGATTGACGCCCAGTTGGGCGGCGAACAGGGATGAGACCGGGGGGAGACTGCCGACCTGGGTGGCGACGGCGGCCGGTACGCCCTGCTCTCGCAGGCCGGCGGTGAGGGTGTGCGGGAGGCTGCCGGCCAGCCCGGCGATCATGAGGGAGAAGAACACGCCGATCGAGACGGCGGTGCCGGAGTTCTGGAAGGTGGCGCGCATGCCGGAGGCGACACCGCGTAGGTGTGCGGGCACGCTGCCCATGATCGAGGAGGAGTTGGGAGAGGCGAACATGCCGTTGGCGATCCCGTTGAGCGCGATCAGCGCGGCGAAGATCCAGTAGCTGAAGTCGGTCGGCAGGAGCATCAGGCCCAGGAAGCTGGCACCGAACAGCAGCGCGCCGCCGGTGGACAGGCCCTGGGAGCCGAACCGGTCGGACAGGTAGCCGGACACCGGGCCCGCGGCGAGGAAGCCCGCGGTCAGCGGCAGCATGAAGATGCCCGCCCACAGCGGCGTGGCGCTGTAGTCGTAGCCGTGCGACGGAAGCCAGATGCCCTGCAGCCAGATGATCAGGACGAACTGCATCCCGCCGCGGCCGATCGCGATGGCAAGGCCCGCCAGATTGCCGAAGGCGAAGGGCCGCAGGCGAAAGAGATCCAGCTGGATCATCGGCGCGCAGACGCGGCCCTCGATGACGGCGAATGCCGCCAGGAGGACCAGTCCGCCGGCGATCAGCCCGTCGACCAGCGGGTTGGTCCAGCCCATGGTGTGCCCGCCGTAGGGCTGCAGGCCGTAGGTGACCGCGATCAGGACCGCGCTGAGGCCCACCGCGAAGGTGATGTTGCCCCACCAGTCGATCCGGCCGCCGCCGCGCCTTCCGGTTTCGCGCAGGGTCCGGTAGGCCCACAGCGTGAAGAACACGCCGACGGGCACGTTCACCCAGAACACCGCCCGCCAGTCCCAGGCCGACAGCAGACCACCGGCGACCAGGCCGATGAACATGCCGCCCAGCCCCGCGACCTGGTTGATGCCCAGGGCGAAACCGCGCTGCTCCTTGGGGAAGGCGTCGGTCAGGATCGCGGCCGAGTTCGCTGTCAGCATCGACCCGCCGACGGCCTGCACGCCCCTCCAGGCGATCAGCCACATCGCCCCGTGGCCGCCGTCGAAGGGGTCAAGGGACAGCAGGATCGAGGCGAAGGTGAAGACCGCGAACCCGGAGTTGTAGATCCGGATCCGGCCGTACAGGTCTCCCAGCCTGCCCACCGTGACCACGAGGACGGCCTGGACCAGCCGGTACCCCATGATCATCCACAGCAGGTAGGCGATGTTGCCCGGGGCCAGCGGGTCCAGGTGCACGCCATGGAAGATCGCCGGTAGGGCGATCAGCACGATGGAGCCGTCCAGTGCGGACATGAAGACCGCGGCGGTCGTGTTCGTCAGCGCCGTCCACTTGTACCGGTCGCCGGGTGGGCGGAGCGGGGCGTGCGTTTCCGGAGGCTCTGTCATTGGCTTCCTCATGGTTCTTCCGGCGTCAGATGTTGTGGGCGAGTCGCTCCAGCAGCGGCACGGCCGCCGCGAGCTGCTCCAGTTCCGCTGGGGTGAACGCGTCGCCGGTCAGGATCCGGGCGACGAGTTCGGCCCGCGCGTTGCGCCTGTCCTGCAGCGCCCGAAGGCCGGCGTCGGTCACCGTCAGCACCACGCGCCTGCCGTCGTCGGGGTCGGGGCGGCGTTCGACCAGGCCGCGGGCCCGCAGCGCGCTGAGCGTCGCCCCCATGGCCTGCGCGGTGATCTGCACCTCCTTGGCCAGCGCCGAGGAGGTGGTGGGGCCCGAGCGGTCCAGGTGTGACAGGGCGGTCCGCTCGGGCATCGTGAGCCCTCCGTCGGCCGGCAGTTGGCGTATCCGTCGCACCAGCACGCTGATACTCGCCAGCAGGGCTGAGGCGACTGCGTCAGGGGTCATGTCCTCGTTCATATACTAAGGCTACCTTATCAATCAGCCTTAGTAATTTCGGCCCATGGGGCTCTACCGGGCGGTGTTCGCCGTCGTGCGGCCATTGCTCATTCAGCCCAAAGACAGACGGGCGACCAGGTGTCGCCGGCACGTACGGCCGCCACGGCCTGGTCGAGACCCGTCAGCGATCGGCGGGCGTCCGCGTTATTGGTTGTCCTTGAGGAGTTGTTGTGTGCGGGTGAGGAACGCCTGGCGGACGTCTTCCGGGTGCAGTATCCGGAGTGGTCGGCCGAGGCTGAGCAGGTAGCGGGCCAGGCCGTCGGCGTCCGGCCCGCCGATTTCGACGATAGTGGCGTCATCGCCGTCCGGGCGGTGGACGCCGACCGTTGGCGGTACCAGCCTGCGGGCCTCATCGGCCGGTACGGCCAAGCGGATGGTCACCCGCACCGGGTACCCCCTCAGCGCGATGCCCGTGCCGACCATCTGTGCTGGATCCGGCGGGTCGGGCAGGGCGGTGGGCTGCCCGGTGGATGTGGCATCGACGATCCGGTCGGCGCGGAAGGTACGCCAGTCCTGCCGTGTCACGTCGTGGGCGACGAGGTACCAGCGGCGGCCGGTGTAAACGAGGCGGTAGGGGTCCACTCGCCGGGTGGACATTGCTCCGGTCCGGTCGCGGTAGGTCAGCCGGATGCGTTCGCCGCGTCGGCAGGCGGCGGCCATGTCGAGCAGCAGCGCGGGGGAGATCTCGCTTTCGTCAGGTCGCGCGATGTGGGTGAACGCGGCGTCCAGTTCACCGAGCCGGCCGGCGAGCCTGGCCGGCAACACCTGACGGAGCTTCAGCAACGCCGACAGGGCTGCCTGGTCACTGCCGGAGATCCCGCTGAGCGCGGCGGCGCGCAGCCCGACGGCGACCGCAAGCGCCTCCTCGTCGTCGAGGATCAGCGGCGGGATGCTGGTTCCGGGCCCGAGGTGGTAGCCGCCCCACGGGCCCATCTCCGATTCGATGCCGTAGCCGAGCTCACGCAGCCGGGCGATGTCACGGCGAACCGTCCGCTCGGTGATCTCCAACTGTGCGGCCAGATCAGCGCATGTCCAGGACGGCCGTGTTGACAGCAAGGACAGCAGCCGCAGCAGCCGTGCCGAAGTGTTGAGCACGGCCAACAGTCTGCTCGATGACCAGGACCGTTTCTGACCGGGTTGCCCTCTAGCGTTGCCGACGTGACCGAGGACTCCTCGGCCGAAAGTCCATTACGACGCAGGCGACCTCCGCCAAGGCGCCTTCGATGACAGGCCCGGATGGCCGCACGTAACCGAAGAGGGGCAGGACCCATGGAAGCACGCATGAAGAGCGTGGCGAACCCCGACGTGATCACCGCGATCCAGCATCTCCACAAGGCGATTCACGCCGGTGGTGTCGACCCGCTCGTGCTCGAGCTGGTCCATCTGCGGGCCAGCCAGATCAACGGCTGCAGCCCGTGTGTGTTCGCCGGCGTCCAGTCGGCGAAGAAGTATGGAGAGACCGAGGAGCGGCTGCACAGCGTGGTCACCTGGCGTGAGACCCCGTTCTTCACCGAGGAGGAGCGGGCAGCGCTCGCGCTGACCGAGGCCGCCACCCGGATCCAGGACGGCGCGCCGGGCGTGACCGACGAGATCTGGGACGCTGCCGCCACCCACTTCGACGAGAACCAGATGTCCGCGATCATCCTGAACATCGCAATCACCAACTTCTTCAACCGGATCAACCACACGATCCGGGAGCAGGCCGGCAAGACCTGGTAAAGGTGGCGGGCGTCATCCGTCCGGTGGCCGCGGTGGCCGACGTGGCGAAGGACATGATCGGCCGGCTCCACCGCTGACCGATCCGGCGCCACTTCCGGCCGCCCCCTGTCCCGGGCTCGCACCGGACGAACCGCACTGCGGGGTGAGCGTTGACGACCCACCTTCGATGGCCACTCCGGCCGACCCGTTGGGGCAGCGTGGGCCGAATGCCGGTTCACGCTGCCCATCGGCAGCCGAAATACCTTTCCGAGACAATGACGTTCTGTGAGAACACCCGTGTGTTGAGCACCGTGCCGTGCCAGACGATGATCTTTGGTGGTACCTGACGATGAGCGGCGAACTGCCGGAACTGACCGTTCCCGATGTCCGGGCCTGGCGGGAGTGGCTTGGCGAGCACCGCGACAGCCCCGCAGGAGTGTGGCTGGTCCTCGCCAAACAGAACACGACCGAACCCACCAGCCTGACCTATGACCAGGCGCTCGATGAAGCCCTGTGCCATGGCTGGATCGATGGCCAGCTACGACGGCGGGATGAGATCACCTATTGCCGGCGCTTCACCCCCCGCGGGAGGCGAAGTCCCTGGTCGGCGCGGAACGTTTCCATCGTCACCCGTCTGATCAGCGAGGGCCGGATGCAGCCGGCCGGAATGATCGAGGTCGAACGCGCCAAGGCCGACGGCCGGTGGGAGGCGGCCTATGCGGGGCAGGCCGCCATCGAGGTGCCGTCCGACCTGGCCGCCGCATTGGCCGCAAAACCCCAGGCAAGAGATATGTTCGACACCCTGACCTCCCAAAACCGCTACGCCGTCCTCTACCGGATCGCGAACGCCAAACGCGCCGAGACCCGAGCCCGCCGCATCACCCAGCTCGTTGAGATGCTCGCCCGTGGGGAGACGATCCACCCGCAGAAGCGGGCCCCCGGCAGCTGAACGCTGGCCCCCTCCCCGCCTCGCTCCTCCACACCCACGCGCACGGCGGCTCGGCGTCCGGTCAGACCCGGAAACCACCCAGCGGGCTCGGCTCAACAGCGGCCGGCCCGATCAGGGGGTGGCCTGGCCGGCGTCGGTCCGCATCGCGGCGAGGAGGAAGTCCTTCACCTCGGTCGCGGCGATGCGGTCGCGGGCCAGGGCCGGGTCCGAGCACAGCAGCACCGGGCCGTCCTCGGGGTCGCGCGGCAGCAGGCCGTGCGATCCGCGTACGGCGCGGGCGCCGGCGTCCAGGCCGACGACGCTCATGAGGTAGCGCATGCCGGCCTTCTTGCGGACAAGCGCGACCGCCGCCCGCCGCTTGGCCGCCGACGGGTCCGCGGGGTCGAAGAACAGCTCGGCGGGGTCATAGCCCGGCTTGCGGTGGATCTCCACCGCGCGGGCGAAGTCGGGCGCCCGCTCGTCGTCGAGCCAGTAGTAGTAGGTGAACCACGCATCGGGGTCGGCCAGCAGCACCAGCTCTCCCGACCGGGGGTGATCGAGGCCGTGGGCCGCCTTGCCCTCCGCGTCGAGGACCTCCGCCACGCCCGGGAGGGCCGCGCACACCTTCGCCACGGCGGCGATGTCGGCGGGGTCGCGCACGTAGACGTGGGCCACCTGGTGGTCGGCCACGGCGAAGGCGCGGGAGGTCCACGGATCGAGGTACTCCATGCCCGCCTGGGTGTGGACGCGCAGCAGCCCCTCGGCCCGCAGCGTCCGGTTGACGTCGACGGGGCGGGACACGTCCGTGATGCCGTACTCCGACAGCACGGTCACCGTCGTCCCCAGCTCCCGGGCGGTGTCGAGGAGCGGCGCGAGCACGCCGTCCAGCTTCGCGGCGGCCGCGGCCGAGCGGGGGTCCGAGGCGCCGTACCGCTGCAGGTCGTAGTCGAGGTGCGGCACGTACGCCAGGGTCAGGTCAGGCCGGTGCGTCGTCATGATGTGCTGGGTGGCGGCGCAGATCCAGGCCGACGACGCGATGCCCGCCCCCGGGCCCCAGTAGGTGAACAGCGGGAACTCGCCCAGCCGTGACGTCAGCTCGTCGTGCAGCTCGGGCGGGTCGGTGTAGCAGTCGGGGTCCTTGCGCCCGTCCGCGTGGTAGATGGGCCGGGGGGTGACGGTCCAGTCGACGTCGGCCCCCATCGCGTACCACCAGCAGACGTTGGCGACGGTGAACCCGGGGCGCTCGCGGCGGGCGGCGTCCCAGAGCTTCTCCCCGCCGACCAGCGCGTTGTGCTGGCGCCACAGCAGCACCTCGCCCAGGTCCCTGAAGTACCAGCCGTTGCCGACGACGCCGTGCTCGGACGGCGGCGCACCGGTCAGGAACGTCGACTGGACCGAGCACGTCACGGCGGGCAGGACGGTGCCGAGCTCCGCCTGGAAACCCACGTCGGCGATCGCCCGCAGGCGGGGCATGTGCCGAAGCAGCCGGGGCGTGAGCCCGACGACGTCGAGGACGAGATGAGCGGTCACGGCGTCACTCCCAGGTGGCGTAGCTCGTCACGGGCGAAGGCGAGCTCCGCCGCTATTCCCGCCGCGAGGTCGGCGGAGGTGCTTGGGCGGTGCTCGGGGGGCAGCACACCCCAGGTGTAGGTCTCCACGTCGTAGTGGTCGCAGGCGCCGCTCCCGACCAGCAGGGCGAGGGCCTCCCGCAGCACCGGCGTGGTCGAGGAGAGGGGCGGCTCCGGCCGCATGTGCAGCGGCACATGGTAGTGCACCCGCCAGGGGCCGGGCAGGGCCGTGCCGAGCGCCTCGTCCAGGTCGTCGGCGGTTCCGCCGTCCGGGTTGCGGGTCTGGTGGAGGAAGCGCGGCTCGGCGTATTCCCGCAGCGCCTCGGGTTCCGCGGTCTCCAGGGCCGCGGACACCTGCACCTTCACCACCGGCAGGCCCGCCTCGCGCAGAGTGCGCAGCGCGTCCGCCGGGCTTTCCCAGGAGCAGGCCAGATGGGCCAGGTCGAGGCAGACGCCGAGCCGGTCGGTGTCCATGCCCGCCAGCCGGGCGGCGGCCTGCCCCGACGTCTCCACGACGCAGCCGGGCTCCGGCTCGAAGGCGACCTCGATCCTCCTGCCGGTGGCCTCCTCGACCCCGGCCAGTCCCTTGGCGAGCTCGTCGAGGCGGCGGGCGGCCTGGTCCGCCATGCCGGCGTCCCAGGGATGCCGCCACGCGAGCGGCAGGGTGGAGATCGAGCCGCGCGCGGCGTCGCCGGGCAGCAGGTCGGCCAGCACCCGGGCCAGGTCGAGCGTGTACGTCAGCCGCTCCGCGGTCGTCCAGTCCGGGTGGTAGACGGCGTGTTTGACGACCGGCCGCTGGAAGGATCGGTAGGGGAAGCCGTTGAGGGTCACGACCTCCAGGCCCCGGGCGTCCAGCTCCCGGCGCAGCCTGCGGCGGGCGTCCGGGTCGGCGGCGAGACCTGCGGCCACCGGCGCGGCCAGCCACAACCCCAGCCCCAGCACGGGCGAACCGAGCCGCTCCCGGATGGGCACGGCGAACTCGTCGAGCTGCGCCGTGATGCCGGGCAGGTCCTCGGCGGGGTGGACGTTGGTGCAGTAGCTCAGGTGCAGGGTCCGGCCGCCGGGGGCGCGCAGCCGCATCAGGAACCGCCCCGCCGGATCGAGCTGCCCTCGAAGGCCGGCTCGACCTCCGTGATGTCGGACAGGTCGAGCCGCCCCGACTGGCCGTAGAACTCGACGGGGTTGCGCCACAGGACCCGGTCGACGTCGTCCTCGGTGAACCCGGCGTCCAGCATGGCGCGGGCGGTCTCCACGGTCAGCAGCGGATCGGAATGCCCCCAGTCGGCGGCGGAGTTGACCAGCATCCGCTCCGGCCCGTGCCGCAGCAGGATCTCCACCATCCGCGGCGGTGACATCTTGGTCTCCGGGTAGATGGAGAAGCCCATCCAGCAGCCCGACTCCTTGACGATGTCCACGGTGAGCTCGTTCAGGTGGTCGACCAGGACCCGCCCCGGCGCGATGCCGGACTCGGCCACCACGTCGAGCGTCCGCTGGGTCCCCCGGGCCTTGTCGCGGTGGGGGGTGTGCACGAGGGCGGGCAGGTCGTACTCGACGGCGAGGGCGAGCTGGCGGGTGAAGGCGTCGTCCTCCTCCGGTGTCATGGAGTCGTAGCCGATCTCACCGACGGCGACGACGCCGTCCTTGTCGAGGTAGCGGGGAAGCAGGTCGAGCACCGGGCGGCAGCGGGGATCGTTCGCCTCCTTCGGGTTGAGCGCGATCGTGGCGTGGTGGCGTATGCCGAACAACCCGGCCCGGTACGGCTCCCAGCCGAGCAGCGAGTCGAAGTAGTCGGCGAACGATCCCGGGTTGGTGCGCGGCTGGCCCAGCCAGAAGGCGGGCTCCACCACGGCGACGACCCCGGCGTCCGCCATCCGCTGGTAGTCGTCCGTCGTCCGCGACGTCATGTGGATGTGCGGGTCGAAGATGCGCATCAGGCCTCCCTGCCTACGATGCCGGGTCCGCCTGCTGCGCCGACGGCGCCGTTCCCGTCCGGTCCCGCGGCCCCGGGGTCCCGAGGGCGGGTGAGGCGCCGGAGCAGGTCGACCGCGTCGGACGGCATCGTCCTGCCCGCCGCGGTCCGCTCCTCGGCGAGGCCGGCCAGCATGCCGGTCAGTTCGGCGTCCGCCCGCCCGTCGAGGTCGTCGATCCCGGCGAGGGGCACGCCCATGAACACGCACTTGAGCACGGCCTGCCGCCAGGCCGCCTGGTCGAGGTGCCGCGCGTACGGGCCCAGGGCCGCCGTGACCAGCCGGGGGTCGTTGGTGCGCACCGCGTCCCGCAGGAGCGGCACAGCCTCCCCGCCGAGAGGCAGCAGCGGCAGGGCGCGCAGGATGGCGTGCTTCTCCTCGGCGCTGCCGTGCTCGTACAGGGTCTCCAGCAGGGCGGGAAGCTCCGCCGGCGGCAGCGCGGCCAGTAGGACGGCGCGGGCGGCCTCGTCGGCGGCCCAGCCGGGCGCCCCGGGCAGCGGCGCGCGCCCGATCCGGCGCCGTGCCGCGGCGAAGTGACGCACTATCGCGTCGGGCCGCCGCGCGACTTCCGCGCGGGCCTCCACCACCCAGTCGTGACCGAGGGCGGCGAGCAGCGTGTCGGCGTCCATCATCGGCCCCCCTTCGCAGCGGCCGCGAGCCGCTCAGCCCCGCCTGCCGTATCCACCGAGTCCGGGTCCGGGCCGGCCGCCGCCGACGCGGCCCTGCGGAGGAAGCCGATCGAACGGGCGGCGACGTCGGGCGCGGCGTGGGAGTGGCGGGGCAGCTCCACCGCGACCAGCCCTGTGTAGCCGGCAGCAGTCAAAGCGCGCAGCACAGGTGGAAAGTCGATCTCCCCCTCGCCGAACTCGAGGTGCTCGTGCACTCCCCGCCGCATGTCGTCGATCTGCACGTTGACCAGGTGCTCGGCGACGGCTTCGACACAGGCGGCGACCGGCTCCGGCTCCAGGCAGCGGCAGTGGCCGATGTCGAGGGTGACGCCGAAGCCCGGCGGGCGGCCGAGCGCGTCGTACAGGCGCCGCCAGCCCGCGATCGTCTCGACCAGCATGCCCGGTTCTGGCTCGAACCCCAGCGGCACCGCCGCCCCGTCGAGCACCCGCGCGCAGCCGTCGACCAGCCGGTCCCAGGCGACGTCCTCCGGCACGGCGGAGGGCCGTACCCCCGCCCAGAACGACACGGCCTCGGCGCCGAGGTCGGCGCCGATCGCCGCGGCGCGGCGCAGGAAGTCGATCCGCCGCTCGCGCTCGTCGTGGAGCAGCGTCGGCGCGTGCTTGTGCCAGGGGTCCAGCAGGTAGCGGGCGCCGGTCTCGACCACGACCCCGAGGCCGAGCTCCCGCAGCCGTTCGCCGACGACGGCGACGCGGCGGGCGAGCCCCGGCGCGTACGGATCAAGGTGGTCGTGGTCGAGGGTGAGGGCGACCCCTCGGTAGCCGAGTGCCGCGATGACCTCCAGCGCGTCGCCGAGCCGGTGGTTGGCGAACCCGTTGGTCCCGTACCCGAACCTGAGACCGCTCACGTCGGTGACACCTTCCGGGCCAGGACCCTGCCGAGCGGCGCGGCGGCGGCGACGGCGAGGCCCGCGCGCACGGCGCCCGACCTGGCCGCCAGCGCCCCCTGCAATGCGGGGAGCACGACGATGCCGGTGCCCACGGCCGCCCGGACGTTCCCCGGCGAGGGGTCGCGGGCGGCGCGAGCCTGGGCGAGACCGAACCGGGCCGCGTACCAGGCGGCGAGCGCCGGCTGCACCGCGCGCTCGGCCCCGTCGCCGGTCGGCCCGGCACCCACGGCGGCGGCGAGGGCGAGGGTCCCGGACAGCGTCCCGAGCGGGAGAGCCGTTCCCGCGCCGGACACCTCGCGCCGCGACAGCAGCGTGAGCAGCCACGTGTGCGCCCCGACCGTGAACGCGGTGGGCAGCGCGGGGGCGGGGGCGCCGCCGGCCGCGCCGAGCAGCACGTCCAACGCCCGGCACAGGCCCATCACGGCCGGTCCGGCCGGTGTGTCCTTCGCGGCCACGTCGTATGCCCAGACGGCGGCCGCGAGCGCCGCCGCGGTCGCGCCCGCGCGGGGTCCTGCGGTCAGGCGGGCCACCGCCATCCCGGCGGCGGTCAGCCCCAGCGCGATGGCCAGCGCCTCCCCCGGCTTCACCCTGCCCGAGGGAATCGGCCGCTCCGGCCGTTCGACGGCGTCGATCCGGCGGTCGGCCCAGTCGTTGGCCGCCATTCCGGCCCAGTAGAGGCAGACGGAGGCGCAGGCGAGGCCGGGTGTGCGGCGGCCGAGCGTGCCCGCGGCGGCCGCGCCGGCGACGACGTCCCCGGGCACCGACAGCGCGGCGGGGGCCCGGACGAGGCGCACGACGTCGCGCAGCGCCGGCCACCGGCGCGACCGCACGCCCGTGGCGCGGTCCCGGTCTGCCATCAGCCGCGCTCCCCGAGCCCGGCCACGAAGTCGCACAGCATCGTCCACTGGTCGGCCAGCCCGTGCGGGACGCGGCCCAGCGGATCCTTGAAGAAGAAGGCCAGCTCGTGGAGCGCGCCGGTCCTGCCCGCGTCCTGCGCGGCCGTGGCCAGCCGCGCCAGATCGAGCACGAGGGGCGCGGCAAGGGCGGAGTCGCATCCGTGCCAGGTGAAGTCCATCCGCATCTGGCGGCCCAGGAAGCCCTCGAACGTCACCAGGTCCCACGCGGTCTTGAAGTCGCCCGCGTCCTCCAGGTAGTCGATGCGGGTGTCGCCCTGCGGCACGTAGCCGAGGGTCTCCGCGAGCACCCGCTGCTTGCTTGCGGTCTTCGCCGCGTTCGGGCCGGGCTCGGCGAGGCTGGCGCCGTCGCCGCCGCCCAGCAGGTTCGTCCCCGACCAGGTCCGTACCCGGAGGTTCCGTACGGCGAACATGGGCGCCAGCACCGACTTGATCAGCGTCTCGCCGGTCTTGCCGTCGTGGCCCGCGTACGGCACCCCGTGACGGGCGGCGAGCCGGTCCAGGGCGGGCAGGCGGGCGCCGGTCGAGGGGGTGAAGTCGACGAACGCGCATCCGGCCAGGAACGCCGCGTAGGCCGCGAGTGAGCTGGGCGGCAGCACCGCCTCGTCGCCGCCGAGCGCCGCCTCCAGCATGCCGGGGTCGGCATGCGCCGGATGGGGCGGCGGGGCCGTCTCGGTGGTGGCGACGTTGACGACCACCAGCCGCGTCAGGTGGTGCCGTTCCCGGAACGCCTCGATGTCGGCGGCGATCAGGTCGGCGGTCTCCGCCTGGGTCCTGGCCGAGGGCAGCGGCCGTATCTCGCGATCGGCGTCGGCGAGCTCGTCGTGCAGTGCCCGCACCAGCGAGGCGGGCACGACTCCGGCGTCGGCGAGCGCCTCGGCCTTCTTCACCAGCGGGGTCGGGGCGATGTCGTGCCCGCCGAACACCAGCTCGGAGAGGGCGGGCAGCCCGGCGTCGCGCAGTGGGGGGAGCTCGGTCACGCAGCCCGTCGTCCCGGCGAGGCCGGCCCGGACGGCCAGCGCTCCCGTGACGGCGGTGACCGCGACGGAGCCCCGCGCGCCCATCAGCCAAACTCCCGTGCTCATTCAGCGGCTCCTGCCATGCGGTCATCGTGAAGGCCGTGGACCGTGGGACGGGGCGTTGGCTTCCGCGTCGGGTCCTCGTGCCTGCTCACCCCGCCCGGGACGGACGTCGGTGATGCTATGGGGGTGGTTCATCCTGCGTCGCGTCCGGACGCAGCGCAGATTTCGGGGCAAGTCGGGATTCAAGTGACTTGCCGCATTTAACGGCCGCAAAGCCCGTTCCCACAACCGTGGGAGCGCTCCCGGTTAGATAACGCTTGGATAACGCACCCCTCACGTGCTGAAACTCCAGGGAGGTGACAGCGGATCCGCTCATGTGTTACAAACCGGTGAATTCCCTCCCATAGGCGCACATCTGACATGCACGTGAAGGAACCAGAGGTGGCGGTGCTCCAAGCGTACGAACACGGGCGACAGCGCGGCGGCGCGTGCCTTGCCTGACCGGACTCCTCAAGTCAGGACTCGTCGAGAGGGAACAGCCCATGCCCCGGCGTCCGTGGCTCACACCGCCGGCCTCAACGGCGATGGCCGTGCGCCCGGGCTGGAGCGACTGCGGGCTCCGGCCCAGGCACACGGCCATGGTGCGTGACGGCTGATCAGCGGTTTCAGGCGGTCGGCTTGTCGCCCGGCTCAGCAGTGGCGGCCGGCTTGTCGGCCGTCTTGCCGTCACCCGCCCTGCCGGTCGGCTTGCCGGTCGGCTTGCCGGTCGGCTTGCCGTCCGGGGCGGCGTCCGTCTTGTCGGTTGCCGGGTCATGCACCTCGCCCGCGGGCGGTGCGGTGACCGTGACCGGGGTGCCGAAATCACCGAAGTCGGTGACGTTACGCTGGCCGCCGTCGCTGAAGTCGACCTCCAGCCGCCGGACGCGACCCTGGTCGTCCACGTCCACGGCTCCCGTGATGGCCGGTGACGTGTCCCCACGCCACTTGACGTCGCCCGTGTCGGCCAGCGAGAACGTGAACCGCTTGCCGGTCCAGCCCTCGCCGGATGCCGAGCCTTCCTCGTTGACGTCTGTGGCGGAACGCAGTCGCTCCAGGGTCCGCTGAGGGTCCAGCGCGGCGAGCTTGACCACGGCGACGGCCACCGGCGCGTCCGCCAGCTCCACCTCCGCACGGGGGTAGACCGTCCATTTGGCCTCGCCCTGCCTCTTGGTGTACATCTGGTCGCCGACGAGCCGGGTTTCCGACGCTCCTCCGGCCTCCGTGATGACGCCTACACGCCGGACGGGATCGACGGCCCCTTCGAACGTCTTGGCGCCGTCGGTTTCGTGGATTTTGTAGCTCTCCTGGCTGGTGTTGTCCACCGCGGCCGCCACCTGGGCCTGGGCCGACGGCTGGCCCAGGGGCAGGCCCAGGACGATCACACTCGCCGCGGCCGTCACGCCCAGCGAGGCGATCGAGACCAGGGCCCGGCTCCGCCTGCGCTCCCTCCTCGCCCGCATGGCGGGCATGGCCGGAACGGCGGCCATGAGATCGAGGCCCGGCGGCCGATCCTCGGTGGCCCTGCTGAGCAGTGCGCGCACTTCCTTCTCGTTCATGAACGGCTCCTCGTGTCGGTGTCTCACTGGACTCCACTCCCTGTCGGCTCGGCTCGGTTGACCACGGTGTCGGGCGGGATCAGGCCGCGCATCGCCCGCAGACCGCGATGCGTGTGGGTCTTCACCGTCCCCACCGAGCAGCCCATGAGATCGGCGACCTCCGTCTCCGGCAGGTCGTCGAAGAAGCGCAGCACCAGAGCGGTCCGCTGCCTGACCGGTAGCTTCCCGAGCGCCTTGCGGACGTCCTCGGCCACCGCGCCGGCCTCGCCCATGTCACCGGGGCCGGGCACATCGGGCAGGTCGGCGCGCGGGATCTCCCGGCGCCATCGGGCACGCCACCAGGATCGGTAGGTGTTGACCAGAATGCGGCGCAGGTACGCGTCGGGCTCACTGGTGGTGTCCAGCCGAGGCCACACCCGGTACAACTTGCCGAGACAGGCCTGCATCAGGTCCTCGGCCGTATGCCAATCCCCTGTCAGCAGGACCGCCGTTCTCAGATGGTGGTCTCCCCGGTGCCGCACGAAGTTCACGAAATCCGCGTCCACCCGGTCTCCTCTCGTCGGTGAAACCACCCCTGACACTCCATGAGACCCACTCCAGGTTGACGTCGGGCGCACAACGGCGACAGTAAGGTCGGCGGACACGGCGGAGGCCGATCCCCGTCGCGAGGGCGTCAGCTCCTCGCCGCACCCCGTACGGCGGGGCGTGCGGCGAGCACGGCCGCGCCGGCGGCGAGGGCCAGGCAGACGGCGATCACCCCGAGGATGAGAGGCCACGGCACCACGAGGGGGACGTCGGCGCGCATGGCCGTGGCGAAGGCCCGTCGCATGCCCAGCAGCGCGGGCAACGCCACCACGAGCCCCAGCCCGGTGCCGAGCGGCACCACGAGCGCCGACTCGGCGGCCACGGTCCCGAGCACCCGGTCCTTGCTCCGTAGCGCGTCGAGCGAGCCGGACACCACCTGGACGTCACCCGCCCGCGCCAGCAGCTCCGGGGTGGTGCCGATGGCGCTCAGCGCGCCGCCGTCCGGCTCGAACAGGCCGGTGAACAGGGACGACTCCGCACCTGCCGCCGACGCCGCCGCGTCCGTCAGCCCCGGCGTGCCGTCCGGCATGATGACCGCGTCCGCCCGGATCGTGGTGGCGCGCACCTGCGCGAACGCCGCGGCGGCCTGCTCCGTCCATACGCTCGTGCGTGCTTTCGTACGGGCGCGGCATGGTGCTGCGCGGAGGTAGGCCGGCTCAGGCGGCGGGGAGGTAGGCGGCGCGGCGCAGTTCGCGGCGTGCTTTGAGGGCCGCGTCGGCCAGGGAGCCGACGACGATCAGCACGATCACGCCTTTCACGGTCTGGTCGGTG
This sequence comes from Microbispora sp. NPDC049125, assembly GCF_040802045.1. Classification (NCBI taxonomy): domain Bacteria; kingdom Bacillati; phylum Actinomycetota; class Actinomycetes; order Streptosporangiales; family Streptosporangiaceae; genus Microbispora; species Microbispora sp. NPDC049125. The sequence goes on along the minus strand of NZ_JBEZDW010000004.1, from coordinate 274,969 downwards.
GGCTCAGCCGCGAAGATGTCGCCGCCGGGCAGGAGCCAGGTGAGGACGCCGCACATCACAAGGGTCAGGCCGATGTCGATCCGCCGTGTCAGCGGCTGCCGGCGCCCGCGCACGACCAGAACGGCGTAGAGCCCGAGATGCAGGGTCATCACCGCCACCAGCCAGGGTGCGCGGTGGCGGAGGAAGTCCTCGTCCAGGGCGAGCGCCTGGTACGCCCCTGGGGCGGCGCGGCCGCCGTAGAAGTAGTCGAGCAGCGTCGCGGGGTTGAACAGCACGAGCAGGCCGCAGACGGCGGCGGCGACCGCGGCGAGGTAGCCGAAGCGGCTGATCCGGTCGCGGTCCGTGCGCCGAGGTTTCCACGCGGCCCGCTCCGGCCGGTTGCGGCGGAGCCAGGCTCCGGCGGCGAAGCAGACCACGAGCAGCCCCGGCCACCACAGGGCCCCCACGCCGGCGCCGGTCCACAAGATCCCGAGCACACCGGGCAGGTCGGAGGCCGAGGCGACCGGGTGCCGCAGCACGGTGTCCATCAGGCCGAGCAGCCAGATAAGAGCCATGCCGATCAAGGTCAGGCGGAGGAACCTGCGGGAGTCCGCCGGGTCGACGATAGTCAGGACCGGGTGAAACCGGGCGGCGGCATCGGCCGGACGGCCGAAGGCGAGCACCAGTTCACGAGCCATCTCCTCGTCGGCCGGGCGGCCCGTCTCCGCGGCCTTGGCCGCGAGCTCGTCCGCCAGGAGCGTGCGCAGCTCGAACGCGACATCGCGCCGCTGCCCGCGCGGCAGCAGGCGGGCCACGTCGTCCACGTAGCTCCGGATGAGATCGTCAGGGGTCATGGCGCTCTCCGCCTTTCAGGAGAAGATCCATGGTGCCGTTGAGGCCGCGCCAGGCGGCCGTCAGCCGCTTGCACAGCTCGCGGCCGTCGGCGCTGAGCACGTAGTAGCGGCGCGGGGGGCCGCCGTCGGTGCGCCATTCACTGGTCAGCACGCCTTGGGACTCCAGCCGCCGGAGCAAGGGATAGAGGGTCCCCTCCTCGATCGGCATGCCGCTCTCGGACAGCGATTGACGCAGCTCGTAGCCGTAGCGCGCGGTGTGCAGCTGGGACAGCGCGGCGAGGACGACGACGCCACGCCGCAACTCGAGTTCGAGCTTGTCGTACGCGTCGCCGCTCACCATGTGCCACACAGTACTATGTGCCACACAGCTCATCCACGAGTCGCCGACCGCCGGCCCGGAAAAATCGAAAAAGAATCCGAGCCGGTGTGTCGAATTCGCTTCACCTCGTTCGAGGCGTAGTCAGAGGGCCGCCGACGACCGGGGGCCCCGGCTCGAAGGAGTGAACATGACGGAGCAGACGTTCGCGGTGGCCGGCGCGGGTTCCCGGGACGGGGCCTGCGACCCGGCGACGAGGGTCACCAAGAGCCTCCTCGGATACGGCGTAATCGCGGGGCCCGCCTACGTCCTGGTCTCGCTCACCGAGGCCATGACCCGGGACGGATTCGACCTCACCCGGCACGCGTGGAGCATGCTCAGCAACGGCGACCTCGGCTGGATCCACATCACGACCCTGGTGGTGACCGGACTGATGATCATCGCGTTCGCCGCCGGGCTGCGCCGGTCCCTGCGCCCCGGCCGCGGCGGCACGTGGGCGCCCCGGCTCGTCGCGGCGTACGGCGTGAGCCTGGTCGCCGCCGGCGCCTTCCGGGCCGACCCGGGGCTCGGCTTCCCCGTGGGCACTCCGGAGGGCCCCGGGCCGGTGAGCTGGCACGGTCTGCTGCACTTCGCCTCCGGTGGTGTCGGGTTCACCTGCCTGGTCGCGGCGTGCCTGGTGATCGCCGCGCGCTTCTCCGCGGAGGGCCGGCGAGGGTGGGCCCGCCTGTCCCGCGTGACCGGCGTGGTCTTCGCCGCCTGCTTCCTGGCGATGGCCTCGGGATCCGGAGGCACCCCCGCCCTGCTGGCCTTCACCGCCGCGGTCGTCCTGTCCTGCGCCTGGCTCGCCGCCGTTGCCGCGCATCTGTACGGGCGAGTGGCCGGTCGATAGATCTCCCGGGGCCGAGTCGCACCTCGGCCCCGAGGCGTGACACAAAGAAGAACCACGAAACGAGGAGAAGACAACATGCGTTATTTGGTGCTGCTCAGGGCCGACCAGCCCGCCACGCCCCCTCCGGCCGAGCTGATGGAGGCGATCATGGCTCTCGGGATGGAGGCCACGAGCGCCGGCGCGCTGCTCGACAACGCCGGGCTGGCCCCCAGCGCGTCGGGAGCCCGGGTCGAGCTGTCCAAGGAGGGCCTCAGCGTCACCGACGGGCCGTTCACCGAGGCCAAGGAGATGATCAGCTACGCCCTGTATCAGGTGCGGTCGAGGGAGGAGGCGGTCGAGTGGACCTCCCGCTTCATGCGGTTGCACCAGGACCTGTGGGAGGGCTGGCAGGGTGAGGCGGACGTCCTGCGCGTGTTCGGCCCGGAGGACTTCGCGCCGCCCGCCTGACCCTCGTCGGACATGCGGCTTCCCGGCTTTCCGAGTTCCCGGCTTCGCTAGGGCCGGAGCACGAGCTTGCCGTGGGTGTGCCCCCGTTCCAGCTCGCGGATCGCGTCCCGCACCTGCTCCAGCGGGTAGGTGCGGGCGATCGGCACCTCCTCCAGGTCGACCTCCGGCGCAACACGGCGATGTAACATCGGTGGACATGACCGAGGCCGATCCTCGTCGCGCCACCCATCTCGCGATAGAGGCCGTGTGGCGGATCGAGTCGGCCAGGCTCATCGCGGGCCTCGCCCGGCTGGTCGGCGACATCGGTCTCGCCGAGGAGCTGGCGCAGGACGCCATGATCGTCGCGCTGGAGCAGTGGCCCCAGGCGGGCGTCCCCCAGAACCCGGGCGCCTGGCTGATGGCCACCGCCAAGCACCGGGCGATCGACCTGCTCCGCCGCCGCACCCGGTTCGAGCGCAAACTCCAGGAGCTGGGCCGTACGGCGGAGATCGAGCAGGCGGCGGGCGGGCCGGATCTGGACGACCGGCTCGACGACAACATCCGCGACGACCTGCTGCGCCTCATCTTCACGGCGTGCCACCCGGTGCTGCCGGCCGAGGCGCGGGCCGCCCTCACGCTCCGCATGCTGGGCGGGCTGACGACCGAGGAGATCGCGCGGGCGTTCCTGGTCGCCGAGCCGACCGTGGCGCAGCGGATCGTCCGGGCCAAGCGCACGCTGGCCAAGCATGGAGTGCGGTTCGAGATGCCTGCCCCGTCCGACATGTCCGCACGGCTGGCGTCGGTGCTCGAAGTCGTCTACCTCATCTTCAACGAGGGCTACTCGGCGACCTCTGGAGGCGCCTGGACCCGGCCGGAGCTGTGTGAGGAGGCGTTGCGCCTGGGCCGGATCCTGGCGGGCCTGCTGTCCCGGGAATCGGAGGTGCACGGCCTGGCCGCGCTCATGGAGATCCAGGCGTCCCGGCTGCCTGCCAGGGCCGGCTCCTCGGACGAGCCCGTGCTGCTCGCCGACCAGGACCGCAGGTTGTGGGACCGGCTGCTCATCCGGCGAGGGCTGGAGGCGCTCGACCGGGCCGAGGCGATCGGCGGACCGGTCGGGCCGTACGTCCTGCAGGCGGCGATCGCGGCGTGCCACGCCCGCGCGCTCACCCCCGGCGACACCGACTGGCCGCGGATCGCGGCGCTCTACCGGGTGCTCGCCCACGTGTGGCCGTCCCCCGTCGTTGAGCTGAACCGGGCGGTCGCGGTGGGGATGGCATCGGGCCCGGCCGAAGGCCTGCGGGTCGTCGAGGCGGTGGCGTCGGAGCGGGCGCTGGCCGCCTACCCCCAGCTTCCCGCCGTACGGGGTGATCTGCTGGCCCGGCTCGGCCGGCATGAGGAGGCACGGCGGGAGTTCGAGCGGGCCGCGTCGCTGACCCGCAACGACCGGGAGCGTGCCGTGTTCCTCACGCGGGCGGCCGCCTGCGGCCCCGACCGGACCCCGCCTTCGTAGTCGCGGACGCGGCCGGACGACTGGCGCGGTCAGCTCCTCGCCGCACCCCGTACGGCGGGGCGTGCGGCGAGCACGGCGGCGCCGGCGGCGAGGGCCAGGCAGACGGCGATCACCCCGAGGATGAGAGGCCACGGCACCACGAGGGGGACGTCGGCGCGCATGGCCGTGGCGAAGGCCCGTCGCATGCCCAGCAGCGCGGGCAACGCCACCACGAGCCCCAGCCCGGTGCCGAGCAGCACCACGAGCGCCGACTCGGCGGCCACGGCCCCGAGCACCTGCCGGCCCGTCGCGCCGGACAGGCGCAGCACCGCGAGGTCACGGACGCGCCCGGCCGCCGACATCACCATCGTGTTCACGATCGCCACACCCGCGTAGGCCGTGGACACCACGACCAGCAATACGGTGGCGATCCACACCAGCCGGTCCTCCTGGGCGTCCGCCTCCGCCGAGTAGGTGGGGATGTCCACCACGCGCGCCCCCGGGCCGGGCGGCGCGGGAGTGCCCGCGACGTACGCCTCATCGGCGAGGGCCACCGGGTCGTGCGCCCTGAGCAGTCGCCGGGAGAGCATCACATCGGCGTCCGCCTCCCGGACCACGCCGGCCACCGTCAGCGACGCCGAGGTGCCGTCCTCGAACGACACCGGCAGCGTGGAGCCCGGCCGCAGCCCGCGTTTGTCGGCCAGCCAGTCGGCCACGAGCACCCGGTCCTCGCTCCGTAGCGCGTCGAGCGTGCCGGACACCACCTGGACGTCACCCGCCCGCGCCAGCAGCTCCGGGGTGGCGCCGATGGCGCTCAGCGCGCCGCCGTCCGGCTCGAACAGGCCGGTGAACAGGGACGCCTGCGCACCTGCCGCCGACGCCACCGCGTCCGTCAGCCCCGGCGTGCCGTCCGGCATGATGACCGCGTCCGCCCGGATCGTGGTGGCGCGCACCTGCGCGAACGCCGCGGCGGTCGTCTGCACCATCCCCGTGATCAGCACCGCGCATCCCACCGTGACCAGCACCGGCGTGGCCGTGGCCGCGGTGCGGCGGACGGCGGTCAGCGCGTTCTCCCGGACGAGCATCCCGGTCGCACCGCGGCCCCGGGCGAGCGGCCACGACACCAGCCGCGCCACCGGCGGCACGACCGCGGGAGACAGCAGCGCCAGCCCCGCGATCACCCCCATCGCCGCGACCAGGCCCGACGTCACGAATGCGTCCGAGCCGTCCGAGCCTCCCGCGCCGGCCGCTGCCGCCAGACCCAGCAGGCAGCACGCCGCCCCGGCGAGCCACCGCACGCGCGGCATCGGACGGTCGTCCACCTCGGCCTCGCGCAGCGCCTCCAGCGGGCTCACCCGCGCGGCCCGCCGGGACGCCGACCAGACACCCGCCAGCGTGACGAGCACACCCATCGCGAACGAGCCCGCGAGCGGCGGCGGCGACAACCGCACCGCGAAGCCCGGCGGCTCGAACCCGGCCGTGATCAGCACGTCCCCCAGCACGGGACCGAGCGCCGCGCCGGCCGCCACCCCTCCCGCCGTCGCGATGACACCGACCACCAGCGCCTCGCCGTACACCATCCGCCGCACCTGACGCGGCGTCGCGCCGACGGCGCGCAGGAGGCCGAACTCGCGGCGCCGCTGCGCTACTCCGAGCGCGAACGTCGAGCCTGCCACCAGGATCGACACGAACGCGGACAGCACGGCCATGGCGGTGAGGACCTGCATGCCGATCCAGCGGGTCCGTTCGTGCTCCCGCGTCTCCAGGACGCTGCGCCCGTCCCCGGTGCGCACCACACCGGTCGCGCCGGCCGCCGCCCGTGCGGCCCCGGCGACCGCGGCGATGTCCGCCCCTGGCTCGGTGACCAGGCCGATCGCGCGCACTCCCGACGAGATGCGGGCCGCCTCCGCGTCGTTCAGATACACCCCCGGCCCGTTCACCGTGCCGGACACCGTGTACGTCACCGGCCCGTGCACGGTCAGCACGGACACCCGCGCCCCCGGCGCGAGCCCCAGCGACCGGTCCAGCGCCGCCTCGCCCTCCCGCGGCGCGGTGCCCGCCGTCAGCCTGTACGGCGCCAGCATGGCCGCCGACCACGCGTACCCCCGGTCGCCCGCCACCGGCCTGCCCCCGATGACCGGCTGCGCGTAGAACGTCCGATCCGGTACGGCATGCGCCACCCCCGGGATGGCTCCCAGCCGTTCCCGCAGCGACGTGACCGTCTCCGGCGACCAAGGGCGGTCCGGGGCGAAGTCGCCGTCGGCACGCGCGGTCATCGGCACCGAGACGAACACGGGCGTCCCCGCGAGCCGGTCGGGCACCCTCGGCCCGGCCGAGGCCAGAGCCAGGACGCTCATCGACACCATCGCCATGCCGAGGAAAAGCACGACGAACCCCCCGGCGAAGGAGGGCCACCGCTCCCGCAATGTCGCGAAGGTCAGCATGGCGCGGCCTCCAGGACGGCCATCCGGGCGGCGACGAGCTCGGCGGTGACGGTGCCGGTGTATTTGTCGCCGGGGTACTCGTCCACCACGCGTCCGTCGGCGAGGAAGAGCACCCGGTCGGCGTAGGAGGCCGTCACCGGGTCGTGCGTCACCATGATCATCGTTTGCCCGTGGTCGTCGACCAGCCCCCGCAGCATGCCGAGGATCTGGTGCGACACCCTGGTGTCGAGCTGGCCGGTCGGCTCGTCGGCGAACACCACGGCGGGCCTGGTGATCAGGGCCCTCGCGATGGCCACGCGCTGCTGCTCGCCGCCGGACAGGGAGCTGGGCCGATGCCCCGCCCGGTCCGCGAGGCCCACCTCCGCGAGCGCCGCCCGGACCAGGCTGGGCGGGGCCGCGCGGCCGGCCAGGCGCAGCGGCAGCGCCACGTTCTGCTCGGCGGTGAGCGCGGACACCAGGTTGAACGCCTGGAAGACGAACCCCACCCGCCGGCGGCGCAGCAGGGTCAGGCCGTTCTCGTTCAGCGAGCCGAGGTCGGTGCCGTCGATGACGACCACGCCGTCGGTCGGCCGGTCCAGGCCCGCCGCGCAGTGCAGCAGGGTGGACTTGCCCGACCCCGACGGCCCCATGATCGCCGTCAGCGTGCCCGCGTGGAAGCTCGCCGTCACCCCGTCGAGGGCCTTCACCGTGTGGCCGGCCCTGCCGTACAGCCGGCGCACCATCTGCAGCCGTACGGTCTCCTCGTGATCCATGCCGGTCTCTTCCTGGGGCGCGCGGCCTCGGCCGCCTGCGCTTTCTGTCGGGTGCATGCGGTCCAGCAAAGCCGTCTGTGCCGTGCCGGCGCATTGGCGCAGGGGCGAGAGATCGAGGTAGTCCCAGCACTACCGCGCCCGCGCACCCGGACCGGCTAACGTCGGGGGGTGCTCGTCCGTACCGCCTTGGCGGCGATGACCCGAAGGCCGTCGGCGTTCCTCCGCTCATCATGGCCCTGGCGTTCCCTGGCTTACCTGCTGTGCAGCACGGTCCACGCGGTGGCCGCGTGCGTGACGATCTACGCGGCCTACGCGTACGGGGTCGGGGTCGCGACCGTGGCCGCGCTGCTCGCCATGGCCGTGCTCGCCACGCCGGCCGCGGCGTTCGAGCGGTGGCGGCTCCGGCTGGTGGACCGCGCGCCCGCGGGCGACCCGCACCTGAAACCGCCGCGACCGGGTCCGCGGGCCTGGCTCGCCACCCGCCTGCGCGAGCAGGCGACCTGGCGGGAGCTGGGGTTCACGGTCGTCGCGGTGACGGTGATGTGGCTGATGGACCTGGGGGTGGTCTCAACGGCGATCTGGCTGCCGCTGCTGTTGATTTCAGGCCCGTTCCAGCCGGGAATGACCCCGGTGGAGGGCCTGCCCCTGTTCGCCGCCGGGCTGCTGCTGCTCCCGCTGTCCGCCTACCTGATGGCCGCGTGGGCGGGCACCCGGGCGTTGATCGCACGGGCCGTCCTCGCGCCGGGCGACGCGGAGATCATCCGGTCCCGAGCCCGGCTGGTCGACGCGTTCGAGGCCGAACGCCGCCGGATCGAGCGCGACCTGCACGACGGCGCCCAGCAGCGGCTGGTGTCCCTCAGCATGAAGCTCGGCCTGGCCCAGCTCGACCTGCCGCCGGGGTCGCCCGCCATGGCGCAGATCGCCGAGGCGCACGAGGAGGCCAAACGCGCCCTGGCCGAGCTGCGCGAGCTGAGCCGGGGCGTTCATCCCCAGGTGCTCACCGACCGGGGGCTCGGCGCCGCCGTACGCGATGTGGCGGGCCGGTCTCCCGTCCCGGTGGATGTCGACGTCTCGCTGCCCGGCCGGTTACCGTCGTCGATCGAGGTGACCGCCTACTACGTCGTGTCGGAGGCGATGGCGAACATGGCCAAGCACAGCCGGGCGCGGCGCGGTTTCGTGCACGGCCGGCTCCGGGACGGCGCGCTGGTGCTGGAGGTCGGCGACGACGGGGTGGGAGGCGCCGACCCGGCGGCCGGGTCCGGGCTGGCCGGGCTCGCCGACCGGGTCGCCGTGACGGACGGCGTGATGACCCTGTCCAGCCCGCCCGGCGGGCCGACCTCGCTGCGTGTGGAGATCCCGTGCCCCGTCTCCGGATAGCCCTCGCCGAAGACGGCGTGTTGCTCCGCGAGGGGCTCGCCGGGCTCCTCGACCGCTTCGGCCACAAGGTCGTCGCCTCGGTCGGCGACGGCGAGGCGCTGATCGCCGCCGTGTCCGAGCACGAACCCGACATCGTCGTCGCCGACGTGCGCATGCCGCCCGGCTTCACCGACGAGGGGCTGCGCGCCGCGCTCACGCTGCGCGCCTCCCACCCAGGGCTCGCCGTACTGATGCTCAGCCAGTACGTCGAGCAGACCTACGCGGCCGAGCTGCTCGACTCGGACGGCGGCGCGGGGATCGGCTACCTGCTGAAAGACCGGATCGGCGACGTGCGGGAGTTCGTCGACGCGGTCGAGCGGGTCGCCGGGGGGCACACGGTCGTGGACCCGGAGGTGGTGCGGCAGCTGCTCAGCCTCCGCCGCGGACCGCTGTCCCGGCTGACCCCGCGCGAGCGGGAGGTGCTCGGCCTGGTCGCGGAGGGCCGCTCCAACGCCGCCATCGCCCGCGTGCTCGTGGTCACCGAGGCGGCGGTGGCCAAGCACATCGCCGGGATCCTCGCCAAGCTCGACCTGCCTCCCGCCGGCGACGACCACCGCCGCGTCCTCGCCGTTCTCGCCTATCTCCGGGGGCCGGGCGGGCCGGAGGCGGAGTGGCCGCGCCGACGCTGAACCCTCCGGCGTCGTCGAGGACCGGGCGTCCCCGGGCACGCATGGCGTCCAGAGCCCTCGTCGTTCCCAGGACGGAGAGCGTCTCGCCGGCGGCTTCGACGGCTGACGTCAGGGAGCGCGGGAGCCCCGCTCAGCCGAGGGTGGCGAGGAAGTCGAGCAGCGCCCGGTTGAACTCCGCCGGGCGCTCCAGGTTCGGCATGTGGGCGGCGCCGTCGACGACCGTCAGCGTCGAGCGTGGGATGAGCCGATGCATGAGCTCGGCGTCCTCGACCGGCGTGTACTCGTCGTCCCTGCCCACGACGACCAGCGCGGGCACGGCGACGCGCGCGAGCGTGTCGCGGTAGTCGGGGCGCTCCGCGCGGCCGCGCAACGCGGCCGCCGCGCCCTCCGGCGGCGCCCCGCGCATCATGCCCAGCACGTGGTCGGCCACGTCGGGCATCGCGCGCACGTTCTTGGGAGCCACCATCTTGGTCAGCACCTCATTGGCGTAGCCGTCCATGCCCTCGGCGAGCAGCCGGTCGGCCATGGCGTTACGCGCCTTCTTGCCCTCATCGGTCTCGGCCTGGGCGAAGGTGTCCGCGAGCAGCAGCGCCCGCACCCGCTCGGGGAACAGCCGCTGGAACTCCATGACGATCTGGCCGCCCATGGACAGGCCGCCCAGCACCACCTGGCCGATCCGCAGACGGTCGAGCAGGGCGGCGATGTCGCGGGCGAACGTCTCCAGCGGGGTGACGCCGGGGACCACGCTGCTCTCGCCGTATCCGCGCAGGTCCGCGGTGATGACGCGCCATCCGGCGCCGGACAGCTCGCGAACCTGCGGCCTCCACATCGAACGATCGAACGGGTGGCCGTGGACGAGCACGATCGGCTCTCCCGCCCCCTCGTCGTCGTAGGCGACGGTGATCCCGTTGACTGTCGCGGTCCCCACGGTCGAGCCCCTTTCCGCCGGACGAGTGCTCACGGGGCATGAGCAAATCACACCGGCGTCACGGCGGATCAACGGGGTCTTCTCACGTGCGGCGGCTCCACGGCCGACAGTGAGGGCGAAGGGGACTATCGACTCCCCGCCACTATCAACCTATAGCGCACCGGGGGGCTTGCGGCAAGACCCGGGTCGTGCCGCACAATCGTCAGCCGAGGCCATAGCCTGCGGAAACGGGGATCCGAAGGGCGTGTGTCGCTGCCGGTGCACGAGGCGAGCGTGGACGTCGAACGCCCAGCCGCGCGCGATGGCCGTCGGCGACCTCAGATCGGAGCTTGATGAACCCCTTGACCACCAGCGCGTTCGACCTGCCCGACCGCCTCGCCCGCAAGGCCGACCCGGCGCTGATCGCCGGTGACGAGCGGCAGTTCACGGCCATCGCGGAAAGCCTCGCGCAGTCGATCGCCGACCTGTCCGACCGCCTTGCCGCCGAGCTCAAGGCGCCCGGCGGCGCGGGCCGGCAGGCGTTGGACCGGGACCTGGAAGTCCACCGGCTGACCGCCCGGCTGCGCGTACTGCGCCGCTTCGGTCTGGACCTGTGCCTCGGACGCATGGTCGGCGCCGACGACCCCGAGCCCGTGTACGTCGGGCGGCTCGGGCTCACGGACAGCGCGGGCCGCCGCCTGCTGCTCGACTGGCGCTCCCCCGCGGCCGCGCCGTTCTTCGGCGCGACCCACGCCAGCCCGATGGGTCTGGCCAGCCGCCGCAGGTATCGCTGGACCCGCGGCCGGATCAGCGACTACTGGGACGAGGTGTTCACCGCGGACGGTATCGAAGGACACGCCGCGCTCGACGACCAGTCCGCCTTCATCGCCAGCCTGGGCGCCAGCCGGTCGCCCCGGATGCGGGATGTGCTCAGCACCATCCAGGCCGACCAGGACGCCGTCATCCGCGCCGGATCCCGCGGCGCTCTCGTCGTCGACGGCGGTCCGGGAACCGGGAAGACCGTCGTCGCTCTGCACCGCTCCGCCTATCTCCTCTACTCCGATCCTCGTCTCGGTCACCGCCGGGGCGGTGTGCTGTTCGTCGGGCCGCACCAGCCCTATCTGGCCTACGTCGCCGACGTCCTGCCCAGTCTCGGGGAGGAGGGTGTGCAGACCTGCACCCTGCGGGACCTCGTACCCGAGGGAGCCGCCGCGGGGGTCGAGGCCGACCCGGAGGTGGCCCGCCTGAAGTCGTCCGCCGACATGGTGAAGGCGATCGAGCCGGCCGTCAGATTCTACGAGAACCCTCCTGCCGAGGGGATGACCGTCACGACCCCCTGGTCCGACATCCGGCTGAGCGCCGACGATTGGGCCGAGGCGTTCGAAGCCGCCGAACCCGGCACTCCGCACAACGAGGCGCGTGACCGGATCTGGCAGGCACTGCTCACGATCCTGGTGGACAAGTACGACGGCGACGCGCCGGCCGGCCTGCTCCGCAGGTCGCTGCTGCGCGACAGGGACCTGCTCACGACGTTCAACCGCGCCTGGCCCCTGATCGAGGCGACAGACCTCGTCGGCGACCTGTGGTCGGTGCCCGCCTACCTGCGGTTGTGCGCGCCCTGGCTCAGCCGGGACGAGGTGCGGAAGCTGCAGCGCGCGGACGTCCAGGCCTGGACGGTGTCCGACCTGCCGCTCCTGGACGCGGCACGGCAGCGGCTCGGCGACCCGGAGGCGTCACGACGCAGGCGCCGGCAGGATGCGGCCGTCGCCGCCCAACGCGAGCACATGGACAGGGTGGTCGACGATCTCATCGAGGCCGACGACTCCGAGATGCTCGTGATGTGGATGCTCCGCGGCGAGGACTTGCAGGGCGCCCTGGTCGACGAGACCGAGCTGCTCGGCGGCGACCCGGACCGGCTCGCCGGCCCCTTCGCGCACATCGTCGTCGACGAGGCTCAGGAGCTCACCGACGCGGAGTGGCAGATGCTGCTGCTGCGCTGCCCGTCCAGGAGCTTCACCATCGTCGGGGACCGCGCCCAGGCCAGGCACGGCTTCACCGAGTCATGGCAGGAGCGGCTTGAGCGGGTCGGGTTCGACCACATCAACCTGGCCTCCCTGAGCATCAACTACCGGACGCCGGAAGAGATCATGGCGGAAGCCGAGCCGGTCATCCGGGCCGTGCTGCCAGACGCCAACGTGCCGACCTCCATCCGCGGCAGCGGCGTTCCCGTCACGCACGGATCCGTTTCGGAGCTGACCTCGATTCTCGACGCCTGGGCCGCGGCGAACGACGACGGCATCGCCTGTGTCATCGGCGACCCCACGTTCCAGACGACGGCCCGCGTCCGGTCGCTGACCCCCGAGCTGGCGAAGGGGCTCGAGTTCGACCTGGTCGTCCTCGTCGACCCCGAGGCGTTCGGCGACGGCATCGAAGGAGCGGTCGACCGCTACGTCGCGATGACCCGGGCCACCCAGCGACTGGTCATCCTCACGAGCTCCTGACGCCGGCCGGACGTCCGCACGTGCGTGCTCCGGCGACCATTGACAAAAAACAGTTTTTACATACAAAGTTGTTTTTGCGATGAGAGACGTCCTGTACTTGGAGCAGATCGAGCAGGCCGAGGCACTGCTCAAGCCGCAGCGCATCGAGGTGCTGCGGCAGCTGGCCGAGCCGCGCACCTGCACAGAGGTGGCGGCCCGGCTGGACCAAACCCCTCAGCGGGTCTACTACCACGTGAAACGCCTGGTCGACGCGAGCCTGGTCACCCAGGTGTCGGAGCGGCGGGTGCGCGGCATCACCGAGGGCATCTACCAGGCCGGTGCCCGCTCGTACTGGCTGTCCCCCGGTCTTGTCGGCCGGATCGGCCTGCGCAGGCAGCAGGACGACCTGAGCCTGGGTTACCTGCTGGACCTCATGGAGGAGGTGCAGGCCGACATCGCCGCGCTCGACCGCACCGCGCCCGAGCTGCCCTCCGTCGGCGTGTCCGGCCAGATCCGGGTGCCCCCCGAACGCCGCCAGGAGTTCCTGGACGACCTGCGCGCCACGCTGCAAGACCTGTTCACCCGCTACGGCGGCGCCGAAGGCGACGCCTTCAAGCTTGCCGTGGCCTGCTATCCCAAGGGAGACGACCATGTCTGAACCGATGATCCTCCGCGTCCGCCTGTCCGTCCCGCTCAAGGAGGTGCACCACGCCCTCACCGACCCGGGTGAGCTGCGCGTGTGGCTGGCCGAGCACGCCGAGGTCGACCTGCCGGACCGCTACGAGTTCTGGGGCCGTTACACGCCGGAGGGCGACGCGCCCCACCAGCGGCTCCTGCACGCCGACGACCACACGCTGCGCTTCTCCTGGCTGCTCGGCGGCGAGGAGACGACGACGGAGTTCCGCCTGGAGGAGGAGAGCGGCGACTCGACGATCCTGACGCTCTCGCAGAGCCACTTCGACTTCCAGGAGGCGATCAGCGGCACCGGCGTCCGGGGCGTCCTGCAGACGTTCTGGGGGCTGTCGATCGCCAACCTGGCCGACCACCTCCACGGCCGCCCCATCGGCCCGAAGGTCGACTTCACCGCCACCGTCCTGCGGGGTGAGGTCGACATCGCCGCGCCGGCCGAGGTGATCTTCGACTCCCTGACCGACTCGGACAAGGCCACCGAGTGGTTCGGCCACCCCATCGGCATCGAGCCGTACGTCGGCGGGCGTTTCGCCATGGGGGGCCTCGACGACAACCCCCACCCCGCCAAGATCATCGAGCTGACCCCCGGCCGGTCGTTGTCGGTCGACTGGGGACCCGTGGGCGTCGTGTCCTGGGAGCTGGAGGAGTCCGGCGGCAAGACGCGGCTGACCTTCGTGCAGAGCGGCTTCGACACCGCGAACCCGCCGTACGCGGCGTGGGGCGGCTGGCTGAGCGGCATCTTCGAGCTGCGCCGCTACCACGAGCTGAGCGACTGGCGGCCGATCTGGCTCCAGGTGGCCTGACCCGCCTCACGCGCCCTTCCGGACTTGACGGGTCGCGGCGAAGATGATGAAGTCCCATGCCAGCGTCGCAGTGCACCCGGCAAGGAGACCGCCGTGGGCATGGAGGCGCCGGATCATGGGGCGACCATGGAATCCACCTTCCCGGACGGCCGCCTGACGGCGTTCGGCAACCAACTGATCGACGTTCACCTCTGGCTCCGGCAGGAGCTGGCCCGCCTCCGTACGGACTTCGGGTCCTTCGTCGACGGAGGCGAGCGCCTCCGCACGCTCCAGGCCCACTGCCTCACCTTCTGCTCGGCGGTTGCCCGCCACCACACCGGTGAGGACGAAGGGGCCTTCCCCGCCCTGGCGGAGGCGTTCCCCGAGCTGCGCCCCCTGCTGGAGGAGCTGCGCAAAGACCACCGGGTGGTGGCGGAGACGATGGCCAGGCTGGAAGAGCTCGTCGGCGGTCTCGGGCCGGACACCGATTCGGGGCGGGCGCGGGATGTGCGGGGAGAGCTCGACGGTCTGGCAGCCGTGCTGGAGTCGCACTTCGTCTATGAGGAGAGGCGGATCGTCTCGGCGCTCAACGCGCTGAGCGTCCCCGCCTGGCAGGGGACGCGCCCCGGGTTCCTGCTGACCGGTTCCGAGGGCACGACGGCGACCGAGACCTGACGGCGCCGTGAGCGGCGCGATGCGAGCATGCGCCGGCAGGCGTCTTCCAGCTCCGCGAGCTCCCTCATCGTCACGATCGCCGCCGGGCCGGGGTGCGGCTCACGGCGCCCCCGGCGAACCGACCGGTGTGCCGGGGGCGTCGATCGGTGTGTCCGGAGCGTCGAGAAGTGCCTTGAGCGCCTGGACGTGCCCGGCATAGGCGCGCCGCCCCTCGGCGGTGAGGCTCACCCACGTCTTCACCCGGCCCCGGCCGGTCGGCTTGGAGATCGCGAGGTAGCCAGCGTCCTGCAGCACCTTCAGATGTTTGCTCAGCACCGAGTCGGCCACGCCGAGAATGTCGCGCAGCACCGCGAACTCGGCGCTCGACGAGGCGGCGAGAAGGGCACAGATACGCAGTCGGTTCGGCGCGTGCACCACGTCGTCGAACCGCGCGGTCATACGCCTGCCCTCAGCTGGGCCCGCAGTGCGGCGTCGAACCGCCGGCCCAGGACGATGCCGGCGGCGAACCCCGCCAGAGCCAAGCACCACACCGGCCACCGCAGGTCGGTCAGGGCCCCGATCGCGAGGCTCGCGACGGCGGCCAAGCCCGCCAGCCCGCCCAACGCGCCGGCCCACCGGCCGGCGGGGCCCGCTTGGAAGCCGGACACCCAGACACCGGTCAGGCGGCGATAGGCGCTGCCGAGCGCGGCGCTGCCGGCGGCGAACAGCACGACGCCCGCGATCTTGACCACGGTGTCGCCGAGTCCGAGCGCGAGCAGGTAACCGGCGATCAGCAGCCCGAGGATCGGGTGGTACCACCAGGGCGTGATCAGCCGGTCGGCGACGGCCGCACGGGCCTCGGCGATAACGGACAGGTGATCAGCACTGTTACTTTCCATAATGGAAAGCCAATCACATTCCAAGTTGGAAAGTCAACGCTTGTGGCCGGCGGGCGTCGCCTTCGGCGAGCCGCGCAGGTAACCGGCGATCCGCGCGAGCGAGATCATGCCGTCGCGTTTACGCCGATGAACGCGGGTCACCATCAGCTCGGCGGCAGATCAGCTGGTGAGCACGATCGCCCCGACCGACCGGCGTCCTTCGAGTTCACGGTGCGCGTCAGCGGCTCGCTCCAGCGGGAAGCGGGCATGGATCCGGGGGGTCAGCTCTCCTCGGGCCGCTGCCGCGAGCGCCTGTTCGGCATCGTCGCGTTGTTCGGCGTCGGACTTGCGGAAGACCATCCCCAGCGGACCTGACACGGTCAGGCCGCGTCTGCCGATGGTCTGGGCATCCAGCGCGGGCCACTGGCCGGACGCGACGCCGTACAGGCCGATGCGGCCACCGCCGTCCGCGGCCGCAGTCAGAGCGCGCGTGGCGGTCTGGCCGCCGACGGCGTCGAGCACCAGGTCCACCCCGCGGCCGCCGGTCACCTCGCGCACCTGGTCCGCCCAGTCGGTCGCACCGTAGTCGATCGCGTGATCCGCGCCGAACTCCTTCACGGCGGTCAGCTTCTCGCGGCTCGCCGCGCCGATGACCGTCGCGCCCCGCGACTTGGCCGACTGCACCAGCAGCGATCCGATTCGGCCCGCCGCTGCCGTGATCAGCACGGTGTCGTCGCCGCTGAGCCGCATCACGGACAGCATGCCGCAGGCCACCGCACCGGCCTGGAACACGGCCAGTGCGACGTCGAGCTCCAGTTCGCCGGGGACCGGGAAGGTGTACGCGGCCGTGGCCAGTGCGCGTTCGGCGTAGCCGCCGGCCTGTCCGGCAGTGGTGGCCACGACCGTCTTGCCGAGCAGCGACCCGTCCGCGCCCTCCCCGACCGCCACCACTCGTCCCGCCACTTCGATGCCGGGAGTCCACGGCAGCGCCACCGGATAGCGGCCCGAACGAACGATCACGTCCCCGTAGATCACACCCGCCATACGGACGTCCACCAGCACCTGACCCGAAGCCGGCTTGGGGGTGACGACGTCCTCGACGAGGAGCACATCCGGCTCGCCGAACCGATTCACCACGACAGCCCGCATAGGCACTCCCCAGGTTGAGATCATGGCTGAACGAGACAATCTGTCTCGCTCAGGACGGCTCGTCCAGTCTCGGAGTGGGCGGGTAGCCGCACAAGAAACAGATCGCCAGGGATGTCCCGGACGAGACAAGGAGCCTGAGATGTCTCAGCCGAATCTGCGGGTCCGCCGCACCCGCACACTGCTGCGCCAAGCGCTGGTGGAACTGATCGAGGAGCGCGGATTCGATCGCGTCACCGTCGGCGAACTCACCGCCCGCGCCATGGTCAGCCGCGCCGCGTTCTACCGGCACTACCGCGACAAGTACCACCTTGTCGAGCAGATCTTCGACGAGGCGATGGCCGAGATGACCGCCGGCCACGAAGGCGACACCCGGTCATCCGGCCGGCGCTGGGCCGATTTCCTCGCGCACATCGACGCCTACCACCGGCTCTACGGCGCGCTTCTCGGGCGCAAAGGCAGCGCGTGGTTCTCCGGCCGGATGCGCTCGGCTCTCGCCGCGATGTCCAGCGAGCATCTGCCCGACCGCGATGCCGACGCGTTGGTCCCCAGCGTCATCTCGGCGATGTTCGTCCAATCCATCGTCTGGTGGCTTGAGCACGACCGGCCATGTCCGCCGGACGAGCTCGCCGTGCAGTCCTCGCGGCTGATCCGAGCGGTCATCGAGACGACCGCCGGGCCGCCCGACAGCTGATCCGGCTGATGCCGTCGCGTTCGACGGCTGATGAAGCCGAGATGCTCCGCTATGGCTTCCAGGCCGTGGAGACCTCCCTGCGCCGGCCTTTCGCGCCTCGGGCGAGCCGGCCCGCCGTCACAGGAGCCGGCCGGCGAGGGGCGACCTGGTCCGGGTGATCAGCGCCGCCGCGGTCGCCAGAACGGGCAGCCCCACCACCACGGCGATCAGGAACGGCCACGGTATGGCGATCGTGGACGGATCTCCCGCGCCGTATGACGTCATGGGACGGCTCAGGGCCACGCCCGTCACCGTTCCGGCGACCAGCCCCATCACCGCGCCGAGCCCGGAGATGTAGAGGGCCTGGCCGGCCACGACCATCCGCAACGTCCCCGGCGGGGCGCCGATGGCCGCCATCGTCGCCCGCTCGGGCCGCATGTCGGCGGCCGCCAGGCGGGTGGCGGCCAGCGTGCCCCCGACGACGAGGACGAGAGCACCGGCGAGCCAGCCCCACAAGCCCGGATCGGGCAGGTTGCGGTAGCCGTCCTCGAAGGCGATCGTGACGCGGGGGGTCACCTTGGCCAGATCATGCCCCAGCGTCGAGTCTCTCGACGGTCGGTACATGGCGTAGAGCTGGCGCTCCGCTGTCGAGAAACCGGCCTGCTCGACCACGGCGCGCGGCAGCAGGGCACCGCCCTGGTGCTCGTCGGCGGGTGTGGCCGCGACCGCGGGCACTTCGAGCTTGCGCGCGGGGCCGGACGTGGAGCTCGCCCGCAGCGTCAGCTTGCCGTTCCGGAGTGCGGCCGCGTCGAACACCACGGCCTTGCCGCTCGCCAGCGCCGTGGCCGCCTGCGGGTCGTGGCGTCCCTGCAGAAGCCCGAGCAGGGCCTGGTCTCCGATGGCCGCCGAGCGACGCGTGCGGGTGCCGTTCCATCGCACCGTGTACCGCAACGCGTAGCGGTGCCCCTGGGCGTCCTTCGCCTGATAGCCGGCGGCGAGCGGCACACCCGGCAGAGCGCGGGCCGTTTCGGCGCGAAGCCTGGTCCAGGCCGCATCGTCGATGTTGCCGGCCCAGATCGCCAGCATGCCGGTCGGGCGCGCCGAGGTGTAGGCGTTCCGCCGGTCGGCGTAGTCGCTGTAGGCGCCGATGCCCATCGCCACGACCGTGGCCGTGACCGCCATGACGGCCGCCACGGCGCTCGCCGTCCGGGATCGGTGGCGGACCGCGTCGCGGACGGACACCCGCAGAGGGAGCCGCAACCGCGCGGCCAGTGGTCCCGTGCGGCCGACCAGCCATGGCGTCAGCACCACCAGCCCGAGCAGGACCACCACCGCGGAGGCGAGCACCCACACTGTGACCGGCTGGCGCCGCGCCACCACGGTCGCCCCCAGTCCTGCCAGCACCAGCACGGCTCCCACCAGGGGCCATCCCCGCCGATCGGCCACCGCGGGCGCGCGGCCGGCCAGCACGGTCGCGGTGTTCTGCCGAGCCGCTTGCACGGCGGGCACCAGCGCCGCCACGAGACCGGTGAGAAGGCCCAGCGCGGCGACGGCCAGAACCGGAGCCCACGGCACCCCCGGCGGACCGACCTGCCCTCCCCAACGCGCCACGACGTGGGCACCCAGCACCCCGGTCCCGATGCCCAGCAGCATCGCCACGAGGGTGGCCCCGCCGCCGAGGACCAGTCCGTCGGCCAGCACGATGGCCCGCAGGTGCCCGGCCGAGCCGCCCTGCGCCGCGATCTGGGCCAGCTCCCGGCGGCGTCTGCGGAGCCCGACCGCGAAGGCCGGCCCGGCCAGCAGCACGGTCTCCAGCACCACCATGATCACCATGGTGCCGAGCCCCACCGTGAACTGGACGTTGACGCCCGAGGGACGAATGCGCGGCGAGTCCGTGATCATGGTGCGGGAGGTGACGTACAGACCGGCCCTGTTCAGCGCGGGCACGTCGGTCCAGGAGACGGGCTTCACCGTGTCCGCGAGCCATCCCTGGCCGTACTGGCCCGGCATGAACTCGTCCGGCGCCTCCAACGGCAGGTCGGGCCCCACGACCTGCCGAAGCGACGGCTTGTACGGGTGCTCGACCACGCCCGCCACCGTCAGCGGCGCCGCGCCGGACGCCCGCAGGAGATCCCCGGGCCGCAGGCCCAGCGCGGGTGTCACCACGACCTCCCCGGCGGAAGGGAAACTGCCCTCACTCAACGTCAGCATCCCCCTGGTGAGGGGATCGCGCAGGTCGGTCTCGAGCGCTTCGACCCGCTCGGTGCCCAGCCGGAGCACCCCGGAACCGAAAGGGATCAACCGGGTGCCCGGTCCGAGCAGTGCCGCCACCCCGGGCCCGCTGAGCCCGGACACGCCCGCCTTGTCGCCACCCCCTCTCCAGCTGGACCCGTTCGGCTCCTGGCGGAGGACAGTACCCGCTGGTAGCTGCACGAGGCGGGCGTCGGCCACGCCGAGCTCGGCCACCAGCCCCTCCTGCGGAGTGACGGTCATGGTCTCGAACAGGGTGAGCATCGCCGTGATCACCAATACAGGTAAGCCGATCATCACCATGATGAGCGCGCTTCGTCCCCGGGAACGCCACGCGCTCCGGCGCGCGATGCGCAGCGCGGCGACAAGGGCGCTCATCGGGCGCTCACCAGTGACTCGTTCGTGGAATCCGCGATCATCCCGTCGCGGAGGAACACCACACGGTCGGCCCAGGCGGCGTAGCGCGGCTCGTGCGTGACGAGCACGACCGCCGCTCCCGCGTCACAGCGGGCGCGTAGTATCTCCAGGATCTCGTCGCCGGTCCGCGTGTCGAGAGCGCCGGTCGGCTCGTCGGCAAGCAGCAGGTGGCGCCCGCCGACCAGGGCGCGGGCGATCGCGACCCGCTGGCGCTGGCCACCGGACAGCTCGTCGGGGAAGCGGTCGGCCAGGTCTTGCACGTCGATCTCCGCCAGGACGGCCATGGCCTCCTCGCGGGCCAGACGTGACCGTACGCCGTCGAGCTCGCGCGGCAGCATCACGTTCTCCGCCGCCGTCAGCGACGTGATCAGGTTGAGGTCCTGGAAGACGTAGCCGACGACCCGGCGCCGCAGTGCCGCCAGATCGCGCACGGCGCCGAGGTCCTGCCCGTCGATGTGCACCGTGCCCGAAGTCGGCCGGTCGAGCCCGCCGGCGAGGTTGAGCAGGGTCGACTTGCCGGACCCGGACGGGCCCATGACCGCGACCAGCTCCCCCGCGGCCACCTCGAGGCTCACGCCCTTCAGAGCGTGTACGGCCGTCGCGCCTTCGCCATGGACTCTGGCCACCTCGGCCAGCCGTACGACCGTCATCGTTCCTCCTTGAGAACGGCCTCGCAGTGGTCCAGCCACCGTTGCTCGGCCTCGGCCCGGAAGATCATGGAATCGAGCACGAGCCGCTGGGCCGCGCCTTCCGCGGCGGCCCGCTTGGCCCTGGTCAGCTGCTGGAGAGCGCTCATGGTCGCGGTGCGCTGCCTGCGGATGACCTCGGCGACGTCCACCTCCTTGGCGGCGACGGCCATGGCCAGCTTGATGACCAGCTCGTCCCGCGGCCGGTCGGCCTGTGCGACGGGGGTGCTGAACCATCGCACGAGTTCCTCCCGGCCGGCCGCGGTGATCGTGTAGACGACCCGGCCCTGCTCGTCCGACTCGCCCGGCATGACCAGGCCGTCGCGCTCCATGCGGGACAGCGTCGTGTAGACCTGGCCGATGTTGAGCGGCCAGGTCGCCCCTGTCGACGCCTCGAACTCCACCCGCAACTGGTAGCCGTGCCGGGGCCCCAGGCTGAGCAGGGCGAGCAGTCCATGCCTGATCGACATGGATACTAAGTATGCATACTCAGTATGCGCTGCACAAGGCGGCCTATGGGGGTCCTGCGGTCTGGGCCGAAAATCCCGGCGAACCTATCCCCGAGCCGGGCTTGCCCGGGCTGATCGGGAGCGCGTCGCGGGCCTTCAGGACCTGCGGGTGAGTTGGATCCTGCGTCTCATGGTGTCCACTTGGGCGATCTTCACGGTGAGCACGTCGCCGACCTGGACATGCATGCTTGTGAGTTCAGATTCGTGAAGGAGTCCCTCGAAGCCGTCGCTTCTGTCTTCGACGCGGACGAAGACGCCGAAGGGGACGATCTTTGTGACGGTTCCGGTGACGATCTGGCCGATGCGTTGCTGGAGGTGGATCAGCGGGTCATCCTGGAGCGCTTTGAGGGAGAGCGGTACGCGTCGGCGCTCGACATCCACGTCAAGGATCTCGGCGGTGACTTCCTGGCCGACGGTGACGACGTCGGAGGGGTGGTTGATGGGCCGCCATGAAAGTTCGGGAATGTTGATCATCGCGGTGAACCCACCGATGTCCACAAAGGTCACGCCGAAGCCGGCGATCTCGATGACGGTTCCGGTGACGATCTGGCCACGGCGAAGGGCTCGCAGGAAGACCAACTCCGGATTGCCATGCGCTTGTTCGGTCATCACGGGCACCAGGCCTCGTCGCCGTTCATCGGGCCGATCTGCGGCACCGAACCGTGCCAACCAGACCTGGGCAACGACACCTGCGCTGATCTCCTGCTCACTTCAGACGAGCCTAACAAGATCACGGACCTCGGGGTCCTACTCGTCCGCCCGAATCGGCGAGAACTGCGACGGCTGAGTACGCAGGCTGCCTGGCGAGGTGTTTCAAGCGATCAGCAGGCGAAGGCCGAGCTCTGCCGCGTCGAGATCGGCGAGGTCCCGGTTGCGCTCGGCCCACCGGCCCGAGGTGAGGTCATCACGAAGGTCGCGCACCGCCCGCCGCTCGGCGTCCGGCCCGACTCTGGCCCAGACCGATACTCCGCGCCGGACGTTCTCGTCCAGGTATGCCTCGGGCCGGCGCCAGTACGCCTCGAAGAAGCCGTCAGCGCAGTCCCACGGGATGGGCACCGGTTCCGTCCGGGCTCCAATCGCACGGGCCAGCTCGGTCAGCGCAGGCCTGCCGGCTACAAGGTCCGCGACCTCGGGCAAGTAGTCGCGGGTAAGCCAGAACCGATGAAGCCATCCCGTGTCAGTGGTGTCGTGCGTGAACACCACCACGCGGCGAGCGACGCGCCGCATTTCACGCAGGCCGGTGATCGGGTCCTGCCAGTGATGAATAGTGGCGAAAGCCATCGCGGCGTCGAAGGACCGGTCGGCGAACGGGAGGCTCTCCGCGGCGGCGGCCACGCACGGCGCCGCGTCCGCGGGGCGCTGGGCCCGCATGACCGCCGATGGTTCCACCGCGATGACGTCGCGGCCGGGGGGCTCGTAGGAGCCGGTGCCTGCCCCGACGTTCAGCACCGTGCGGGCCTCGCCGAGGGCGGCCCAGACCTGTGCGGCGATCCGCGGCTCGGTGCGCCGGGTCATGGTGTAGCCGGCTCCGATTGAGTCGTACAGCTGCGCGCCGGACATCGGCACCGCCCTTCTGGCCGGTCACCGCCACGGGAACGGGGATCTGCACGCCCTTTTCGCCGTGCAGATCCCGACGCCGGACGCGCGTGTGGATTCTCCCCCGCTCAGCCTCGACGTCAACCAGCAGGACGGCGTAGTGGCCTTCGAGGAGTCTGAGTAGAGGAATTGGCGCTAGGAATGTGATCTTCGTACCGGTTCGGTGACGGCACCGGTTTGCCCTGCTTGCTGGGAGGCACCGCGATCGGCGGATACGACGCCGTGCGACCTGACACGCTGCGTGGCACATGACGAACGTTCGGCCGCCGTCGGAAATTATGGCGCGCTTAAGGTTCGCTGAGATTCGGGGTAAGGCGGGCGCGATCTCCTTACGGCGCGGCGCCGGAAGGTCCGGTGTCGGTGGGAGGAGAAATCATGCGCACCCGTAATCGCCTTCTCGTGGCGACCATGACCTTGATCGTCGCGGGTGGGACGAGCGGCTTCGCCCTGGCCACCGCAGACCCGAAGGCGAGCCCGGCCGCGAGCCCGGCGGCCAAGGGCGGGCCGAGCGCCTGTTCGGCCGACGGGCTGAAGTCGGGGGCACCCGGGCTGGAGCCGGCCCAGCCGGTCAAGAAGCCGGGCGGTTCTATCAGTAAGCCGGGGGCACCGCAGGACAAGCCCGACGATGGGAAGAGCAATCTGTTCGACGGGCCGGCCCCGGACCTGCTGGCCGAGGCGCTCGGGATCCCCCGTGACCGGGCCGTCCAGGTGGCGCACCAGATCGAGGACCTGGCCGCCGCCAACAACGGCATCAGCGTCGGCGATGCGAAGTTCGCGGCCATCGCCGCCGGCGTCGGCAAGACGAGCGCTGAGCTGCGCGATGCCCTCAATCTGGTCAAGCGGTCGCTCGACTGCTCCTCCCCGGACAAGAAGGTGGACGGGCGCAGGGTGGGGCCCGACCTCGGCAGCGAGATCCTGGCCGCCGCGCTCGGCGTTACCAAGGACGAGGGGCGGGCCGTCCAGGACAGGCTGGAGGCGCTGGCGGCGCGGGAGAACGGGCTCCACCCGGACTCGCCGGCCTTTGCTGAGATCGCCGCGAGCGTGGGCAAGACGCCCGCCGAGCTGAAGGACGCCCTCAACCAGCTCAAGCAGGCACCCAAGTAACGAGCTGGAACGAGCACATGAGCCCACCCCACAATGGCGGCATGCGGGTACTGGTGGTCGACGACGACCCGGCCGTACGGCGGTCGCTGACGAACGCGCTGCGGCGCGACGGGATGGACGTCGGCGCGGCCGAGGACGGGCTGACCGCGCTGGACCGGCTGGCCAGGGTCAGGTACGACGCGCTCGTCCTGGACGTCATGCTGCCCGAGCCCAGCGGCCTTGAGGTGTGCCGCCGGCTGCGGGACCGAGGCGACCAGACGCCGATCCTCATGCTCACCGCCCGCGATCTGGTCGCCGACCGGGTCGCGGGCCTGGACGCGGGCGCCGACGACTACCTGGCCAAGCCGTTCGCGCTGGAGGAGCTGCGGGCCAGGTTGCGGGCGCTGATGCGGCGCAGCGGCGCCTCCCGCGAGGTGCTCGGCTTCGCCGACGTCGAGCTCGACCTGGCCGGACGGGTGGCCAGGCGGGCTGGAGTGGAAGTGAGGATGACGCGTACCGAACTGGCGCTGCTGGAGCTGTTCCTGCGCAACCCGGGCCGGGTGCTGACCCGGGAGGTCATCTACGAGTCGGTGTGGGGTTACGACTTCGGCGGCGGCTCCAACGCGTTGTGGGCGCACATCAGCTACCTGCGCACCAAGCTGGAGGCGCATGGACCCCGGCTGGTCCAGACGGTCCGGGGCGTGGGCTACGTGCTGCGGGAGCGCGCGTGAGCCTGCGTACCCGGGTCGCGCTGGCCGGCGGCGCGGTCGTCATGGCCGCCCTGCTGGCCGCCTCCCTGATCCTGTACGGCGCCCTAGACGCCAACCTGCACGACCAGCTGGACACCTCCCTCGTCCGGGGCGCCGCTACCTCGACCGACGTGCTGCGGCAGCTCAAGCGCAAGGACGACGTCGACCAGGGCCCGGTGAAGGTCGGCGGCA
Source organism: Microbispora sp. NPDC049125 (assembly GCF_040802045.1). NCBI lineage: Bacteria > Bacillati > Actinomycetota > Actinomycetes > Streptosporangiales > Streptosporangiaceae > Microbispora > Microbispora sp. NPDC049125. The sequence continues at coordinate 250,083 of NZ_JBEZDW010000004.1, read as the reverse complement.
CCGCCGTCCAGTTCGTCCCTTCACCGGTCAAGGCGGGCCCGACCCTCGGCTTCCTGCCGCTGACCGAGCGCGACGTGCGGGTTTCCCAGGACAACGAGCCGCCCTACTTTCAGGACCTGGACGGCATGCGCGTTTACACCACGATTGCGCCGAACACGGACGGCATGCTGGTGCGCGTGGCCCGCCCCCTGACGGACGCGACCGACACGCTGCGCTGGATCGCCGTCCTGCTGGCCGCGCTCACGGTCGGCGGCGGCCTGGCGGCGGGCATGCTGTCGCGGCTGGCGGCCGGGCGGCTGCTGCGCCCGGTCGGGCGGCTGACCGGGCTGGTCGAGCACGTGCGGGCCACCCAGCGGCTGGACGCCCGGCTGGAGGTCGCCGGCCGGGACGAGATCGGCCGCCTGGCCACCGCGTTCAACGGGATGCTGGCCGCGCTGGAGACCTCCGTGCAAGCGCAGCACCGCCTGGTCGGGGATGCCTCGCACGAGCTGCGCACCCCGCTGACCAGCCTCACCACAGATTTGGACCTGCTGGCCGAGACGGACGCCGACCCCGAACTGGTGGCCGGCGCGCGGCAGCAGGCGGCCCGGCTGAACGCGCTCATCCGTGACCTGCTCGACCTGGCCCGGGCGGGCACCGGGCCGGCCCGCACCGAGGACCTGCGGCTGGACCTGCTGGCCCGCAGCGCCGCCGCGCGTCACGCCGGCATCGATGTCGAACTGAACAGCACGGAGACATACGTGCACGGCGACCCCGACGCGGTCGAGCGGGCCATCGGCAACCTGATCGACAACGCCGCCAAGTGGAGCCCCCCCGGAGGGCGCGTTCACGTCGAGGTCCGCGCGGGCCGGGTGGACGTACGGGACGAGGGGCCGGGGATCGATGCCGCCGACCTGCCGTACGTGTTCGACCGGTTCTACCGTTCGGCCGCGAGCCGGTCGCGGGAGGGGGCGGGGCTCGGGCTGGCCATCGTGCGGCAGATCGCGCGGGCGCACGGGGGCGAGGTCGAGGTCGTCCCTGCGGACGAGGGCGCGCATCTGCGGCTGTCGCTACCGACGATCACCTGATCGTGATCGTCGGTATGAGGAGGCCCGAGGTCGAAAATGCGAGCCGCCGGCGGTTTTCATACTGGAACCGCCGGCCAGCGTGTCAAGGTTCTGATCCTGGGCCGACGCGAAGGCGGCCGCGCCGCCGCCCGCCGCGACGAGGGCGGCCGTGGCGGGGGCGGCCGTGGCGAGTCCGGCGAGGATCATGGGCTTGCGCATCAAGTGTCTCCATTGGGGATCGACGTCTGGTGGAACGCCTCCTAGCCTGGGCAAACGTGCGATAGCGGTGGGCTGCGGGGACCCTGACGCGGGGTCAACGCCGCCTCCGGCCGTGATTCAGGGTGCTGGGTGGCCGAACGAGGCGACGGCCCGCGCTGCAGGCGTCACCGTCTCGGACACTTCCAGGACGGCCCCGCCCTGGGGCCGCGGTGTCAGCCGTACCTCGAACGCCGTGGTCTTAGGGGTGTGCGCGAACACGTTCGCCAGGAGCGCGTCCACGCAGGTGACCAGGGCCGGTTGGGGCAGCGCGGCGAGAAGCGGGCCGCCGGGGACCGTGCTTGTCACTCGCCGGTCCTGGTCCCCGGCGAGCATCGACCAGTACGCGAGCCGCTCGGCGACCACGGCGGCAGCGTCGCACGAACCGCGGGACTCCTGGCGCGCCCGGCGCGACTCCTTGATCACTTGAGTGACCATGCGCTCGGTCGACGCCGACCGGCGGCCTTAGGCTACTGTTCTAGAACAGTCGAGAGAGAGAAGGCGATCATGGGCGAGATGTTCCGGTCGGGCCGGCGGGGCGTCACGGCGCCCGCCACCGCCCGCGCGATGAGCGACCCCGGCGCCACCGGCCGGTTCGGAACCTACGGCGGGCGGTACGTGCCGGAGTCGCTGATCCCGGCCTGCCGCGAGATCGAGGCGGCGTTCCGCGAGGCCTGGGGCGACCCGGAGTTCCGCGGCAGGCTCGACACCCTGCTCACGGTCTACGCCGGCCGTCCCACTCCGTTGACCCCCGCCTGGCGGCTCTCCCGCGAGCTCGGCATCACCCTGTTCCTCAAACGCGAGGATCTCGCGCACACCGGCTCACACAAGATCAACAATGTGGTGGGGCAGGCGCTGCTCGCTCACCGGATGGGCAAGGAACGGCTGCTGGCCGAGACCGGCGCGGGCCAGCACGGCGTCGCCACGGCCACCGCCGCGGCGCTCCTGGGCCTCAAGGCGACCGTGTTCATGGGCGAGCGCGACATCGAACGCCAGGAGCTCAACGTCCTGCGGATGAACGTGCTGGGCGCGGAGGTCGTACCGGTCACGACCGGGAGCCGCACCCTCAAGGACGCCTGCAACGAGGCGATGCGGCACTGGGTGTCGTCGGCGGACGACTCCTACTACTGCATCGGGTCGGTGATGGGCCCGCATCCCTATCCGTGGATGGTGCGCGAGTTCCAGCGGGTGATCGGTGAGGAGGCCCGCGCCCAGTGCGCCGCCGAACTGCCCGTCGGTGTGCCCGACTACGTGGTCGCCTGCGTCGGCGGCGGCTCCAACGCCGCGGGCACGTTCGCCGGCTTCGTCGGCACCACTGCCCGGCTCATCGGGGTCGAGGCCGAGGGCGGCGCGGCGGCGACCTTCGGCAGAGCCGGGGTGCTGCACGGCTTCCGCTCGCTGGTCCTCCAAGACGAGGACGGCCAGGTGACGGAGGCCCATTCGGTCGCGGCGGGCCTCGACTATCCGGGGATCGGTCCCGAGCACGCTCATCTACGCGACGAGGGGCGTGCCCGCTACGAGACCGTCAACGACGAAGAGGTCGTCCAGGCGCTGCTGTGCCTGGCCCGCACCGAGGGGATCCTGGCCGCGCTGGAGTCCTCGCACGCCGTGGCCTGGGTGATCCGGGCCGCCAAGTCCGGCGAGATCGCGCCGGGGTCGACCGTGATGCTGACTCTCTCCGGCAGGGGAGACAAGGACATCGCCTCCATCAAGGAACTGCTGTGACCGAATCCCTGGAAGACTTCCTGGTCGCACGCCGTAGCACGGGGCGTCCCCTGCTGGTGCCCTACGTCACCGCCGGGGTCACCCCCTGGTGGACGGACGTCGTCCACGCCTACGCCGAAGCCGGTGCCGACGCCGTCGAGCTGGGCTTCCCCTTCTCCGATCCCATGCTGGACGGCGTCACGATCCAGGAGGCGTCCGACCGGGCGATCGCGGCCGGGACCACGGTCAGGGGGATCCTCGATGAGGTCGCGACGCTCGACGTCGGCGTGCCGCTCATCGCGATGACCTACAGCAATCTGGTGGTGCAGCAGAGCGCCGCGAAGTTCTGCGCGGCGCTCACCGCGAGCGGGCTGCGCGGGCTGATCGTGCCCGACTCGCCCCTGGAGGAGGTCGGGGAGCTGGCGGACGCCGCGGCGGCCGAGGGCCTGGATCTCGTGCTGCTCGCCGCTCCGTCCTCCTCCCGGGCCAGACTGCGCGAGATCACCGAGCGCAGCCGGGGCTTCGTCTACGCCCTGACCCGCATGGGGACCACCGGCGAGGGCGGCGAGATTCCCGAGCAGGCCGCCCGGCTCGGCCGCGAGCTCAAGGGGCTCACCGACCGGCCGGTCCTGTTCGGGTTCGGAGTGTCCAACCCCGAGCAGGCCGCCGAGCTGGCGGGGCATGCCGACGGTGTCGTGGTGGCTTCGGCGCTGATGCGCAAGCTCCTCGACGGCGCCCGGCCACGCGAGCTGGAAGAATATGTGGCGAACATCCGACGCGCACTCGGCCAGGGAGCCAGATGAGCAGTACGCCCCGCTACCGCGCCATCGCCGACGACCTGACCCACAAGATCAAGTCGGGCCACTACCGCGCGGGCGAGGCGTTGCCCGCGCAACGTGAGCTCAGCGCCTCCTACGGCGTGACGATGATGACGCTGCGGCAGGCGTTGCAGGTCCTCAGCGGTGAGGGCCTGATCGTCCAGCGGGCCGGCCGCGGCACTTACGTGACGCCGGCCAGTGCGGAGTACCCCCTCGACACGCTGCGCAGCCTCGGCGACGACCTGCGCAGGCAGGGGTACCCCCTGCGGACCGAGGTGCTGTCGGCCGCGATGCGGCGGGTCCCGCGCTCGATCACCCGGCTGCTGGGTGACGCGCCGGCCGGCCGCCGGGCCCTCCGGCTGGCACGCGTACGGCATCTGCTGGGCCGGCCCGCCGTCCACCAGGTCTCCTGGATCGTCGAGCCGTACGCCGCGGCGGTCAAGGGGACCGATTTCACCGAGACGCCGCTGTACACGGCGCTCGCCGACGCGGGCGCGCGGGTGCACCGGGCGACTGAACGGATCAGGCCGGCCCTGCTCACCGCCCCGGTCGCGGCACGGCTGCGGCATCCGGCGGGCAGCCCGGTCTTCGTCAGCGAACGGGCGACCTATGACGACCAGGGCACTCTGGTCGTCATGGACCACGCCACGATCCTCGGCGAATGGATGGAGATCAGAGCCGAGCGCAAGGCCACGGACCTGTCGCTGCAGTGGGTCTCTCAGCACTGACGGTCCAGGGGTTCGCGCAGCATCGCATCGCTGTCGCGGTCGTCTCAGCCAGGAAGTTGAAAGGGGCATTTCGCGGCGATGTTCGAAGTACTCGGCGACCACTGCGCCGGCATCTTGGCGACCACACCCTCCGCTTCGGTTTCCGTCGCCGTCGCCCGGGGTGACTCGCCGGTCTACGCCGGGGCCTTCGGCATGGCTGACATGGAGGAAGGTCGGCCCGCCACCACCGGCACCGCCTACCTGATCGCCTCCATCACCAAGCCGATCACGGCCACGGCGGTGTGCCTGGCCGCAGAGGCGGGGCTGCTCAGCCTGGATGACCCAGCGGAGAAACATCTGGACGGCCTACTGCTCTATCGGAGCCAGGATTACGGCGCGCCGACCGTACGTCAGGTGCTCCAACATCGGGCCGGACTCGGCGGGCACTACGACTTCGCTTACGCGCCCATCGCGAGGCTGGCGGTGCGGCAGGCCATCGAGCGCTACGGCACGCTGTACCGCGAGCCGGGTTCCGCCTTCGAGTACTCCAACCTCGGGTACGGCATCCTCGATGAAGTCCTGCGAACCGTCACCGGGCAGGACCCGGCCGCTTTCGTCAAGGAGCATGTCTTCGGTCCGCTGGGGCTGGCGAGTTGCCACATCGGACCGGCGTACCGCGGTCCTGCTCAGGAAGCGGCGCGGTACTCCGCCGTCGGCGGCCGTTACCCGGTCTACGACACCAGCCACCGTGGCGCCTCACTGGCCTGGGCGACCGCCTCCGATCTGGCGATGTTCGGCCTGTCCCACGCGGGCGCGCCCAGTGTGCTCGGCGCGGCCTCCATAGCGGCGATGCGAGACGCCCTGCCGACCGGCTCCGGGCTGGGATACGGGCTGGGTTGGTTCGCCTCGCACGAGGGCCCGCACACCATCGTGAGCCACAGCGGCAGCATGGGCGGCGTCGCGACGATGCTCGTGGTGGTGCCGGAGTTGCGCCTGGCCGCCTGCGTGCTCACCAATCGCACCGGTACGGTCGTGCGCGACGCGGTGCTCGGCCACCTCATGAGCGAACTGGTGCCCGGATTCACGCGGGCATCGGTTCCTCCGGGTGGCGTTCCAGCCCGCGAAATGACGATCCCCTCAGGTACCTGGGAAGGGCACATCGACAGCTATGCCGGGAACATTCCACTCACTCTCAACGTGCGAAGCGGGCAGGTAGCGGCTTCACTGGACGGGGGCGAGCCGGTAGCGGCGCAGATGGTCACCGCCACGGCAGACTGGGATCTGCGCGCCCTTTTCGCCGTGCAGCTCCCAACGCCGGACGCGCGTGCGGACTCCCCCCTGCTCAACCTGGACCTCAACCAGCGGGACGGTGTATTGGCCGGCGCCGCCCGGTCACTGAAGGACGGCGAGCAGGACGGCCGGCTCGGCAACTGCCTCAGCCACTGGTGCGAACTACGCCCCTCCAATCGGTAGGCCGGCTGCGGAGTCCTGACCCCAGCGATCCGCAAGCCGGGCCCGGTCAGCCCGGCCGTACGGTGAGCGGCGGGGGAAGAACCGCCGGCACGGCCAGCCCGGCGGCGACCAGCGCCGTGGGCAAGGCCGGGGCCACGGCGGCCGCGTGGAGCGTCAGCCATCCTCCCCCGGCGGCGCCCGCCGCGAGCGCGGCCAGCGGCGCGACGTTGTGCGGGCGCACGCCGCCCTGGGTGACGAGCCCGCCGAGCACTCCGGTCAGCGTGCCGGTGAAGAACGTCGTCGACAGCCCGGCGATCCCGAAGCCGCGCGCGACGCCGCTCTGGACACCCATGGCGAGCGACGCGACGACGATCAGCGCCGGCCGCCCGCCCGGCTCAGGGCGTCCCCCCGTCACCGCCCAGGCGGCCGTCAGGACGGTGAGCAGCAGCAACTCCACGCCGAGCGCGACGGTCATCCGGCGCGGCCAGTCCGGATGGCCCACGACGACCGGACCCATCGCCCGGCTGCCGGCCAGCACGCCCGCGATGAACCCGGCGAACGCGCCGGCGGCCTGCCCCGCCAGCGCCGGGTCGGGCCGGCCGGCCGACAGGCCGAGCAGCACCAGGTTGCCCGTCATGACGCTGGTGAACACCCCGCCCAGCCCGAGGAAGCTGATCGCATTGGTGGCGCCCGCCGCGGCCGCGAGGACGGTCGCCAGGATCGGCGGGCCCAGCCGCCCGCTCTCCCGGGTGGAGCCTGCGCCCATGTCGCCTCCCCATCGCGCCCTCCCCCCGCTGGACGGGCCTCACGGTCCAGCATTCCCCGGCCCGGACACTTTCAGGGGTGCGGCCAGAAGACACAGATCGAGGCCCGTGCCGGCGGCTGAGACGTTTGAGACGTCCCGCAACGCCTCAGGCGGACTTCTCGGGGCGATCCCACGTTCGATCGGGCCGCTCGCGTGGCACCAGGGTGGGGTTGACCTTGTCGAGGACGGTGTCGCGCGTCACCACGACGCGGGCCACGTCGTCCCGGCTCGGCACGTCGAACATCACGTCGAGCAGGACCTCTTCGAGGATCGCGCGGGTCGCCCGGGCGCCGGTACGGCGGAGCAGGGCCTGCTCGGCGATCGCGTCGACGGCGTCCTCGGCGAACTCCAGCTCGACGCCGTCCATCTCGAAGAGCCTTTGATACTGCTTGATCAGCGCGTTGCGCGGCTCGGTGAGGATCCGGACCAACGCCGCCCGGTCCAGCGGCTGGAAGGTCGACACCACGGGGAGCCTGCCGACCAGCTCCGGGATCAGCCCGAACTTCAGCAGATCCTCCGGCATGACATCGGCGAAGGCGTCCTGGTCCTCCCGCTCCTGCCTGGTGCGGAGCGAGGCGCCGAACCCGGCGCCGCCACGGCCTGCCCGCTGCTCGATGATCTGCTCCAAGCCGGCGAACGCACCCCCGACGATGAACAGCACGTTGGTCGTGTCGATCTGGATGAACTCCTGGTGCGGGTGCTTGCGGCCGCCCTGCGGGGGCACGCTCGCGGTCGTGCCCTCAAGCATTTTGAGCAGGGCCTGCTGCACGCCCTCACCGGAGACGTCACGGGTGATGGACGGGTTCTCGCTCTTGCGGGCGATCTTGTCGACCTCGTCGATGTAGACGATGCCGGTCTCGGCCTTCTTGACGTCGTAGTCGGCGGCCTGAACCAGCTTGAGCAGAATGTTCTCGACGTCCTCCCCGACGTAGCCGGCCTCGGTGAGCGCGGTGGCGTCGGCGATCGCGAACGGGACGTCGAGCATCCGGGCGAGCGTCTGGGCGAGATACGTCTTGCCACAGCCGGTCGGCCCGATCAGCAGGATGTTGGACTTGCCGAGCTCGACCGGCTCCTCCTGCGCCGAGGGCCGCGCGTTCCCGCCGGCTCCCGAGCGCATGCGCTTGTAATGGTTGTAGACCGCCACCGACAGCACCATCTTGGCGGTGTCCTGCCCGATGACGTACTGCGCCAGGAACTCGTAGATCTCCCGGGGCTTCGGCAGGTCACGCGCCCCGTCCCCGGAGACCTCGTTGAGCTCCTCCTCGATGAGCTCGTTGCACAGGCCGACGCATTCGTCGCAGATGTAGACACCGGCCGGCCCGGCGATGAGCTTCTTGACCTGCTTCTGGCTCTTCCCGCAGAACGTGCACTTCAGCAGGGTGCCGTCGCCACCGATGCGTGCCACTCGGATACGTCTCCTCGAGTCATGCGGGCCGCGGCCCGTGAGGGCCAGGTCAGGTAGGGCGTCGAAGGGGCATGGGCGGCGACGCCGGGCGCCGAGACAGAAGCGTGGCCCGTGAGCATATCCCAGATGCCCCGGTGGTCCGGCGGTGCCGCTCGCGCCGAGCGCGGCTTCCGGCTCGTTCACGGCATGTCGCGGTGACCGCTGAGAAACGAGCGAACCTCGTCGGCCTCGGGGACGCCGAGCTCCTCGTAGAGGCGCAGGGCCAGCTCGCCGTGCGCGCGGGCCTGCTCGCGGTGGCGTAGCCGTAGGTGGGCCCTGGTCAGGCCGTCGTGCGCGCGGGCCTGCTCGGGCCGATTCCGCGCGGCGTCGGCGAGGGCGAGGGCGGAGGTGTGCTCCTCGACGGCCAAGGCCGGGTCGTCGGCCGCCTCGGCCAGCCCGTTGAGGGCGGCCGACTCGTCGGCGGCGTTGCCGAGCCTACGGTAGAGCTCCGCGGCCTGCTCATGGCGAGCGCGTGCCTGGTCGAGCTCACCCTGGTGCCGTAGCACCACGCCAAGTTGGTTGAGCACCAGAGCCTCACCCGCGGGGTTGCCCGCCTTGCGGTGGAGCGCCAGGGCGACGTCGAGATGCCGCCGGGCGTCGGCCGGATGGCCGTTGCGGTTGAGGGCCACAGCGAGGACGCCGAGCACGTGGGCCTCGCCCCAGGTGTCGGCGCCGATCCGGGTGAGGTCCAGCGCCCGGTCGAGGTGCTGCTCGGCCTGCGCGTCCCGCCTGCGGCGGAGCGCCACGTTGCCCAAGGTGAGCAGCGCGTGCGCCTGCACGTACGGTTCCCCGGACAGTTCGAGCGCCTGGTGTGCGTGGTCCTCGGCCTTCTCGTACTCGCCGAGCCGCCAGTAGGTCCAGCCGAGATCCGAAAGGGCGCGCGCCTCGACGGCGCGATCGCCGAGCTTGCGGCTTCGCTGGAGCGCGAGGCCGTGCAGCCTGACGGAGTCGTCATGGTGTGCCTGACGCTCCAGGTACGGCCGCATCGCCAGGGCCAGGAACCCCAGGCACACCTCGGGCCCGTGGACCGCGGTCGCGATGATGTTGGAGCGCTCGGCGTCGAGCCAGCCGACCGCCTCATCGGCGTCACGGACGGGCCTGATCGGGGCGGCCGGCTCGGGGATCCCCGCCCGCTGGCGCACGCTGTGGGGAAACAGGAGGTCCATCGCCGCGTGCGACCTGTGCAGGTAGTGCAGCAGCAGCCGCGCGAGCGCCTCTTCGTCGTCGGCGGAGGCGAGTGAACGGGCGTGCTCGCGCAGCAGGTCGTGGAGGGTGTAGCGGCCCGGCTCGCGCTGCAGCAGCATGTGGGCGTCGAGCAGGCCTTCCAGCAGGTCCTCGGCCTCGCCGTCGGATATCCCGGCCAGCGCGGCGGCGCCGCACACGTCGATGTCCCTGCCGGGCGCCAGCCCCAGCAGGCGGAACATGCGCCGCTCCTCGCCGTGCAGCTGTTCGCAGGAGACCGCGAACGCCGCCGATACGCCGTCGAGAAGCCGGCGCTGGTCCCGGATCCGGCCCGCCAGGTACGCCACGGTCCAGCGGGGGCGATGCTGCAGACGCGCCGCGCACAACCGGATCGCGAGCGGGAGGAAGCCGCACAATCGCAGAACCTCCCGGACGGCGTCCGGCTCTTGTACGGCTCGCTCGCCCACAATGCGCTCGAAGAGCCGGACGGCGTCGTCTTCCGGCAGCACCTCCACAGACAGGGCCTGTGCTCCGGCCAGCTCGATCAGCCGCCGCCTGCTGGTGATCAGGATGAGGCTGCCGGAGGCGCCCGGCAACAGGGGATGCACGTGCTCGGAGTCGAAGGCGTTGTCCAGCACCACCAGCAGGCGGCGATCGGCCAGCTCGGCACGCCACAGGGCGCTCCGCTCGACCGGCGTGACCGGGATGGAGTCCGCGGGCACCCCCACCTGGCGCAGGAGTGCCTCCAGCGCGGCGGAGGAGTCGACCGGCTGCTGACCCGAGGTGTGGGCCCGCAGGTCGACGAAGAGCTGACCGTCCGGATAACGGCCGGCGAGGCGGTGGGCCGCGTGGACGGCCAGCGCGGTCTTGCCGACCCCCGCCATGCCGTCGATCGTGACGACCGTCCCCTGCCTGTTCACCAGCCGCTCCAGCTCGGCCGTCCGTCCGGAGAAGTCGGGAATGTCGTACGGCAGGAAGTTGGAGCGACGCGAAGGCCGCTGCGTGATCGTCGCCGGGCCGGCTTCGGCCGGCAGCAGCTTGGGATCGTCGGCCAGGACGGCCCGTTCCAGCTCCACGAACGCGTGGCCGGGGTCCAGGCCCTGCTCGTCGGCGAGAGCCTTACGGTAGGCGCGCGCCGCGGCCAGCGCGTCCGCCTGACGTTCCGATCGGTGCAGTGCCAGGACGAGGCATCCGTTGAGCTTCTCGCGCAGCGGGTTGGCGGCCACCAGCTCCGTGAGCTCGTCGAGCAGCTCACCGGCGGGCCCCGCGGCGGGCCCTGCGGCGAGCTCGGCCTCCGCCAGACGCTCGTACGCCGACAGCCGCCGGTCGTTCCAGAGCGTCCGGGCGCCTTCGACGTAGTTCGCGTGGATGTCCGCGAGGGCCTCACCGGTCCACAGGTCCAGGGCCTCGCGCAGCTCACCGGCCGCGGCCAGTTCGGAGAACCGCTGGGAATCCAGCTGGCCTGGCTCGGGAGACACGACGTAACCTCCGGCTCGCGTCTCCAGGACGTGGACGGCGCCGGCACCTCGCAGCACCCTGCGGACGGCGGTGATCGAGGCGTGGATCTGCGACCTGGCGGTGTCCGGCCGGTCATGTCCCCACATCGCGTCGATCAGCCGCTCCATGCTGATCACCCGGCCGGCGTTGAGCAGAAGATAGCCGAGGACCGCCCGATGACGTGGGGCGACGCCGGTCAGCGGGGTCCCGTCGGCGATGATCTGCACCGGCCCGAGAAGGGTGAAGCGCAGCATCTTTCCCCCATCGCCGTCGCATCGTGCACGCATCGTGAATCTATCAATCCGGGCGTACATCCTCATTTCAGTCAGCAACGACAGAGGAGACAGCAACCATGCAGGCTCGGATGAAGAACCCCGCGATGGTCATCCCCGGCGCGATGCAGCCCATCCAGGAGCTCATCAAGGCGACCCACGGCGCCGGTGTGGAGGCGGAGGTGCTGGAGCTGGTCCACCTGCGGGTGAGCCAGATCAACGGGTGCAGCGCCTGCGTCGACGGCGGCCTGAAGAGCCTGAGGAAGTCAGGCGTGAGCGACGAGCGGATCGGCCTGGTGAGCGCCTGGCGCGAGGCTCCCTACTACACCGATGCGGAGCGTGCCGCGCTCGAGCTGGCCGAGTCCGCCACCCGGCTGGCCGACCGCCCCGACGCGGTGCCCGACGAGGTGTGGGACAACGCCGCGGATCACTTCGACGAAAAGCAGCTCGCCGCGATCCTCCTCATGATCGCCGTGACGAACCTCTTCAACCGTCTCAACGCCCCCACCCGCCAGGTCGCAGGCGCCTGGTAAGCCGTCAGTCCCCCGCAACGAGGAGACGTCACATGTCCGCTGTCCGCTCGCACCACTACTCCGTCGCCGAGGCCGACCTCGAGGAGTTCCTGGCCCGCCGCACCTCCCTGATCGCGACCGTACGGAAGACGCACCCGGGGCTCATGGCGGCCCTGCTCATCCGGCTCGACGACGGCACCTACAACGACATCTGGCGCTGGGAGACCGCCCAGCAGATGGGCGCCGCGCTCGCGGCCATCGGCACCTTCCCCGAGGCTCCGCTGACCATGGCGCTCACCAAGGACGCGACGGCCCAGAACGGCCGGATCGTCGACGAGGGCGAGTCGTGATCCGGCCGATCAACCGGGGCGCGCGGGCACTTCAAGCGGGGTGAGTCGCCGGAGCCTCAGGCCCCGGACAAGGGCGGAGCCCGTTGCAGGCGATCGAAATCATGCGCCGCCGTGCGGCGTCGTCGAGGCCGTCGCGTTCACGGGCCAGGCAGCCGACGACCAGCGCCTTCACGTCGGCGGTGTCGACGTCCTGGCGTACCGCGCCGGCCCGCTGGGCCCCGTCGAGCAGGCCGCGCAGGGCATCGCCGAAGTCCCGGTTCGCGGTCGACGCGATGGTCTGGACATCGAAGCCCGCGCTGCTGAGCGCGTCGCCGACCGAGTGGTCGGCCGCGCCTTCCTCCACCAGGACGGCGAAGAAGGTGAAGAACGCGGTGGCCGGGTCGCCGCCCGCGGCGAGTTCGTCGGCGCGCCGGACGAGTTGCCCGATGCGGTTGAGGACGACGGCGCCGAACAGCTCCTCCTTGGTCGGGAAATGCCTGCTGAGGGTGCCGGTGCTGACGCCCGCCCGCCGTGCGATCTCGCGTACGGAAACCGAGGCGCCGTGTTCGGCGAAGGCGGCGAATGCGGCCTCAAGGAGCCGCGCCTGATTGCGGCGGCCGTCGGCACGTTGGCGTCTGACCGGGCTGGATGCGGCTCGGTCGTCTGACGCGCCCGGTTCCGACTCGCCCGAGCGTGGTTCCTGTGCCATCGACGTCGATCCTAGACAGCGGTTCCGCCCGTCGCAGCGCCGGCTGCCGACGGGCGGAACCGTCATATGTGGAAGGGCCGGGATTCGCTGATCTCGTACTGCGCGATCTCCAGGCTGAGCACGGCCGGGTGGGCTGCGCCGGTTGCGCGTGTGTTCCACGGCAAGACAACACTTAAACGGGACACGTGTCCCGTATAGTTGGCGTGACACCACCTTCGAGAAGGGCGGCAGCATGCGTCTTGCCATCTTCGGCGCCACCGGTCGCACCGGTCGCGTCGTCGTCGAGCAGGCCCTCCGGCGCGGACATCAGGTGACCGCGCTGAGCAGGGACCCGGCGACGATCCCGCCCCGCGAACATCTCCGCGTGGTAACCGGCGACGTACGTGACCTCGCGCCGGTCGCGGAGACGATCGAGGATGCGCACGCCGTCGTCAGCACCCTCGGCAGGCAGCGGCGCGGACCGGCGATCTGCACAGAGGGAACCCGCGCCATCCTGTCGGCGATGGCCGCCGGCCGGCCACGCCGGCTCCTCATCCTCACCAACTACGGCGTCGCCGAGAGCCGTCGTCGCAGCCTGTACGTCGCCGCCTCATGGCTGTTGGAGCGGTCGGTGCTCCGCGACAAGGAAGACATGGAAGCCCTGGTACGACCAAGTGCGACCGAGTGGACGCTGGTCCGCGCGCCGATCCTGACCAACGGACCGCGCACCGGGAGCTACCGCACCGGCACAGACCTCAGGCTGACCTTCACTTCCAAGGTGTCCCGCGCGGACATCGCCGAGTTCATGCTGTCCGAACTCGAAGAAGGCGCCTACCTGCGCCAAGGGGTCTCCATCACGTCCTGAAACGCGAGTCGCCGACGTTTTCATGGCTCAACGCGTGCGCTCGACCCGGCCTTCGCACCAGACCGGTTCGTCACTTTCATAAACGGTCCCATCAGCACCGAAGATCAGGAAACGGTCGAAGTCGGCGGCGAGCCAGCGGTCGTGGGTGACGGCCAGCACGGTGCCGGAGAAGGAGGCCAGGCCCCGCTGCAGAGCCTCGGCGCTCGCCAGGTCCAGGTTGTCGGTGGGCTCGTCCAGCAGCAGCAGGGTGGCGCCGGACAGCTCCAGCAGCAGGATCTGCAGCCGCGCCTGCTGGCCGCCCGAGAGGGTCTCGAACCGCTGGTTGGCCGCAGGCGCCAGCTCATAGCGGGCCAGCGCGGCCATCGCCTCGTTCAAGGTGAGCGCGTGACCGGTCATGACCAGTTCGATCGGGCTGCGGCCATGCAGATCCGGCTGGGCGTGGGTCTGCACGAACCGGCCGGGCACCACCCGCGACCCCAACCGCACAGAACCGCTGTGCCGCACCGCGGGCACCGCGCCGTCCGCGGCCTGTTCCAGCAGGAGCAGGAAGTGGGACTTGCCCGAGCCGTTGGAGCCGAGCACCCCGACGCGCTCGCCGTACCAGATCTCAGCGTCGAACGGCCGCATCAGACCGGTGAGCTCCAGAGCCTCGCAGACGACGGCGCGCTTGCCGGTGCGCCCGCCACGCAGCCGGATCCGCACGTTCTGCGCCTTGGGCGGGCGCTGCGGCGGGCCGGCCTCCTCGAAGCGGCTCAGCCGGGTGCGCGCGGCCCGGTAGGCCGAGGCCACCGCGTCGTTGCCGGCCGCGGTCTGCTGCAGCGTGCGCACCAGCCGCTTGAGCTTGGCATGTTCCTCGTTCCACCGGCGGCGCCGCTCCTCCAGCCGGCTGATGCGCTCCTCGCGTGCCTTGGCGTAGGTGGCGAAGCCCCCGCCGTGGATCCAGACCCCGCGGTCTTCCACGGTCACGATCCGGTCGGCGACGTCGGCCAGGAGCCGACGGTCGTGGGAGACCAGCAGCACGGTCTTGTCGGTGGCCTGCAACCGTGCCTCCAGCCACTGCTTGCCGGGCACATCCAGGTAGTTGTCCGGCTCGTCCAGCAGCAGCAACTCGTCCGGGCCGCGCAACAGGGCCTCAAGGACGAGCCGTTTCTGCTCGCCTCCCGACAGAGTGGTCACCGGCCGGTCCCGGACCGCGTCGTAGGACAGGCCCATGGACTCGGTGACGCAGACGTCCCAGACGACCTCCATGTCGTAACCGCCGGCGTCGGCGTAGTCGGCGACGGCCTGCGCGTAGGACAGTTGCGTCGCCTCGTCGTCGCGGGCGGCGATCGCCGCCTCCGCCCGGACCAGAGCCGTGGCGGCGGCGCGGACCCGGCTCGGCGAGACCGACAGCAGCAGGTCGTGCACGCTCCGGTCGTCGCGGATGCCGCCGATGAACTGCCGCATCACTCCCAGCCCTCCGGAGGAGACCACGCGACCGTCAGCCGGTCGCTCGTCTCCCGCGATCAGCCGCAACAGGGTGGTCTTGCCCGCGCCGTTCGGCCCCACCAAGGCGGCCTTGACCCCATCTCCGACGCGGAACGACACCTCGTGCAGGAGCAGCCGCCCGTCCGGCAGCACATAGGTCAGCCGGTCCACCTCGACACGTCCTGCCACGGCGCCTCCTCAACGCGGACTCGGGCTCTCACCGCTTCTGGATCAGTGTTCCAGCTACCGGATCAACGATCCGGTGCCCGATCGCCATACTAGACTTCCTTCCGTGGACACAAGCAAGGCAGAACCGGGAACACGCGGCTCACGAACGGCGGGGGACGTGTGGCTGCGACCGTCCGCGCGCAGGGAGCGCGATGCTCCCCCGCTCAGCCGGGACCGGATCACCGAAGAGGCCGTGGCCCTCCTGGACGCCGAAGGCGCCGACCGGCTGACCATGCGGCGCCTGGCCGAGCGGCTCGGCACCGGCTCCACCACGCTCTACTGGCATGTGAAGACCAAGGACGACGTCCTCGACCTCGCCCTCGACAAGATCTTCGCCGAGGTCGAGATCCCGCGGAAAGGCGGCCAGGGATGGCGTGCCGACATCACCGCGCTGGTCAGCGGATGGCGCGCGGTCCTGCTGAGGCATCCATGGTCGGCGGCGCTGCTGGGGCGTCCGATGCTGGGCCCCAACGTGCTCGCCCGCAGTGAGTTCCTCTACGCCACCCTTGTGGAGACCGGGGTCGTCGAGCCCCACCTCACCGCCGCGGCGTACGGGCTTTCCAACTTCGTCATCGGTTCCGGGCTGATGCAGGCCACCTGGCCGGACAACGCGAAGCAGCCGATGCTGCGGGACGCCCGGGAACATCTGCATGCCAATCGGGAGCGCTACCCGGCCCTCGCCGCTCATGGCCCCCTTGTCGCGGACGGCAACTGGGACGCCGGCTTCGCTCTCGGCCTCGGCTGGCTTCTCGACGGCATCCAGGCCAACATCGCCAGTACCGATGAGGAGGGTGGAGCGCGAGCCTGAAACGGCCGCCAGGCCGTGTTCGTCAGAAGATCGCGGAGCCTCTTTGGCCGCCCGGGATCAGTGAGGCGTCGCGGCCCTGTCGGACGCGCTGCGCAGTACGCAGAACTCGTTGCCCTCGGGATCGGCGAGGATGGCCCACCCGGAGCCGTCGGGTCTGCGGTGATCGGCGACCAAGGTGGCGCCGAGGCCGAGCAGCCATTCGACCTCCCGCTCACGGGTGGTCTCGGGCCGCAGGCACAGATGGATCCGGTTCTTGACCGTCTTCGCCTCCGGGACACGGTTGAAATGGAGCACCGGGCCCTCGGGCAGCATCACCTGGGCCTCGGGGTCGCCCGGCTCGTCCTCCGGATTGAGGGGACAGCCGGTCACCTGGCTCCAGAACCTCGCCAGCTCATAGGGGTCGGCGCAATCGATCGCCACGTTCTGCACTATTGACACCATGAGCGGATCATGGCGGAGCGCCACACCCCGCCGCAACCGAGATTCGCCCTGGTCACCGCACCCACGCCTGTCTGGTGATCGCAGTTGACGTATTGTCGTGCCGCTGCGGGGACGCGGCCGGGGCATGAGACCCCGGCGTAGACGTCTCCGAGGCCAGGACGAAGGAGCCACACGGTGCACACCATCACCCGCCTGTCCGCCGACGACTTCGGCAGCAACGTGACAGGCCTTGCCGACCTCCTCGCGGACGCCGTCGCCGACGGCTCCTCTCTGGGCTTCCTGCACCCTTTCGGCCGGGACGACGCAGCGGCTTGGTGGCGCGCCCGGCAACCCGCCGTGTCCGACGGCAGCCTCACCGTCTGGGTCGCCCGGGCGCCCGGCGTCGTCACCGGCCCCGTCATCGGGACCGTCAGCCTCGCTCTGGAAGGCAAGCCCAACGGCCGGCACCGGGCCGAGATCCTCAAGCTCATGGTTCACCGTGACGCCCGCGGCAAGGGACTGGGCCGCGCGCTGCTCACCACCGCCGAGCAGGCCGCCGGACGAGCCGGAGCCACCCTGCTGCTCCTGGACACCGTGACCGGCAGCGCCGCCGACCGCCTCTACCACGCCGGCGGCTGGACACGGTACGGAGTCGTCCCCGGCTACGCGGCAGCCCCGGACGGCCCCCTCGAAGACTGCAGCTTCTACTACAAGCAGCTCAGCTGAAGGCCCGCGTCCCCCCGGCCCTGGCGACCGCCGGCCGGTCCGGCGATACTCGGTGGCTCTCGCGGCCCTCCCCCGGCCACAGTGATCACATGACGACACCTGCCCCCGAGTTCCTCCCGGGTCTCGCGCTGTCACGGATCCTCTTCGAGGAGGCGGTGCGGCCGATCCTCGATGCGGCGTATCCGGGGCTGCGGTACGCCGCCGCAAGGGCCGGCGCGGGATCTGAGGTGCTCGGTTTCGACACCGAGCGGTCGGCGGATCACGACTGGGGCCCGCGGCTGGATCTGTTCCTCACGCCGGACGTGGCCGCCCGCCACGGAGCCGACCTGCATCGGCTCCTGGCGGACCGGCTGCCCAAGCAGATACGGGGCCGGCCCACGCACTTCCGTCACGCCACCCCGGGGAGCCCGGCCGGCCTCATGGAGATGACGGACGGCCCGGTCGATCACCGGGTTTCTGTGAACGACGTCGGCGGATGGCTCAACGCCCACCTCGGCCTCGGTACGGTGACCACCCCCCCGGCGGTCCGCGACTGGCTGGCGATGCCCCAGCAGAAGCTCGCCGAGGTCACCGGCGGCGCGGTGTTTCATGACGGGCTCGGCACGCTGACCGCGGCGCGGCGGCGTCTGGCCTGGTACCCCGACGAGGTGTGGCGGTATCTGCTGGCCTGTCAGTGGCAGCGGATCTCCCAGGAAGAGGCGTTCGTCGGGCGCTGCGCCGAAGTAGGGGACGATCTCGGGTCCGCCGTGGTCGCGGGACGGCTGGTGCGTGACCTGATGCGGCTGTGCCTTCTCCTCGGGAGGCGGTACGCCCCGTACAGCAAGTGGCTGGGGAGCGCGTTCAAGCGGCTGCCGTTCGCCGACGAGCTGACACCGGCGCTGCATGGCGCCGTTCTCGCGACGCAGTACGCGGCGCGAGAACGGCACCTGTGCGACGCCTACGAATTCGTCGCCGCCCTTCAGAACGACACGGGGCTCGCGGAGCACGTGGACCCCACGCGGCGGCCGTACCACGGCCGGCCCTTCCAGGTCATACATGCCGAACGCGTCGCCCGAGCCCTCGCACGGACGATCACCCATCCCGAGCTGGGTGGCCTGCCGCTGTCCGGCGCGGTGGACCAGTGGACGGACAACACCGACTTTCTTGGACGGCAACGTCCTGTGCGCGCCGCCGTCGACGCGCTGAGATGAAAGAAGAGCGGACTGCGGTGCGCGTAGTTCACGAAGCGAGGGTGGCCTCGGCCAGCTCACGCCAGTCCTGCCGCCGACCGGCGAGGGCCGCCTCGGCGAACACGGCTTCGCCGAGGCGACTCCGCGTGGCCGTGGTGATCCTGGAGACGTCCGGCTGCGAACGATCCGGCGTACCGCGCACGCCGTCGCTTGCGGCGAGCAGTCGCACGGCCTGCTCGTACTGTCCCCGGCGCAGCGCGAGATCCGCGATCCCGATCAGCACCTCGGCGATCAGCGGTGGATACGGCATCTCCATGGCCGCGCGGAGCGCCTCGGTCCGATACGCGCGGGCCTCGTCGAGATCCTCGGTGAGGTAGCCGTACAGGTCCATGGCCTTGGCGCGGACCGCGCCGCCTGGTTCCGCGTCGCCCGTTGTCGCCCGCAGCGTGGCCAGGTGCCGACGCGCCTTGTCCGGCTCGCCGCGCCAGCGCGCCAGCTGCGCCTTCGAAATCGCCAGCTCGGCAAGCGTGTCCGGCCAGGTGATCTCGCCCGCGTACCGCTGCGCTTGTGCCATGGCGGACGTGCTGGACCGCTCATCGCCGAGCAGCCAGTACAGCTGGGCCTGCCGCGCCCGCAGGCCGACCGCGTCCTCGGTCGCGCCCACCTCGGTCAGCGCCCCGACCGCCTCTTCGTAGTGCTCACACGCGCGTGAGAACTCGCCCCGCATGGCGAGCCGATCGGCCAGGAAGGTCAGCGCCAGTGAGATCCCCAGCCGTTCACCCAGCGTACGGAACTCGGCGAGGGCGATTTCGGCATCGACGTCCACGTCAGTATCGTCGCCGCCGAGCGTCAGCCGCAATCGGCCACGAGCGAGCCTGGCCTGCGCGCGCACCCATGGGTCGTCGCCGGCGATGAGCGGCTCGAACGCGGACAGGAACTCCATCGGCTCCCGCAGCATCCGCTCCAGCGGGGCGACGAACCCGAGCAGGGGGTGACGATACCCGTCCTTGGTGAGCCGGTGCGCCTCCTCGATCCACTCCCGCGCCTGATACTGGTCGCGGCCGGGCCCCGAGCTCATGAACACCGTCACGATGGTGTACGCCATCGCCCGCACCTCGTCGGGCACCTCACCGGGCAGCGAGGCCGCCGCGATGCTCAGCTCGGTGCCCTCGTCCCGGTGCCCGCTGAGGAACCAGTACCAGCCCGCGGCCGCGACCAGCCGCATCGCCTCCTGCGCCCATCCTTCGGCGATCGCTCCGCGCAGAGCCGTACCGATGTTGTCGTGCTCGGCCCTGAGCGCGGCCAGCCACTCCAACTGCTCGGCCCGGCGCAGGTGCGGCTCGGCCGTCTCGGCCAGCTCGGTGAAATAGGCGAGGTGCGCCCGCCGCGCCTGCTCGGTCTCCCCGGCTTCGCCGAGCCGGTCCGCAGCGTATTCCCTGATGGTGTTGAGCATGCGGTAGCGCGGCGTGTCCTCGCCGTCGGCGAGCAGCAAGGACTTCTCGATCAACGCGGTCAGCAGGTCGAGCACCTGATCCACGCCGGACGCCTCGTCCCCGCACACCCGTTCGGCCGCTTCCAGGCTCGCCCCGCCGGAGAAGACCGAAAGCCGCCGCAGTACGGCACGTTCGGCCTCGGTCAACAGATCCCAGCTCCAGTCCACGACCGCGCGCAGCGTCTTGTGCCGGGGAAGCGCCGTACGGCTGCCGCCGGTCAGCAGGCGGAATCGGTCGTCGAGCCGACGTGCCAGCTGATCGACGGACATGGTCCGCAGCCGTGCCGCGGCCAGCTCGATCGCCAGCGGCATCCCGTCGAGCGCCCGGCAGATCCGCGCCATGGCCGACAAGGTGCGCGGGTCGGAGCCGATGCCCTTGCGCACCAGCTCCGCGCGGTCCCGCAGCAGCCGCACCGCGGGAGCGGACCCGGCCTCGGAGGGGTCCGCGCCCTCCGCGGGCAGCGCGAGCGGCTCGACCTGCCACAGCACCTCCCCGGTGATGCCGAGCGGTTCCCTGCTCGTCGCCAGAATCCTCAGCCTCCGGCACTCCCCCAGAAGCCGATCCGCGAAATCCGCCGCAGCCTCGATCACGTGCTCGCAGTTGTCCAGGATCAGCAGGATCGAGCGCTCCCGGACCGCGGTGACGAGCCGGTCCATCGGTTCTCCACCCCGCGTGGCACCGGGCAATGCCTGGTCACGCAGGCCGATCGCGGTGAGGGCGGCCTGCGCCAGGTCGCCGCCCGCCCGCACGGAGGCCAACTCGACCAGCCACGCCCCATCAGGCACCTCGGCGAGCATCGTCCGCGCGGTCTCCGTGGCCAGCCTCGTCTTGCCGGAGCCACCCGCTCCCGTCAGCGTGACCAGCCGGTGCCTGCCGGCCAGACCGGCGACCGCGGAGACGTCGTCGTCCTTGCCGACGAAACTCGTCAGCCCGGCGCGCAGGTTCGTCCTGCGTTCGTCCGCATGCTCACCCAGCTCGCCACGCAGCAACGCGGTGTGCAGCGCGGACAGCTCGGCCGACGGGTCGGCGCCCAGCTCCTCGGCGAGCCGCTCGCGCGTCCGCTGGTACACGGTCAGCGCCTCGGCCCCACGCCCCGCCTCGGCGAGCGCCCGCATCAGGGCCGCCACGAACCCCTCCCGCAGCGGATACGTGGAAACCAGCTCGGTCAGCTCGGAGATCAACTCCGAACCGCGGCCGAGGCGGATGTCCGCGTCCACCCGGTCCCCGAGCGCGGCGACGTAAAGCTCGTCCAGACGCGCGACCGCGGCGTCGAACGCATCGCTGTCTCCCAGGGCGATGTCCGCCATGGCCGTGCCGCGCCACAATGCCAGGGCCGAGCGCAGCAGGTCCGCCCGCGCCGCGGGCTCGGCGGCACGGGCCTGACCGGCCAGGTGCTCGAACCGGCACACGTCCACGGCGTCAGGAGCGACGGCCAGCCGGTACCCGCCGGACTCCGCCTCGATCACACCGTCCGGCAACACCCTGCGCAGCCGGGACACCAACGCCTGCAAGGCGTTCGCCTCGTCCGCGGGCGGCCGTCGCCCCCAGATCCAGTCCACCAGCCTCGTACGCGTGACGATCCGGCCGGGTTCGAGGGCGAGGGCGGCCAGCAGTGCGCGCAGTCGAACCCCGGGAACCTCCACAACGGCCCCATCGTGGTTCCGGACCTCGAACGGTCCGAGCAATCCAACCCGCACATCAGCAATTGTGCCGAAGCGTGATCGCGCCATGTCACCGGAGTACTCGACACCCTGTCCACCCGGTCCCGCGGTGGGCGTCCGCGTGCTCGGGCCGGGGCCGGCGATGATCAGGTTTCCCTGGGATGGGTGTAGAGGACCTCGCGGGCCTGCTCCGCGGCGCGGGTAAGGCCCTCGCCGACGAAGTCGAGGAAGCGGGCGATGTTCTCCAGGCGGACGGCGGCGGGGGTGTCGGGGCCGAGGATGCCGACGCCCTGCCGCGCGGCCTCCACCAGCTGCGCGTTGGATCGTGCGCTGGCGACCATCGCCTGGTACCAGAGGTCGTCGTCGACGACGTAGCGCTCACGGCGGCGTTCGTCGCGTACTCGTCGGACGAGGTCCTGGCTCTCCAGGAACGTGATCGCCTTGGAGATGGACGCCGGGCTGACCTGGAGGCGCCGGACGAGTTCGGACGAGGTGAGGCTGCCCGCGTCCGTGGTGTAAAGGCAGCTCAGCACCCGGGACATCATCTTGGGCAGACCCGATTGCATGAAAACGGTGGTCAACGTCTCCTCGTAGTCGCGCACGGCCTCGGCGTCGCGTCCGTGGGGCTGCGGCGACGCCTCCGGCCCCCGGGGCGCGGCCTGCCTGCGCCGGTGAGTGCGGCGCTCGGTGGCGCGATGGGCCAGGTCGGCGCGGTAGGCGGTGGGGCCGCCGTTCCGCATCACCTCGCGCGTGATCGTGGAGGTGGGGCGGTCGAGACGTCTGGCGATCTCCGCGTACGGGAGGCCGTCGGCCAGCCCCAGCGCGATCTGCTGGCGGTCCTGCTGGGTGAGCCTGCCTCCCGGCATCGCGATCTCCTTCGAGTTCCCTGATGCCTCCAGCATAGCGTTCAGCCCCAAATCATTGCAACACGCAATTGGGGTTGCTGTTGCATTACCGTCCAGGCTATCGCAACGATTTATCGCCTATGACCTGTGGTTTTATAGAATGTTCGCAACAACACTGTTGCAGCTTCCTGAAATGCAACGTAGCGTTTCCACCACAAGAAACAACGACCGCAGGAGAGCACGATGCAGAAGTTCGACACCCCCGCCCCGATCTCCGCCGTCCTCGACATCCCCGCCGGACGGGTCCGCTTCATCGCCGCCGACCGGGCCGACACCGCGGTCGAGATCCTGCCGGCGGACGCCTCGAAGAGCCGCGACGTGAAGGTGGCCGAGCAGACCAAGGTCGAATACGGTCACGGCGTCCTGCGGATCGAGGCCTCGGCGAAGAACCAGTTCCTCGGCGCCTCGGGATCCATCGAGGTGACGGTTCAGCTGCCCACCGGCTCCCGGGTCGAGGCGAAGGCGGCCAGCGCCGAGCTCCGGGGCGTCGGACGGCTGGGCGACGTGGCCTTCGAGGGCTCACAGGGCGAGATCAAGCTCGACGAGGCCGCGAGCGTCCGCATCACCACCGACGCCGGTGACGTCTCGGTCGGCCGCCTCACCGGGCCCGCGGAGATCAGCACCAGCAAGGGCGACATCAGTGTCACCGAGGCCGTACACGGCACGGTCGTGCTGCGAACCCAGGCCGGCGCGATCTCGGTCGGCGCCGCCCCGGGAGTCTCGGCCGCTCTCGACGCGAGCACGCCCTTCGGCCGCATCAGCAACGGGCTCAAGAACGACGGCGCCACCCAGCTCGACATCCACGCGACCACCGCCTACGGCGACATCACCGCTCGCAGCCTCTGAGGAGCACCGTCATGACGCACCTGGCCGTTCCCGCCGTTGGACGTCGGCAGCGGCCAGGTGCCCTTGTGCCGCGCACATCTGCGGGGCGCTGAAGCCGGCCGACCAGGCACCCGCCACCCGGCTGGACCTGGAACCGCGCGTCCCAATCAGCGCCTCACCCGCCCCCTGACGGCGGCGAAACGCACTCGCTCGCCGCACCGGGAGCCCGCTAGTGTCGCGCGGATGACCGACGCTTCTCTACCTGTGCTCTGGCTTTCAGGGCCTACGGGTGTCGGGAAGTCCACGGTCGGCTGGGAGGTGTTTGCGCAGCTGAGTCGTGCCGGCGTCAAGACGGCGTTTGTCGACGCTGACCAGATCAGCCTGTGCCACCCCATGCCAGAGGGCCTGACGCATCGCCTCCGCGCGCGGAATCTGGCCGCGATGTGGCCGAATTTCGGCAGGAAGGAGTGCGATGTCTGGTCCTTGCGGGCTTCGTGGACACTCCCGAGCAGGTTCGTGAGTACACCGCGCTTCTTCCCGAGGCCGCGTTCACCGTGTGCCGGCTGCGCGTCGACAGCGCTGAGCTCAAGGAACGGTTCCTCGCGCGGGGATGGCGTCCGGATCTGCTGCGGGAGGCGGTCATCGAAGCAGAAGCCCTGGAACGCAGCAACTACGCCGACGTGAGCGTGGACACCGGCGGCTTGGCGGTGTCCGAGACGGCCCGGCTGGTCTGTGAACGGGTTGGAGGATGGCCGGGCACCCTCCCCGCCGTGACCTTCCACCGCGTCGTCGACCAGCAGAACCCCCCGACCTCCCAGGCGGATGCCGCACCCGCTTCCGAGCCGGTGCCTGTGCTGTGGCTGTCCGGTGCGACGGCGGTTGGGAAGTCGGCGGTTGGCTACCAGATCTTCATGCAGGTCTACCGGACCGGCGTACGAGCCGCCTACGTCGATGTGAAGCAGATCGGTGCGCTGCGTCCCGCCGCGGACGACGACGTGGACAGCCATCGCCTCAAGGCCCGCAACCTCGCGGCCATCTGGGCAGGGCACCGCGCGGCCGGGGCCCGGTGCCTGATCGTCTCCGGGGAGGCCGTCTCAGCCGAAGCCGTCCATGGCTATGCCGAGCTGCTGCACGACGTGGCACTGACCGTATGCCGGCTGCATGCGGGGCCGGCAACGCTGGCCGAGCGCGTCGCGCGACGTGGCCAGGGAGGCGGGCCCACCACACCGGGTGATGAGCTGCGCGGGCTGGGCTCGGGCACCCTGCACCGTATCGCCGGACGAGCGGCGCACGAGGCCGTGGCGCTCGACAGCGCCGGGGCGGGTGAACTGCGCGTCGACACCGACGGCCGGTCGGTTGAGGAGGTGGCCGCGGACGTACGGGCTCGCGGCGGCGACTGGCCGAACCTCCTCCCCTGAAGGCGGTCCTCATCCCCAGCCGACGGACGTACATACGCTGTCAGCCGTCGTGGCCGAGCAGGCGATGCAGGCGATTCGTTTCCCAGGACGGTGGGCCAGGGCCTGTCTCGCCTGCGGGACCCAGCGCGTCCAGGCGGGCGTTGAAACTCGCCGCGGCCGCACCGCCCCATCGGCCGGTGAACCAGGCGGCGACCCGATCGGCGCCGGCCTCGCCCCCCAGGTCGCCCAGTGGCATGCCCTGCCCGAGCCCGGCGGTCAGCGCGCGCGACACAATCGCGATCTTGGTTGAGTGAGTCGAAGGCCGGACACGCGGCCCGCGTCGGCCGGCTCGAAACATTCTCCACTCTCTGGAAAGTTCCATGTGATGTATATTTTGCGCATGGAGGAATCGCGCCGCGATCGCAAGAAGCGGCTGACCAGGCAGCGGATCATCGCCGCGGCGATGAGGCTGTTCGCCGAGCAGGGGTACGAGCAGACCACGGTGGCGCAGATCGCCGTGGCGGCGGACGTCGACCCCAAGACGTTCTTCAACTACTTCCGCGCCAAGGACGAGGCCGTGTTCGCCGACGTCGAGCACATCTTCGGCCTGCTGCTCGGCGCGCTGGCGGTGCCGCGGCCGCAGGAGGGGCCGGGCGAGCTGCTGGCCAGGGCGGTGCAGGAGTACGCCGCCCGGCGCCGCCCCGAGGTGCCCCGCAAGGAGCCCGAGGAGCTGTCGGCGGAGGTCCACCTGATGATGACGACGCCGGCGCTGCAGGCCAAGGGGTTGTACCTGATGCTGGACCTGCAGCGGAGGATGGCCGGCGAACTGCTGAAGGCGTTCCCGGACCAGTTGGATCCGATCACCGCCGCCGCCATGACCGGCTCCCTGATCGGCGCCGTCCAGCAGGCGAGCCTGGCGAGCATCGAGCTCGGCCGGTCGCAGGACGAGCTGTGGCGGGCCGCGCAGCACGGCCTCGACGTCGCCGCGCGCGGCCTGCTCTCGGTCCGCGCGGACGCTGCAGAAGGGAACGACCCGTCATGACAGAGAACGAACGGAGCCTCGCCCGCGACGCGCGGCGGGCGCTGCGCGAGGGCCCCGAGGGGATCGCGCGGCGGCAACGGGCCCGCCTGGCCGAGGCTGTGGCCTATGCCCGCGCCCACTCGCCCTACTACCGCGAGCTGTACCGGGCGCTGCCCGACGAGATCGACGACCCGGCGCGGCTCCCGGTCACCGACAAGAAGGCGCTCATGGCGCGCTTCGACGACTGGGTCACCGACCCGGACGTGACGCTGGCCAAGGCCCGGGAGTTCGTCGCCGACCCCGCCCTCGTGGGCGAGCGCTTCCAGGGGCGGTACCTCGTGGCCACCACGTCCGGCACCAGCGGGCTGCGCGGCATCTTCCTGCAGGACGAACGGAGCGTGGCCGTGGGCAACGCGGTCGGGCAGCGCGCGCGAGCCGGGCTGGGGATCGGCGATCTCGTGCGCCTCATGCGCGGCGCCGGCCGCACCGCCATCGTCTCCGCGCCGCCTGGCCACTTCTCCACCGTCGCCGGGGCCGCGCGGTTCCGGCGCGACCACCCGCGGCTGGGCTGGATGCTGCGGGAGTTCTCCATCCACAAGCCGCTGCCGGAACTGGCCGCCGAGCTGAACCGATACAACCCCAGCTCGCTCGCCGGCTTCTCCGGCATGCTCGGGCTGCTTGCCGGCGAGCAGGAGGCCGGCCGCCTGCGCATTCACCCGGGGGTGGTCATCGCCGGTGGCGAGGCGCTCACCGCGGAGAACCGCGCCCGGATCGCCGCCGCGTTCCACGCCCAGGTCCGCTCCGCCTACGCCGCCACCGAGTGCGGCTTCCTCGCCTACGGCTGCGCGCACAACTGGCTGCACGTCAACACCGACTGGGCGGTGCTGGAGCCGGTCGACGCCGACCACCGGCCCGTCCCGCCGGGGCGGCCCTCGCACACCGTCCTGCTGAGTAATCTCGCCAACCGGGTCCAGCCGATCCTCCGCTACGACCTGGGCGACAACGTCCTGGTGCGGCCCGACGCCTGCCCGTGCGGCAGTCCGCTGCCCGCCGTCCAGGTGCAGGGCCGCGCGGCGGAGATGCTCGAGTTCCCCGCCGGTGACGGCGGGCACGTCCACATCTCCCCCATGGCGTTCGGCACGCTGCTGGACCGCGTCCCCGGCATCGCGCAGTTCCAGCTCGTGCAGAGCGCGCCGGTCATGTTGCGGGTGCGGCTGAAGCAGGCGGACGGCGCCGACCCCGATCACGTGTGGCGGACCGTGCGCGAGGAGATCTCACGCCTGCTGGCCGAACACAGGGCCGAGCACGTCGCGTTGGAACGCGCCGAGGAGCCGCCGGAGCAGTCGGCCGGCGGCAAGTTCCGCAGGGTCATCCCCCTGGCCCGCTGACTGCGGCGCGGGCCGGCCTCCCCCCGAACCACGCTCACCGTCACCGGGGTTGAGGAACCTGCGGCCGGCCCTGTCCGCCGCCTCTGCGGCCTGGCCGGGTGCTCGGCCTAGCGGTCGGGGCGTTTACCACCGATCCCAGTGCAGGATCTGGTCGCGTGGGATGCGGGGCGCGGGTTTGAAGTCGGTGCCGATCGTGTAGGCGAGCGGGATGAACGCGGCGAGCATGACCTCGTTGTAGGGGACGCCCAGTGTGGCGGCGAGTTCGGGTTCGAGTGGTCCTTGGGCGGTGGTCCATGTGGTGCCGAGGCCGCGGGCGCGGGCGGCGAGCATGAAGTTCCATGTCGCCGGCAGGATGGAGCCCCATGTCCCGGATTGGACGGCCGTCGAGGCGTGGTCGGTGCGTCCTTCGATGGCGGGGATGACGAACGCCGGGACGCGGTGGATGTTGTCGGTCAGGTGCCGTAGCCCGTCGAACACACCCTGGGTGGAGCGCGGAGCGTGGTTCATGCGGCGGATGTCCTCGGTCAGCGGTGGGCCCTCCGCGATGAGCCGGCGCGGGACGGGCCGATCGAGGTCGAGCCGCTTGCGGACGGCCCGGGTGGTGGACAGCAGTTCGTCGGGGGTCAGGTTCAGGGTCATCGCGGTGCTCCTCAGGCTCGGGTGGAGGCCGGTGCGGTGGCCGGGGGCTCGGCGCGGGCACGCAGGCCGAGATAGGCGATGAACACGCCGACCAGCGAGAAGACTCCGGCGGTCAGGAACGCCGCGCGGTAACCGTCCAGCGGGGACACCGGGACGGCCATCACTGCCGCCAGCACCGCCACGCCGATGCCGGCCCCGACCTGGACGCCGGAGGTGATCAGGCCGGAGGCCAGGCCCTGGCGGTCGTCGGGCAGGGCCCCGACGGCGGCGATGTTCAGGCTGGGGAACGACAGACCGTTGCCCACGCCGTGCACGACGAGCGCAGGCAGCAGCACGGTCGCGTAGCCGCCGGACGCACCCGCCCGCAGGAACAGCAGGATCCCGACGCCTTGCCGGTGGAGCAGCGGGCGTAGCCGACGCGGGTTCCGTTCACGCGCTCCAGTGGTCCGGATAGGAGGCCTTCACCGGAACAGTTCGCGGAACACCTATACGGAACACCTTGACCCGGGGCGGCTGGTGTTCCGGTTGAGGATCCCCTTACGGAACAGCAGTTCATCTCAGACACTCAAGCCTCGGCCTTCGCCGAGGCCCAGCACGAAGATCGACACTCTCGAACATGATGTCGCACTGGGGGCGCGGATCAGCAGCGAGAGGGCCCCTGCCTAGCCTTTTCGAAACGGACGACCTCTTCCAGCACTATGCGCATGCCACCGATCCGATCCCGGCCGAGGTGCTGTGCCCACCGCTGCTCGATATCCTCGAGGATTCGAGTGGCGGCAACCTGTGCCTTCTTTCCCCGTTCGGTCAGTCGGATGATCTTGGCGCGATGGTCGACTGGATCGGGCGCCCGCTCGACGTAGCCGTGCCGCTCGAGCTCGGTAACCACCTCACCGAGCGCCTGCTTGGAGAGCCCTGAGCGTCCGGCGAGCACGGTCAGCCGCGAGCCCTCGGCGTCGATAAACCGGAAAACAGCGCCGTGGCTATAACGGATCCCCTCGAATCCCTCCTCATCGAGCCTCCGGTGCAGCTCCGCAAGCGTGACGTCCTTGGCCTGCGTGAACAAGGCAGGAAGCGGGATCTCGCTCACATTTTGGTTGCCCTGCCTTCCGGCGCGCGTCGTCATCCTGGACACCCCCTTCCGTCGTGATTCGTCAGGTGACTTGACAATACCGTGCCGATTAATAGTACGGTCACCTTACTACCTATGGCCGCTTCGGTCGATCGAACACCCGTACCCGACAACCCAGAGGAAATAATCGTGAGCAGTTCAGGCCCACAACGTTTCCAGTCCACCGTCATCGACCCAGCCGAGGTCAAAACCCTCGCTAAGCGGGTGAGAGGCCCGGTGCTCACGCCCGAAGACGAGGGCTATGACATCGAACGGGCCGGGTACCAACTCGCTCGTCAGCATCGGCCCGACCTTGTGGTGGGCGCGACCGGAACCACCGACGTGCGGGCCGCGGTGGAATTCGCCAGAAGCCACGCGCTTCCGGTGGCCGTGCAGGGCACTGGACATGCGTCAGCCGGCATCGCGGGTGAGGGTGGAGTGTTGATCAACACCACTCGGATGACGGGTGTCCGGGTGAGCCTCGAGACGAACACGGCCTGGGTGGCAGCCGGAACCCGATGGGACGAAGTGATTCACGAGGCCGCGCCTGCCGGGTTGGCGCCGTTGTCAGGCTCCTATCCGGGCCTCGCCGTGGTGTCCTACACCCTGGCCGGAGGGCTCAGTCTGCTCTCCCGGCGCTACGGCTACGCCGCCGATCACGTGCGCAGCATCGACGTCGTCACAGCGGACGGCCAGTTGCGGCATGTCACTGAGGAGTCTTACCCGGACCTGTTCTGGGGGCTGCGTGGCGGTCGGGACAACTTCGGTGTGGTGACCGGCATCGAGATCGGTCTCGTGCCGATCACCATGCTCTACGGCGGATCGCTGCAGTTCCCCGGCGAACTGGCCGCCGAGGTGTTCGACACTTACCTGCGCTGGACGGCCACCGTGCCCGATGAGATGAGCTCATCGATCATGCAGATGTCCTATCCGGACATCGCCGCGTTTCCGGAGGCCTTGCGAGGCCGACAGGCCGTTCATGTTCGTATCGCCTACGCTGCGGACGTTCTCGATGCCGCCGAGAACCTGGTCGAACCGTTGCGGGCACTCGGCCCGACGAGCGACACCCTCCGCGTACTGCCCTATACGGAAGCCGGGTCCATCTATGCCGATCCGCCTTTCCCCGGATCCATCGAGGCCAGTACCACCCTGCTCGGCGAGCTCGACACCACGGCGGTACGCACCATCCTCGCTTTGGCCCCACCCCACGCGCCGGTGCCGCACATCTTCGAACTGCGTCACCTCGGCGGCCGACTTGCCCTCCCGCCGGCCGTCGCCAACGCCGTGGGCAACCGGGACGCGCGATACCTGTTCAACGTGGTCTCCCGGCTGGAACGTGCCGACATCACCGAAATCCGGCCAGCACACAAACGCATGCTCGAAGCGCTCGTCCCGTGGAGCACCGGCGGCCGTCTCCTGAACTTCATGAATGGCGAGGACGCCGCCCAGGAGGTGCGCTCAGCATACGAGCCCGAGGACTACCAGCGCCTCACCGAAATCAAGGCCGTCTACGATCCTGACAACACTTTCCGCCTTAATCACAACATCCCACCCGCCAACCCCACATCAGCAGTGAATCGGAACGAGGAAGGGAGCCCCGCTGCGTGACCGTCCGTCACTTGTAGTCGTTCTCGGTCAGAGGCACGACGTACGCCCGGCGTTCGCGGATCAGACCGCCGCGCATCACGAACACCTCGCCCATCGCGGCGCGCATCACGGTGCCGTTCTTCTGAAGTGCTTCGAGGGTCATCTCCGCCATGACGACGTCGTTCTCCTCGACCATCCGCGTGATCGTCACCTTCGGGGGAACGCCGACCGGGTCCTGCCCTTCGATGTTGGCGTCGTAGGCCTCCTTGCCGGTGATCCGGAAGTGGCCGAACACGGTCCACTCGATGTCGTCGGTCAGGCACGAAAGGATCTGCTCGTGGTCGGACTTGTTGAACCCGTCGATGTACCGCTCGACGGTCTGCTTGTTGGTGGACTGGCTGACAGCGGACATGATCTCTCCCCCGGTTCGTCGTTGTTCACTGATCGGTCGGAGCCGGTCGAGCACTTTCGACATGCCGCCGGAAGAACGTCCGCCGCGACGCGCCCGAAGGTCTGCGGACCGAATGGGCCGCACGGGTGAACATCTGCCGCAGGCGCTGTGTGCCGATCCGCTCGCGCGGCATCCCACGTCATCGCGGGGATCCGGCACCGGCAGGACCATTCAAACGCGGCCATTTTCACAGGTCGGACAGCAGTGCACTGGAGATTTCCTCATTGCTACCGGGATCCCGAGACGGCCGCGTGAAGGACATCGGCGAGCTCGCCAGGGGCGGACAGCATCGGCCAGTGCCCGGTGGACAGGTCGAATCGGCGCCACGGCGCCTGGTTCAGGAAAGCCAGCATCGGCACCCCGGCATCCAGCAGCTTCCGGAAGTCGTCGCAGGCGATCAGGACTCGGTCCACACCGGGCCCCGGATCGGCCGCGCCGGTGAGCCGCTGCCGGTAGGTGCCGAACGGCTGGGGCATGGCCTTCGCGCGCATGAGGCCGAGCTGGTCTTCGCCGAGCCCCTCCAGGCTGCCGAACGAGCCGAGGACCTCGACGGGCGGCATCGGCAGTCGCCATCCCTCCCCGTGGTCGGCGACCTGCCTGGTCAGCTGCTCCCCCGCCTGCGGCGGCATGAGGTCCAGCATGCCCATCCCCTCGGCGAACGGGGCGCTGTCGAGGTAGACCAGACGCTCCAGCCGCGATCCCAGACGCCCGGCGGCCCCGGTGACGGGAGCCGCGGCGTAACTGTGCGCCACCAGGGTGACATCGCGCAGACCGTGCTGTTCGACGGCCGTGACGATGTCGTCGATGTGGGTGTCCAGGTTCGTCTCCGCAGTCGCCTCGCCGGCGCCTTCGCCGAGGCCCGTCAGCGTCAACGGCAGCACTGTGTGGCCGCGTTCCCGCAGCGCACGCGTGACGCCTTCCCAAGCCCAGGCACCCAGCCAAGCGCCAGGAACAAGCACGAAACCAGCCATGCGATTCTCCCTCTCGAAGCGGTGAACCGAGCGTAGGGTCGATACAGGACACTTTCCGCCCTGTTATCGTGAGTGATCCATGTCTCATCCCCTGACGCGCGTGCTCGCCCTTCTCGAACTCCTCCAAACACACGCGGGACTCACCGGCGCCCAGCTGGCGGACCGCCTGGGCACTGACGTCCGCACGGTGCGCCGGTACACGGCGCACCTGCGGGAGCTCGGCATTCCAGTGGAGTCCGATCGTGGCCGTTACGGCGGCTACCGGCTGGCCCGCGGCTACCGGATGCCGCCCCTGGTGCTCACGAACGACGAGGCCCTCGCGGTCGTCCTGGGTCTGCTCGCCGGAGAACGGCTCGGCATGAGCGGCACCGCCCCGGCCGGCGCCGCCGCCCTGGCCAAGATCGAGCGAGTGCTGCCGCAGGCCCTGCGGGAACCGCTCGCCGCCATGCGCGACAGCCTGTCCTTCACCGCCGACATGTCTTTCACCACCGGCCCCGTGAACGCGCAGGTCCCGGAGACCGGCGTTCTACTGGCCCTGGCCCAGGCCTCCCGCACCCACCGAAGCGTCACCCTGCGCTACCAGACCTGGCGCCGGGAACACAGCGAACGCGACGTCGACCCGTACGGCGTGGTCTTCCACGCCGGGCGCTGGTACGTCATCGGCCACGACCATCTCCGCGACAGCCTGCGCACCTTCCGCATCGACCGGATCGCCTCCATCACCCCCCGCGACGCCGCCTTCACCACCCCTGCGGGCTTCGACCCGGTCATCCATCTCATGGCCGCCCTGGCGCAGGCCCCCTACCGCTGGGAGGTCGAAGTCCTCATCGACGGCCCTCTTGACGAGATCGCCCGACAGCTACCGGGCAGCGTCGCCACACTCACCGCCCGACCCGACGGCGTCCTGATGCGCGCCCGGGCGGAACGGCTCGACGGCATGGCCCGCCTCCTCGCCTCCCTGGAATGGCCCTTCACCGTCCACACCCCTGACGAACTGCGCCAGGCCCTCAAGGACCTGGCGCGGCAACTCACCGCAGCCGCCGAACGACAACCGCGAGTCCTGCCGCGGTGAATCGCGGATTCACCGCGACAGGACCTCCACCTCGGATCGGCGCCCCCGCGACGGCCCACCCGGCGGCGGATGCCGATCACGCGTCGCGCAGCCGCAGCAGCAGCCCTCCCCCCACAAGCGCCGCCGCGGCCCAGGCGGCGAGCACGCCGAGGCCCGCCCATGGACTGAGAGGCAGGCTGGACAGGTGGGTGGTTGCTTGGACGGCGAGCCCGGCGTTCATCGGTGAGACCTTCCACAGGAGCTTGGCGACGTCCGCGTCGGGAACCATGAGGATGATGGCCGGGAAGAGGTAGAGCAGGCCGAGCACGACGCCGATGGCGGTCGCGGAGTCCCGTACGGCGGTGGCGATACCCAAGCTGAACAGGGCCGTCAACGCGAGGTAGAGCACCGAGCCGAAGACGGCGCGCACCATCGGCCCACTGGTGAGGGCCGGCAGTTCGGGGGGAAATCCGTTGCCGAGCAGGATCCGCCGCCCGGCCAGCGCGGACGCGAGCACGGCGACGCTCCCCGCGGCCAGCGTCAGCCCGGTGAGGATGACGGCCTTGGCGGCCAAAACGCTGATCCGTCCTGGCATCGCCGCCAGGGTGACGCGGATCATGGCGGTGCTGAACTCACCGCTGATCGCCAGCACGGCCAAAATGGCGACGACCGCCTGGCCTGCTTGGATGCCGAAGAGGCTGATCTTGGCCGGATCGTAGCCGCAGCCCGACGAGGTGCAGGACACGACAGCGGCCGCCGCGACGCTCACAACGACGGTCAGCATGACGAGCGCGAGCAGGAGCCAGCCGGTTCCTGGCAGCGTGCGGAGTTTCGTCCATTCCGCGTACAGGTGCTGTGTCATGCGTCCCTCCGGCGTAGCTGGACGACGGCCAAGCCGAGGGCGAGCGCGGCGTAGCCGGCCAGCACGGCGAAGCCGGCCCACGGCGCCAGCGGGTAGAAGCCGGCGATGGGCGCGTAGTGACCGAGCACGTGGGCGTACTCAGGAATGCTCTGCTGGATCGCGAATCCGGCGGCCGGGGTGAGGCGCAGCAGCCATCGCGCCGCGGTGTCGGGCAGGACGGACGTGGTTGCGAGGACGTGCGGGACCACGATCAGCGCGACGGCGGTGACAACTCCCCCGACGCTGCGCCGGAGCAGGGCGCCGAGGGCGAGGGCGAGCACAGCGGCGACGGCGAGCAGTGCCGCCGTGCCGACGACGACACGCACCTCGGTGAGCCGGGACACCGGAAGGATGTAGTTGCCGTTGGCACGCAAGATCTGGGTGCCGAACGTCAGCGTGATCGCGGTGGCGGCGAGTCCGGCGACGAAGGTGACCGTGCCGATCGTGAGGGCCTTGGCCATCAGCATCCGGCCGCGGCGTGGGATGGCGATCAGGGTGGTGCGGATGAGCCCACGCCGGTACTCGGCCGTGACGAACGTCACCGCCACCACGATCACCACGATCAACCCGATCAGCACGCCTGTGAGGGTGCGCTCGACGGTCTGGCCCTCGATGGACGGCGCGATGTCACCGACTCCGGTGACGCTGAACGTGCCGCCGGACTCGCTGGCGCGACCTGGGTGATGGGGCGATCCGTCGGGCTCTTTCGCGACACCTATGTCGTCGTTGCGCCAGGCGCCGCCGGATGTGTCGCCCTCCAGGTCGACCCGGTCGAAGACGGCGGTCGCCTCGGTGAAGCGCGCCGCCGAAATGGACCCGCCGAGATCTCCCTGTGTCACCGTCAGATCGCCGGGGGAGGTGGCGAACAGCCCGATCTCGACCGTGGCCGGAAGCCCGGACAGGCGGGCGGTGCCGACCTCGGCCCAGGTCATGCCATCGGTGGACTCGTACCCGGTGAGAATGTCACCGGACCGGGTCAGCCGCAGCCAGCGCGGGGAGTCCTCCGATACGCCGCCCGGACGACCCGCCACATCATGGGTGAAATTGTGCTGCATCCGTACTCCGTGCGCACCGGTGACCATCAGCGCCGCATAGGCCGAACCCTGCTCGGTGCTCTGTTTGACCATGACTCCGGCCTTCGCCCACGGCACGAGTCCGGAGACGACGTTCCGAATGCCGGGGGTGACGTCGGGCTTGCGGATCCGGCCGGTCATGGACGTCGCCCGGGCGGTGATGCCGCCGTTGCCGGCCAGCGTCCGATGCACGAAGTAGAACTTGTCTTCCACGGCTTCGCCGCCCGGTCCCACGGGAACCGCGGGACAGACGGTCTCGATGGGACCGCTGGCGCACGAGGCATGGCTGCCTGAGGCGGACAACAGGCCGAGCAGCACGATGACCAGCGCTCCCGCGGTCATGGCGATCACCCAGGCGCGTACCGTCCTGAACTTGGTCCACTCCGCACGCAGCACCCGGGCCGGGCCGCCAGGTCCAGAGCGGTTCACGGTGAAGGTCATCGCGTCGCCCGGAATTCGACCGCGTCCCTGGTGAGCTCCATGTAGGCCTCCTCCAGCGTCGCGCGGTGCGCCGACACCTCGGAGAACGGCACCGCACCGGCGCCGAGGAGCGCCACCACCTCCCCCGCTCCCAGCCCGGACACCGTCAGCGCGCCCTGGCCGGAGGCCGTCACGGTCGCCCCCGCACGCGACAGCACCCTCACCGCCTCCGACGGCGCCCCCGTCAGCAGCGTCACCCGGTCACCGGACACCGCGGCCAGCAACTCCGCCACGCTCGTGTCGGCGATGACCTTGCCGCGGCCGATCACCACCACATGGGCGGCCGTGTCCTGCAGCTCGCTCATCAGATGGCTGGACACGAGCACGGCGCGGCCCTGCCCCGCCAGTTCGGCAAGGAACTCGCGCATCCACACGATGCCGTCGGGGTCCAGGCCGTTGAAGGGCTCGTCCAGGATCAGCACGGGCGGGTCGCCGAGCAGTGCGGCGGCGACGCCGAGCCGCTGCCGCATGCCCAGGGAGTATCCGCCCGCCCTGCGCCGGGCCACGGATCCCAGCCCCGCCTGCTCGATCACCTCGTCGACCCTCTTCGCCGTCAGCCCCTGGGAATGGGCCAGCCACAACAGGTGGTTGCGTGCCGTACGGCCCGGCTGAAGCGCCCCGGCGTCGAGCAGCGCCCCGACGTGACGCAGCGGGTCGCGCAGGCTCCGGTACGGCCGTCCGCCGATCAGCGCGCTGCCCTCCTCCACGGCGGCAAGACCGAGGATCACCCGCATTGTGGTGGATTTTCCCGCGCCGTTCGGGCCGACGAAACCGGTGACATGTCCCGGCTGCACCGAGAAGGACATCCCGTCCAGCGCCACCGTCGGCCCGAAGCGTTTGCGCAGGCCGCTGACTTCGATGGTTGCTTCCATGCGTCAGGTTGTACGGATCCGGCCATAACGTGGGCCGAACGGACGCTGTCATGCCGTTGTTAGGCCCAGGGCGGCATCCTGGAGACCGGCACGGATCGGGGAGAGGACCCATGAGGACCCTGCGACGGCCGGCGCTGCCGGTCCGCACCGTACGGCAACGCTTCACCGCCCTGTACGGCGCCTTGTTCTTCCTGTCCGGCGTCGCGCTGCTGGCCCTGACCAACCTGGTGGCGTTCGGGTCGTCGAAGGTCACAGCGCCCATCGGGAATCCAGCGCCCCAGCAGGCGGCCACCCAGCAGCTCGTCGTCCAGCTCCAGGCTCAGCTCTCGGAGATGCGGACGGCCCAGTCGCGTCAGCTCCTGATCGGCTCCGCGGTCGCGCTCGCCGTCATGGCCGTGGTCTCGGTCGTGCTGGGCCGGTTCGTCGCGGGCCGCGTGCTGCGCCCACTGCGGACGATCACCGCGGCCACACGGCGGATCTCCGCCGACAACCTGCACGAGCGCCTGGCCGTGCCGCGTCCCGCCGACGAGGTGAAGGACCTCGCCGACACCATCGACGGGCTGCTGGAACGCCTGGAGCATTCCTTCGCCGCCCAGGGCCGGTTCGTCGCCAACGCCTCCCACGAACTGCGCACCCCGCTGGCGACCATGCGCGCGTCGCTCGACGTGGCCGTGGCCAAGCCCGAGCCCGCGGCGCAGACCGTAGCGCTCGCCGACCGCCTCCGCACCGAGCTCGACCAGGTCGACCGCCTTCTCGAAGGCTTCCTCACACTCGCCCGCACCCAGCACGGCGCCCTGCCCGGCCGTACGACCATCTCGCTCGGCCGTCTGGTCTCCGCGGCCTTGGACGCCCGGGCCGACGACATCACGGCCAGGGGCCTGACCGTCCAGGACGACGACGTCCATGACAGCGCCTGGACGCGGGGAAGCCGGACGCTCCTGTCCCGCATGGTCGACAACGTGATCGACAACGCCGTCGTCCACAACCACGACGGCGGGTGGATCCGGGTCGCCGCCACGGCCGACGAGGTCACAGCGCGACTCGTCGTCGAGACGGGCGGCCAGGTCTTCGACCCTGAACAGGTCACGAGGCTGGCCCAGCCGTTCCAGCGCCTCGGCGCCGACCGGACCGGCTCCGGCGACGGCTCCGGGCTCGGACTGTCGATCGTCGCGGCGATCGCCGAGGCACACGACGGCGACCTGGACCTGCGCGCCCGGCCCGAAGGCGGCCTCCGGGTGGCTGTCTCCCTGCCCTCGGCGTCCGTGCGGTCAGGAGCCCCGGCGTGAGAGTGCTGGTGGTCGAGGACGCGCGCTCACTCGCCGCCGTCCTCGCCGAGGGGCTGCGCGACCAGGGCATGGCCGTGGACGTGGCGCACGACGGCCTGGAGGCCGCGGCCAAGCTGGACGTCAACGCCTACGACGTGGTCGTCCTCGACCGCGACCTGCCGGGGATCCACGGCGACACCCTCTGCCAGAGCATCACCGAACGCGACGACCGCGTCATGGTCTTGATGCTGACCGCGGCCGGCTCGCCCGGCGACCGGGTCAGCGGCCTGACACTGGGAGCCGACGACTACCTCTCCAAGCCGTTCCACTTCCCCGAACTGGTCGCACGCATCCACTCCCTGGCCCGCCGGCAGCCCTTCGCCCGTGCCCGCATCCTGCGTACGGCCGGAATCGAGCTGGATCCCCTGCGCCGCACGGTCACCCGCGACGGCCGCCGGCTCGACCTGTCGGTCAAGGAATTCGCCGTCCTCGAAGCCCTCCTCCGCGCCGCCCCCGCCTTCCTCAGCACCGAGGACCTGCTCGAACAGGTCTGGGACGAGCACGCCGACCCGTTCACCAACACCGTCACCGTCACCATCGGCCGCCTGCGCCGCAAGCTCGGCGACGCATCGATCATCACCACAACACCCGGAGTGGGCTACCGCATCACCGACCCGGCTCGATGAGCGATCGTGGACACGCCAGACGCTCAGGGCAGGATCTGGCGGCTCCCCGTCCGGGATGCCTGTTCGACGGTGTCGACGAGTCGGTGCCGCTGGAGCGCGTAGCCGAAGCCGGGCACGGTTTGTGTGCCTTCGCGCAGGTCCTGGGCGAAGTGCGCGTACAGGTGGGCGACACCCTGCGCCGGCGCAGGCAGGTCGCGGGGTACCGGACGAAAGACGCTGTCAGGGAGGGCGATGTCCGCGACTGCTTGGTCGCCGCCTCGACCGCCCTGTAGCCGCGGGTCCAGGGCTTGCAGGTTGCCGTTGACGCCGGGCGCGGTCAGCACCAGGTCGCCATGGGTGCCGTTGATCTCCCAGCGGAAGTTGTCACCGCGGGAGAAGCCCCCCCGGTAGAACAGCGACAGTGCGGCGCCGCTGTGGAAGGTGCCCGTGATCGACACCTGGTCAGCCGCCGTCACCGGAATGGTCTTGCCCTCGTCGATCACCCGCGCCTCCGTACGGCCGATGACGAGGTTGGCCGAGACGCCGGCGAGTTGCCCCAAGACGAAGTTCACCGCCTCCAGGGCGTGCAACGCCGATGCCGTCAAAGGCGTTACGCCGAGGGCCGCGTCGTAGAGGTAGGCGTGCGCGCGGTCGGTCTCAGGCCCCCAGGACAGGCCTGATCCGACCAGCGTCGTGCCGAGCACCCTGCCGACGTAGCCGTCGGCGACCAGTGCGCGAGTGTGGCGGATCACCGGGAGGAAACCGCCCTGCAATCCGATCACCGTACGCACGCCCGCGGCCTCGGCGCGGGCGGCCAGGTCGGCCGCCTCGCTGGAGTCGACCCCAAGGGGCCACTCGCTGTAGACCATCTTCCCCGCCGCCAGAGCCGCGGAGACGAGCGCGTGGTGGTGGGGCACCTTGACCGACACCACCACCAGGTCCACGCCTGGGTGGGAAATCAGCTCCGCGTGGTCGTCGAAGGCCGCCGGGATGTCGAACTCCTTGGCGGCCAGGTCGGCTGACGCGCGGCGCGAGGTGCTGATCGCACGCAACTCGTAGTCCGGGAGCGCCTTGAGGGCGGGGACATGGCTGATGGCCGCCCAGCCTCCGACGCTCGCTCCGATGATGCCTACGCCGATCTTCATGATGCTCCAATGCTGAGGCCGGCCGCCGCTGCGGTCCGGGGTGGTGCTGATGTCGTGCGATGAGAAAAGGTGCGGTGTGGCAGTCAGAAGGACCAGCCGTCCCCGGACGCCTCGCCGTTTCGGGCCGCGGCGACCACTCACAGCCCGTCGGTTCGCCAGTCAGATGAGGAAGCCGCCGGCCGTGCCGGTGACCGCTCTTTTCCGCCTATCAGCGGCGAATATATCTGGAATGAACGTTACATTTTCGGGGCGTGAAAGCATCAGCGCAGGCAGCTCAGGGCAG
Source organism: Microbispora sp. NPDC049125 (assembly GCF_040802045.1). NCBI lineage: Bacteria > Bacillati > Actinomycetota > Actinomycetes > Streptosporangiales > Streptosporangiaceae > Microbispora > Microbispora sp. NPDC049125. The sequence goes on along the minus strand of NZ_JBEZDW010000004.1, from coordinate 210,508 downwards.
CCTCCACGACACTCATCAGGTATCGGCGGTCGGGATTGATCGCCCCCATGACTCGCAGCCCGTGAATGGTGGTCAGCACGAAACGCGCCAGGTCCCTCGCGTCGCGTTCGCCGCTCAGCTCATCACTGGCCTGTGCCGTGGCGATCATCTCGGTCAGCGCGTCCTCCAGGGACGAGGTAGTCGCCTCCACCCGGGCGGCGACCTCGGGATCGTGGCACAGCCGTTCCGTCGCCGCACTGACGATCAGGCAGCTCTGCTCGCGGCCGTCACGCAGGATGGTCTCCACAAGCTCGCAGAAAATGCCGTTGATCAGCTCCCGTGCCGGGATGTCCCTGCCGAGGAGATCGATCAGGGGAAGCGCGAACTGCTCCCGGTAGCGGTCCACCACCGCCCGGTACAGGCCCTCCTTGCTGCCGAACGCCGCATAGAGGGAGCCGCGCCCCACACCGGTGGCGTCGACCAGGTCCTGCACCGAGGTTCCCTCGTAGCCCTTGTGCCGGAACGCCCGCATAGCCGCTCCCAGTGCGGCCTCGGTGTCGAATTCCCTCACGCGTGCCATGTCGGACAGAATATGCAAATCTGGAACGAACAGTCAATTTTGGCGATCGCGCAGCGGCTGACGGGATCGCGACCGATGACGATGGAAGGTGGCCCTATCGACTCGGCCGGCCGGTGGCAGGTCAGTCGACGTCGATCACGATCTTGCCTTGGGCGGGGCCGCTCTCCACGGCCGCATGGGCGTCGGCGACGGTGGCGAGCGTGAAGCGACGGGGATCGAGCAGAGGCTTGAGCGCCCCCACGTCGGCGAGCGCGGCCGCCTCGCTCATGATCTGTCCGTGGTGCTCCCGCCCACGGCCGGTCAGCAGGGGCAGCAAGGTGAAGACGCCGGAGTAGGTCGCCCCGCGGAAGGAGAGAGGCGCGATGCTGTGGGTCCCCCAGCCCAAGGCGCTCACGACGTGACCCGTGTAGGTGCGTACCGCCGCGAAGGATGCGTCGAGCACGGAACCGCCGACGGTGTCGAAGATGACATCGAAGCCCTCGCCGCCGGTGTGCTTGGCGACGTACTCGTCCACGGCGGTGGTGGTGTAGTCGATAGGAGTGGCTCCCAGGCGCTCGACGACCTCCAGTCCCGAGCGTGAGGCGGTCGCGAAGACCTCGGCGCCGCGGGCCCTGGCGATCTGCACGGCCACATGGCCGATGCCACCGGCCCCGCCGTGGATGAGGACCTTCTGCCCCGCATGGACCTGAGCACGGTCGACCAGGCCCTCCCAGGCCGTGATGACGACCAGGGGCAGGGCCGCAGCCTCGCGCATGGCGAGCGAGGCCGGCTTCCGGGCGAGCAGCCGGGCGTCGACCGCCGCGTACTCGGCGAGCGAGCCCTGCAGATCGCCGACGCCACCGGTCATGCCGTAAACCTCGTCACCGGGCGCGAAGCCGCCGGCGCCCGCGCCGACCTGCTCGACCACGCCGGCCAGGTCCAGGCCGAGGACGGCCGGCAGCGTGCGCCTGGCGTGGGCGGCCTTGCCGGCCCGGATCTTGATGTCCAGCGGGTTGACCCCGCTGGCCTTGACCTTGACCAGCACCTGGCCCGGCCCGGCGGCGGGCTTGTCGATCTCGCTGAGGATGAGCGGAGTGCCGAAATCCTGCAGAACCACTGCGCGCATGACTGCGCCTCTTTCTTGTCATGTCGGACGGTTGTGGGGCGTCGGAGACGGCTGCCGTGAAGGCCGGGGCCGGCTGGCGGCTGGGCCCCGGGGTGCCATCGGACGGCCGTCAGGTGTGGCTGGCGACAAGCAGGCGTGCTGCGGCTTTCGCCTCATCCACGACGATTCGGTCCTGGAGCAGGCGCCCGGAGGCCAGCGCGCCGTCGATCAGGAGCCCGATATGCCGGGCGAGCACTTCCGGGGCGGCGGCGCCGGCCTTCTCGCTCAGCTCGGTCAGCCATGCCTGACGGCGCAGAGTATGCCGCACGGTAATGGCCCGGGCCTCCGAGCCGAGGTCGGCCTCGACCGACGCGCTGACAAACGGGCATCCGAAGAAGCCGTGCCGGTCGAAGGCGTCCGTCAGCGCGTCGAACAACCCGACGAGCTGCTCGCGACAGTCGTCCCCGGCGCGTGCGGCGGCGTCCCGCAGCTGCGCCATCCAGGAATCGTCGGTCCTGCGCAGGTACGCCGCGACGAGCTCCTCCTTGGTGCGGAAATGCACGTACAGCGTCGATTTCGCGACGCCCGACGCCGCGATGACCTGATCGATGCCCACTCCACGCAGCCCGTTCGCATAGAACAGCTCGGCCGCCGCAGTGAGGATCCTCTCCTCGGACTTCGTCTTCCTGACCTGCGTCGCCATGGACCGCACCCCCTTAATCAAACAGACTAGTTCGTTCGATTAAGAGGTGCGAACGCGGGGTCCGGGGTCTGGACGCAGGCCGTGGCCCAGTGTGGCGGCCCCAGGCAGGCAGGCAGGCAGGCTCTGCTTGCTCTGACGTCCAGGAAGCCTGTTGTCCTGTCGACGGCCGGAACTTCAACGCCTCACGGCTCTGCTTGCAGTGGTGCTCGACAGGCCTGGCGTCCTGTGGTCGTTTGAGGTTGTGGTTCATAAGTGATTTTTTGTCATCAGCGAGCGCCTTTACATTGTAGATTCGTAATAGAATCCTTCTGATGAACGCGCCCGCCGTACCGGAGCGGCATCCCGCCGCCCAGCCCCCGCGCGACCCCTACCAGGTCTATCTCGACAGCCTGCAGAGCCCCGAGTCGCGGCGCACCATGCGGGGCTGCCTCGACCGCGTCGCGCGCCTCGTCACCGGCGACCCCCTGGCCACCGGGGCCGGTCAGCCCTGGGAGCTGCTGCGTTACGAGCACACCGTCCGGTTGCGGACCCTCATGCGAGAGCAGGGATGGTCCCCCGCCCACGTCAACAAGCATCTCGTGGCCCTTCGGCGAGTGCTCAAGGAGGCCTGGCGCCTCGGGCTGATGACCGGCGAGGACTACCAGCGTGCCGCCGACCTGCCGGCGTACAAGCACACCCGCGTGCCCGCCGGCGGCCATGTGGAGCCGGAGGCGCTCGCGGCGGTGCTCGCCGTGTGCGACGAGGACCACTCCCCCGCCGGCCGGCGGGACGGCGCCATGTTCGCCGCCCTCTACTCCACCGGCTGCCGGCGGGCGGAGCTGGCCGGTCTCACGCTGGGCGATCTCGACCCGGCGGCTCGCTCGCTCCGGGTGCGCGGCAAGGGCGACAAGGAGCGGCTGGTCTACCTGACCGCCGAGGCCGTACGCCGGCTGGAGCTGTGGCTTCGCGTGCGCGGGCGGGAGCCCGGGCCGCTGTTCTGCCCGATCAACAAGGCCGGGCGGCTGCGGCCGTCCCACATGACGGGGCAGGCGATCGCGGACATCGTGTCCCGCCGCCTGACCGCCGCGGGCGCCTCCCGCAGGACGCCGCACGACTTCCGCCGGACGTTCATCGGCGAGCTGCTCGACGCGGGAGTGGACCTCGCCACGGCCCAGGCGCTGGTCGGCCACGCCTCCCCCGCCACGACCGCCCGCTACGACCGCCGTCCGGAACGCCGTCGCCGCGAGGCCGTCGACCGGCTCCACATCCCCGGCGGCTGACCGCCACGCCACGACATCGAGGGTGTGCCCGACCCGGAGCACGTCCCCTGGATTGCGGGCTTCACCGATCAGAAATCCTCCGCCACGTCGTCAGTTCTCTCAGCCCCTCGCACCGGTGGAAGGATTGATGACCATGACCGACGCAAGACCGCTGGGCGCCGACGAGGCCACGTTCATCGCGGCGGTCCGCTCAGGCGACACGGCGCGGTTCGCGCTCATCACGGAGCGCCACCGGCGTGAGCTGCAGGTGCACTGCTACCGGATGCTCGCGAACTACGAGGACGCCCAGGACATGACGCAGGAGACGTTCCTGCGAGCGTGGAACAAGCGGGAGTCGTTCAAGGGCCACGCGGCCCTGCGGACCTGGCTGTACCGGATCGCGACGAACGCCTGCCTCGACTTCCTGGAGAAGCGCAACCACCGCGCACCCGGACCGTCCGAGCTGCCGGACCCCGGCTCCGAGGTGCTGTACCTGCAGCCGTACCCCGACAGGATGCTCCCCGAGGACCCGCAGGAATCGGTGGTGGCGCGGGAAACGATCGAGCTGGCGTTCATCGTCGCCGTCCAGCACCTGCCGCCGCGGCAGCGGGCGGCGTTCATCCTGCGCGACGTCCTCGGCTGGCCGGCGTCGAAAGCCGCCGACGCCCTCGATCTGACCGTCGCATCGGTGACCAGCGCACTGCAGCGAGCCCGTGTGACGATGCGCGAGCAGCTGTCCGGCCGCCGCCTCGACTGGCGCAGCCCCGCCACCCACGAGCTGTCGAATGACGAGCGCGGTGTGGTGAAGTCGTATATCGACGCCCATGAGCGCAACGACCTCGACGGGCTGATGTCCCTGCTGCGCGACGACCTGCGCTTCGCGATGCTGCCCGAGCCGGGCACCTTGATCATGACGGCCAAGGACGCGGTGGACGGCTGGGTCTCCGGTGGACTCTTCCAGCGCGGCCACGACGACTGGCGCTGTATCACCACGACGGTCAACCGCATGCCTGCCGCCGTGCTGTACCTCCGCACCCCCGACGACCCCGACTACCGGCTATTTGCCATCGCGGTCCTGCACATCGTCGACGGGAAGATCGCCGAGCTCACCGGATTCGACGCCACCGACAAACCATGGCTGGGCCTGCCCCCGACACTGTCATGAGACAAAAGCCCCATCGTCGACGAGTCCAGCGCACGGGCCGCCGTCACCGAAGTCACCGCGGAATGAGCACCCCGACCAGCTGAACACCACCGCCCCGCCGGCGTTGCCGGCGGGGCCTCACGAGCCGGGCATCTGGCCCGTGCTCATCGCCTCGTCTCGTACCGGGTCAGCACCACGCCGCCGGGAAACGTCCGCGTCTCCACGAGGTTCAGGTTCACCCAGCTGTCCAGCGCCGTGAAGAACGGCGTGCCGCCGCCCACCAGGACCGGGTGGGTGACCAGGGCGTACTCGTCGATCAGCCCGGCCCGCATGGCGGCGCCGGCGAGCGTCGCGCCGCCGATGCCCATCGGGCCGCCGTCTTCGGCCTTGAGCCGGGTGATCTCGGCGACCGCGTCGCCGGTGATCAGGCGGGTGTTCCAGTCGACCTTGTCGATCGTCGAGGAGAACACCACCTTCGGCGTGTCCCGCCAGTTCCGCGCGAAGTCGATCTGCGCTGGGGTGGCGTCGGGCTGCTGGTCGCCCGTCGGCCAGTAGGAGCTCATCGTCTCCCACAGCTTGCGCCCGTACAGCGACAGATCGCTCGCCTGCTCCTGTACGAGCCACCACTGGAACAGCTCGTCGCCCGGCGGCCCGCCCCAGCCGATGTCGTCGCCGATCGCGGCGATGTAGCCGTCCAGGGTCACGTTCATGCCGAAGATCAGTTTCCGCATCGTGCCAGCCTCCCGTGAGTCGATTTCATCCGTACAGACGGGCACGGCGCGGAAACCTAATCGGTGCGCGATCTGCGGCGAGTCGTGTTCCATCACCCTGGGGAGCACGTCTGATTCCTTCTCCGGGAACCCCGCAGGCGCTCCAGCTCTTCGTCCGCGAACACCCGCGGCGCCAAGAAAGACCTTCTGCCAGACCCACAGAATCCCAGCTCAGAAGCCTATCCAGCCATATCCGCCCGATTTTCGGCGAGCACTACGGGAACCCCCTCAGGGGGCGGCCAGGAGCGGAGGGCATCTGAGCCGACGCTTGACGCACGGCACTCGCACTCCTTCCCTCCTGTTATGGTGGGTCGCGAGTGACCGGAATCAGGGAGACCAGACGTGGCAGGTGACGACGACATCTCCGGGTGATACCCGGAAGTGATCGGCCATCGGCAGGCGCCCAGGAGTGCCGCCGTCGTGGCCGTGTCGTCGTTCCACGAAATCCCCTTCCCTTGCTGGGCGGTTTCGACGCGCCCGCGTCCCATACGAGGTCTCTCCGCATGTCTGATTCGTTCATCATCTGTTCGAACCTTTCCTTCTCCTGGCCCGATGACACCCCGGTCTTCCAGGGGCTGTCGTTCACCGTGAGCGGGGGCCGTACGTGCCTGGTCGCTCCGAACGGCGCCGGTAAGAGCACTTTGCTCAAGCTGATCGCCGGTGAGCTCCGGCCCGGCGGCGGGAGCGTGTCCGTCGAGGGCGTGCTCGGCTACCTCCCGCAGAGCCTGTCCCTGACCAGCGGCCTGAACGTGGCCCAGGTCCTGGGAATCGCTCCCGTGATCGCGGCGCTCGACGCCATCGAGTCCGGAGACGCGAGCGAGGAGCACTTCACCACGATCGGCAACGACTGGGACATCGAGGAGCGCACCCGCGCCCAGCTGGACCGGCTCGGCCTCGGCGACGTCCCCTTCGGCCGGCGCCTTGACACCTTCAGCGGCGGCCAGATCGTCTCCCTCGGCCTGGCGGCGCAGTTGCTGAAACGGCCCGACGTGCTGGTGCTCGACGAGCCGACCAACAACCTCGATCTAGGGGCCCGGCGCAAGCTGTACGGCGTGCTGGAGGACTGGAACGGCTGCCTGCTGCTGGTCAGCCATGACCGGGCGCTGCTCGACCGCATGGACCGCATCGCCGAGCTCGACCGGGGCGAGGTCCGCTCCTACGGCGGGAACTTCACCGCTTATGAGGAGGCCGTGCGCGCCGCGCGGGAGGTGGCGGAGAAGAACGTCCGCAACGCGGAGCAGGAGCTCAAGCGGGAGAAGCGGGAGATGCAGCAGGCCCGCGAACGCGCTGCCCGCCGGGCGAGCAACGCCTCGCGCAACCTCAAGAACGCGGGCCTGCCGAAGATCTTCGCCGGGACGATGAAGCGCGACGCCCAGGAGTCGGCCGGCAAGTCCAACGAGGTGCACGCCGCGCGGGTCGGCGACGCCAAGGCGAAACTCGACGAGGCGGGCCGCGCCCTGCGCGAGGAGCAGAAGATCGCGCTGGAGCTGCCCGGCACCAACGTCCCTGCCGGCCGTACGGTCTTCCTCGGCGAACACATGCAGGTCCGCTACGGCGAGCGGGCCGTGTTCGAAGGGCAGGGCGTCGACCTGGTGATCCGGGGGCCCGAGCGGATCGCCCTGACCGGCCCCAACGGCGCCGGGAAGTCCACCCTGCTACGCCTGCTCAACGGCGACCTGGAGGTGGAGGACGGCGGGGCGAAGCGGGCCGACGGCCGGGTCGCCTACCTGTCCCAAAGGCTCGACCTGCTGGACCTCGACCGCACCGTGGCGGAGAACCTGGCAGCGGCGGCGCCCGAGATGCCGGAGGCGCAGCGGATGAACCTGCTCGCCCGCTTCCTGTTCCGCGGCCCCCGCGTTCATCTCCCGGTCGCGGTGCTGTCCGGCGGCGAGCGGCTCCGCGCCACCCTGGTCTGCGTCCTGTACGCGGAACCGGCGCCCCAGTTGTTGCTGCTGGACGAACCCACCAACAACCTCGACCTGGTCAGCGTCGGCCAGTTGGAGAGCGCCCTCAACGCCTATGAAGGCGCGTTCGTGGTGGTCAGCCATGACGAGCGGTTCCTCGCGGAGATCAAGGTGGATCGGTGGTTGCGGCTCTCCGACGGCCGGCTGCTGACCACGGGGCCGCCCAAAAGCGCCTGACGCACCTGCCGCCCGGCGGCGCCCGTGGATCCACGGCCGGCCAATACCGCGGTATCCCTCGACCGGGATGGGCTGGAAGCGCGAGCGCGGGCCGGAGCCGACAGGCTCGATCAGCCGATCCGTGGTGCGAGGTATTCCAGCGCGTAACCGTCGCCGGAGGGAGTCACGCGGGCGATGCCGGGTGAGTCGAGGTGGGCGCCGGCTACGAAGTGGTGTGGCCGGGTCAGTTGTTCGAGAAGGGCCGCTCGCGCGGCGCGGGCCTGGGACTGGTTGCCGTCGAGCTCCCAGGACACGTTCGGCTGATCGAATTGGAGCGTGGGAACGTGAACGGTGTCGCCCCAGGCGAGAAGGTGACCGGTGCCGCTCCTGACGTCGTAGACGGTGTGACCGGGTGTGTGGCCCGGTGTCGGGATCGCGGTGATCCAGTCGTTGATCGCGACCTTCTCCGACACGGGTACGACCCGGTCACGGATCGGCTCGAGCCGCCCCGTGAACACCGAGGTGTCGCCCGCGCCGATCCACACGCGCTCGAGTTTGGTGAACGCCTCTGAACCGTCCGGCGCGATCAGGCCGCTCACGTGGTCTTCGTGCTTGTGGGTGATGGCCACATCGGTGACATGCGCGCGGTCGATTCCCGCTTCGTCGAGCGCGTCGTAGATCAATCCCATGGTGGGGTCGTGCCAGGCGTTGGACGCGCCGGTGTCGATGAGAACCGACCGCGTGCCGTCGGTGACGAAGAAGGCGTTGACCGACAGCCGCAAGTTCTCGCCGGCCAGCGGGACGGCGGCCGGCAGCTCATCGAGCGTGCGTCCCCCCTCGTCGCGGAGCCGTGTCGGCGGCATGTCGATATACCCGTCTCGCATCGAGATCACCTGCAGATCGCCGAATTCGAACGTGGCATGGTGCTGACCACTCGAGATCAAACGCATGGAGCCTCCGTCGTGTTGGGCGCACATCGCGTGTCTCCGATAGAAGACCAGGTCTGCTGCCCGCGTATCCGCCGGGTACGGAGAAACAACTCGTGGTGCTCGAAGGCACCCTCACCGTCGCGATCGGCGGGATCAACGAGACCCTGAACACAGGCGACTCCCTGTTCTTCCAGGCCGACGCGGACCACGGCTTCGCCAACCGCACGAACGCTCCCTGCGAATACATCATGGTCATCTCGCGCAGAACCTGATCGGCCGCAGCTTGCGGGCCTGGACAGAGCCGGCCAGGGCATCGCCGAACACACGGCATTCTGCGGGAAAGCCGACCTGCTGCACCCCCCTGGCACTCAGCTGACCTGCGCAGAAGCCAGGTAGCGGCTGTTCCACAGCGCGACGGAGCGGATCAGGCGAGCAACCGGTTGACCAACCCGTCGAGGTAGTCAGGGGTGAGCGGGCCCGCGCCGAACAGGACGCGCATGTAGATCGGCGCCACGAGATGGTCCAGCACCTCCAGTACGTCAGGCGGGTCCTCGCCGCGGCCGCGGGCGCGGTCGAGCATGGCCTGCAACTGCCTGGTGCGGTCGGCCAGGAGCTCGTCGCGCGCCTGAAGGCCCTGCTGACCCTCGCCTGACAGCGCGATGGTCAGCCGCACCAGCGCCAGGCCGTCGGGTCCGGTGACCTCGCGGGCCACGTTGGCGGCGTGGGTCCGCAGATCGCCGGCCAGGCTGCCGGTGTCAGGCATCGGCGACCGCGCGTTGAGCCGGGTCAGCAGCACATCGCTGAGCAGGGCTTGGAGGTTGCCCCACCGGCGGTAGACGCTGGTGTCCGCCACACCCGCGCGGGCCGCGATGTCGCCGACGGTGAAGTTTCCGTAGCCGCGCTCTCTGACCAGCTCGGTAACGGCCTGGTGCACTGCCTCGCGGACCCGGGCGCTGCGCCCGCCGGGCCGCCTGGCCCGCCCTTGCTCATCCATACCCCACCTTAACGCAGTCGAGACTTGCCTTAGAGCCGATGAGGGTCTACGTTAACGCAGTCATTAACTGCTTTTAGGAGGGACGTCCGTGAAAGCGTTGCTCGCCCTGACCTGCGCGGGCCAGTTCATGGTGCTGCTCGACAACACGATCGTCGGCGCCGCCCTGCCCGACATGCAGCAGCGGCTCCACACCGGGCTGACCGGCCTGCAGTGGATCGTCGACGCCTACGTGCTGCTGGTGGCCATGCTGCTGCTGTCGGGCGGCGTCTTCGCCGACCGGTTCGGCCGCAGGCGGGTGTTCCTGGCCGGGGTGGTGGTGTTCACGGCCGCGTCGGCGGTGTGTTCGCTCACGCCCTCGATCGGCTGGCTGATCGCCGGGCGGGTGCTGCAGGGCGTGGGGGCGGCGGCACTGAGCCCCGCCTCGCTGGCACTGCTCGCCGCCGCGTATCCCGCCCCAAGAGAGCGCGTCAGAGCGATCGGGTTGTGGGCCGGGTTCAGCGGCATTGGTCTGGCCGCCGGGCCGCTGGCGGGCGGGATCCTGGTGGAGGCCTTCGGCTGGCCCGCCATCTTCCTGGTCAACGTGCCCATCGGCGCGGTCCTGCTGCTGGCGGGGCTGCGCGCGCTGGGGGAATCCCGCAACCCGAGCGCGCCGCCGATCGATGTCCCCGGCACGGTCCTGTCCGTCGCGGGCGTGGGCGCTGTGACCTACGGCCTGATCGAGGGCGGTTCCCGAGGCTGGACCTCGCCGGCGATCCTGGGCAGCTTCGCCGCCGGGCTGATGCTCCTGACCGCGTTCGTCTTGATCGAGGGTCGTGTGCCGACGCCGATGCTGCCGCTGCGGCTGTTTCGTCAGCGGCTGTTCACGGTGTCCAACACGGCGATGGTCGTGGTCGGGTTCGCGCTGATGGGGTCGTCGTTCTTCTTCTCCCAGTTCTTCGTCCACGTCCAGGGCACTTCGATTCTGGTCGCCGGGCTGCGGACCCTGCCCACCTCGCTGGCCATGGTGATCGTCAGCCCGTACGCGGGCCGGTTCGCGGCCAGGTACGGCTTCCGCGTCGTCGTCGGCATCGGCCTGGCGCTGGCCGGGCTGGGGCTGCTGGCGCTGGGCTTCGTCCACGCCGATACCGGCTACGGGAACGTGTGGTGGCGGCTGGCGGTCGCCGGCATCGGCTTCGCTCTCACCATGTCGCCGCTGACCGGGGCCGCCATCCAAGCGGTCAGCCCGCAGGAGGGCGGCCTCGCCTCGGGCGTCAGCAGCACCACCCGGCAGATCGGCGCGGTGCTCGGCGTGGCGGTGCTCGGGGCGATCGTCCACACGCGGGAGTCCGGCGGAGCCTCCTTCGAGTCCGGCCTCAACAGCGCTTTCCTCGCGGCGGGTGCCGTGACGCTGGCCTGCGCCGTGTTCACCGGCCTGTGGCTGACCACAGCCCGTACGCCGAGGGGCGTCGGGGCCGAACGGTCAGGAGGCCGAGCAGTCAGTGAGCCGCTGCTGACAGCTCCTCCCAGTCGGCCCACGTCTTGAGCTGCTCGGCCTTCATAACCTCCCTACCTGATGTGGCTCTCCGCAAGGAGCTTGTTCTCCCACGTCTCGATCTGGGAGCCGTCGGCGGCCACGGCCTTGCTGTCACCCGAACCTGACGGTTGCAAAGCCGGTGGTGACCTTGGAGCATCTCCTTACCGACGCGTGCGACGTCCCCGGAGCGCCCTGTGATCATCGAAGATCTTCTAGAGCCGGAACTCGCCCTCTGGGAGGCGTTTCCCACAGCGCGTCCAGTGGATCTTCCCGGCACGCCTGTTCGGGCTGCGATCATCGCAAAAATGCTGCTCGGCGCCCGGGAACGCCTTGCAGGGCAGACTCCTGGCATGCACCTGTCCGGAGCCCTGATCACCGGCCGGTTGGACCTGTCGTACGCCGAGGTTCAACACCCTCTGATCTTGACTGAGTGCGATTTCGAGGAAGCGCCGGTCTTCACCGGAGCCCACACCGGCCTGGTCGACCTCGCCGCTTCCCGGTTGCCCGGACTACAGGCTGCAGATGCCGTGATCGGCGGGGGCCTGCGCCTTGAAGGCAGCGTGATCGATGGTCCGATTCAGCTCGGTGGAGCCCACGTGTCCGGGACGATGAATCTCAGCCGCACGGTGATCCACGCAGATCCGGCCGTCCAGGCCGACGGCCTGATCGTCGACCGTGATCTTCTGTGTGCGAACGCCGTCGTCGACGGTGAGTTACGCGTCGCGGGCGCCAGGATCGGCGGGACGATGACCCTCGACGGCGCGCTGGTCGGGCGGTCAGGCGGCTCCAGTCTCACCGCCGAGGGGATCGTCATCCACGGCGGGTTGTCGTGTGGTCACGGCTTCCACTCCTACGGCGAGCTGAGCGTGCAGGACGCCCGGGTGGGACGCACATGCGTGTTCAGCGGAGCCCGGCTGTCCAACCCCGACGGCGTCGCCCTGAACGCGGAAAGGCTCGCCATCGACGGCGGGCTGCTCATCAATGAGGGCTTCACGGCCGAGGGCGAAGTCCTTCTGCGTGGCGCCCACGTGGCCGGTCCGCTCTCCTTCGCGCTGGCGCGTCTCGTCAATCCGGGAGGACGCGCGCTGAACGCGCCGCTGATGGAGATCGGCAGCGGGCTGCGAGCCACCCCAGGCTTCGTGGCGACCGGAGAGGTCTTCCTGGACTCCACCCAGGTCCGCGGATCGGTCAACGTCGACGGCGGGAGGGTCTCCAATCCGGGTGCGACGGCGCTATCACTGCGGCGGCTGGGGGTCACCGGCAGGCTCAGCTGTAGCGAGGGCTTCAGCGCCGACGGGGAGATCGTACTCATCGACGCCAAGGTCGAGGGCAGTTTGGAGTTTCACGGCGCTGCCCTCAGCAATCCCGGGGGGCGCGTTCTGGCCCTGTGGGAGGTGACCGCGGGCGGTGGCATCGACTGTTGCGAAGGCTTCACGGCCACGGGAGACCTCTCGATCAGAAATTCCCGGATCGCCGCCACACTGTGCTTTGCCGAGACCACCATCGACGGTGACCTGCGCCTACGTGGCGTCGAAGCGGGTTCGCTGAAGATCGGGCCGGAAACGCTGTTGCTTCGCACCGTCGACCTTCGCCACACCCGGGTCGGCGTGCTCGATGACGTTCCCGGCCGGTGGCCTGCTCACCTCCTGATGAACGGCTTCACCTACGACAGCCTGGAGGCTCCCCTGCCTGTCCGGGAGCGCCTTGACTGGCTGGCCAAGGAGGCCTACCAGCCCCAACCGTATGAGCAGTTGGCCACGGTCTACCGCAGGCAAGGCCACGATGAGGCCGCTCGGGACGTGCTGCTGGCCAAACAGCGTCGCCGTCGCACGGGGCAACGACTCGGGGCGCGGCTATGGGGGTACCTCCAAGACTGGACCGTCGGGTACGGCTACCGCCCGTTCCGCGCCGCGCTCTGGCTCGCGGCCCTTCTCCTCATAGGCACGGTCGTTTTCACCGTTCACCAGCCGCCGGCCTTCAAGCCAGGCGAGGCGCCCCCCTTCAACGCCTTCCTGTACACCCTCGACCTGCTCCTCCCGATAATCAGCTTCGGACAGGAGACAGCCTTCGGCCCGCGCGGCTTACAACAATGGCTCGCCGCCACGATGATCATCGCGGGATGGACCCTTGCGACCACCATCGTGGCAGGCCTCACTCGCGCGCTCTCCCGCCAATGATCCGGCCAGAAGCCCTTCATCGCGTAGCGCCGAAATCGGTCCGATCCTCCCCGGAGGCCGATCGGGCTGGTCGCTTCACGCGGCTGGAAAATGACTGGACGGGGTGACGTTCGGGCTTGTAACTTGCAGTCGACCGTGACACCGCCCGAGGAGGTGAGACCCATGAACGCTGTATCGATGTGGGTGCTCCCCCTTCCCGTCACGGCCGGGCGATTGACGTAGGTGTCGCCGGGAGCGCCTCGCCAACAAGGCACTCCCCGAAAGGCAACACCTATGCACTCTCAGCAGGTCGCCACCGAGCCGCCGTCGAACGACGGAGCCGAGCGCGACGTCCCCGGAGCTCTCTCGTCGCCGGCCGCCGGCGCCGATAGCACACCCCTCACCTTCGATGTGATCGTCGCCGGGTGCGGGCCGACCGGCGCGATGCTGGCCGCCGAACTGCGGCTGCACGACGTGCGGGTACTCGTTCTGGAGAAGGAAACCGAGCCCGCGTCGTTCGTCCGCATAGTCGGCCTGCATATTCGCAGCCTCGAACTGATGGCGATGCGCGGACTCCTGGATCGCGTTCTCCGGCATGGACGACAGCGTCCGGCCGCCGGCTTCTTCGCCGCCATCCCCAAACCCGTGCCCAAGGGCCTGGACTCCGCGTACGCCTATCTGCTGGGCATCCCGCAGCCGGTCATCAATCGCCTGCTCGAAGAACATGCGATCGAAATGGGCGCGCAGATCCGGCACGGTTGCGCGGTCGCCGGTTTCGAACAGGACGACGAGGGTGTGACCGTCGAGCTGGCCGGCGGGGAACGGCTGCGTTCGCGCTATCTCGTCGGCTGTGACGGCGCGCGCAGCACGGTGCGCAAACTGCTCGGCGTCGCCTTCCCCGGCGAGCCCTCACGGACCGACGCGCTCATGGGCGAGATGAAAGTGGGCGTGCCGCAGGAGGAGATCGCCGCCAAGGTGGCCGAAATCGGCGAGCCCCCTTGGCCGTTCTGGCTCAGGCCCTTCGGCGAAGGGGTCTACAGCGTCCTGGTCCCCGCCGCGAAAGTCAGCGACCGCGCGGAACCGCCCACCCTCGACGATTTCAAACAACAGTTGCGCACCATCGCCGGAACCGATTTCGGCGTGCACTCCCCGCGCTGGTTGTCCCGCTTCGGGGACGCCACGCGGCTGGCCGAGCGTTATCGGGTCGGACGGGTGCTGCTGGCCGGCGACGCGGCACACATCCATCCACCCATCGGCGGGCAGGGCCTCAACCTGGGCGTTCAGGACGCGTTCAACCTGGGCTGGAAACTGGCCGCACAGATCCGCGGCTGGGCCCCGGCGACACTGCTGGACACCTACCAGGCCGAACGTCATCCGGTCGCCGAGGACGTGCTGGACAACACCCGCGCCCAGAGGGAGCTGTTGTCCGCCGAACCGGGCCCGCAGGCCGTGCGCAGGCTGCTCACCGAACTGATGGACTTCAATGAGGTGAACCGCCATCTGATCGAGAAGATCACCGCGATCGGGGTCCGCTACGACTTCGGCGAAGGCCCCGACCTGCTCGGCCGCCGCATGCGCGACATCGAGGTGAAGCAGGGCCACCTCTACGGTCTGCTGCATCGCGGCCGCGGCCTGCTGCTGGACCGCACCGAACGCCTGAGCGTCGGCGGCTGGTCGGACCGGGTCGATCAACTCGCGGATCCCACCGCGGAGCTGGATGTCCCCTGTGTCCTGCTACGCCCCGACGGCCACGTCGCCTGGATCGGCGACGACCAGCAGGACCTGGACGACCACCTGTCCCGCTGGTTCGGCAAGCCCGCCAGCTGATCTCACCTGAGGACCGGAAGGTCCGGTGAGGACGATCGGAACGGCCAGTAGCGACTGACTATCGGAGGACTGGAGGCGGCATCAGCCGTGGTGCTCCGACGCCAGGGTCGGCCTGCGAGGAGGGTCAGCCTCCGAGTGACGACCGGGAGACGGCGGAGGAGCATCGCGGTCTGCGGCTTGCCGGCGCCGGTACTCCGCCGCCCTGGCTTCGTAGTTCCTGTGTTCCTGCGCGTGGTCGGGGGGTAGGTGCGGCGCGTGCGGGGGCGTTGTGGCGAAGAACCGCCTGAGCCCGTTGTTGGAGCTTGCGGCGAACTCTCCGGATCGCGGGAACATCGTCGTCTCGTAACGTGAGATGGCCGCGTCGACGGTGTCCTCTTTCCGGATGGCGTGGGCGAGTTCCGCGCCATCGAGGAGGGCGAGATTGGCGCCGTGCCCGCCGAAGGGCGCCATGAGGTGGGCCGCGTCGCCGATCAGAGTGGCGCCGGGCACGGGTTCCCAGGTCAGCGGGGCGGGCAGGGCCCAGAAGGAGCGCGGCGTGTAGTCGCCGTCATTGTCGGTGATCAGCATGCGCATGGCCGTGGACCATTCGCCGAACTCCCGCGACAGGTGGGACCGGACGGCCTCGCGGTCGGTGACGTCCACGCCGGCCGCGACATGCCAGTCCAGTTCGGAACGGAAGGCCACGTAGCCGCGGACCACACCGTTGCTGTTGCGCTGGACGATCACCGCGCGGCCTTCGCCGTCGGTGGAGAACATGTGGCCGTCACCAACGATCGCGGCGACCTCGGGGTGCCGGGTGTCCACGTCGTCGAATCGGGCATCGAGAAAGCAGACGCCGAGGTACTGCGGCGCCGCGTCGGTGAGCAGGGGGCGGACCTTCGACCAGGCGCCGTCGGCTCCGATGACCAGATCGGCTTCCGCACTGGCACCGTTGGCGAACTCCAGGCGGTGCGCCCCGGCTCCGAGCGGGGTCGCGTGCACGAGTTCGTGTCCCCAGCGGACCGTGCCGGGTCGCAGGTGCTCGTACAGCATCGTCCGCAGCTGGCCGCGGTCGATCTCGGGCGCCGCGGTGTCGCTCTCGGCGGGGGTGAACTCGGCCAGGATGGCGCCATGGTGGTCCCGGCGGCTTTTGGCTTGCCCCTCGATCCGGGCCGACGCCAGGAAGGCGTCCATCAGCCCGGCGTCCTCCAACGCGATCTGGCCCGCGTCAGCGTGCAGGTCGAGCGTCCCTCCAAGGTCGCGGGAGTCCACGGCGGTGTCCGCGTCGTAGACCGTCGACCAGATGCCGTGCACCTGCAGGACGCGCGCGCACATCAAGCCGGCCGGCCCGCCGCCGACGATGGCGATGCGGGGCGTGGTCGTCATCGGTTGAGTCCCTTCTGTCCGAACGCGGCGTCGGATGCCGCTGTCCAACCTCACACTAGGTGCAACGGCTCATAAAGTGAAACGGTTACACATTATGATCCGTTCAACTCCGGGGATAAGGTGGGGGACGTGACCGAGACGGGGCGCCGCGAGCGCAAGAAGGCCGCAACCCGCCAGGCCCTGGCCGACGCGGCGCTGAGGCTGTTCCTGGAGCGCGGCTACGACGCCGTCGGCGTACGGGAGATCGCCGAGGCCGCCGACGTCTCGGTGACCACGCTGTTCAAGCACTTCCCCGGCGGCAAGGAGGCGCTGGTCTTCGACCAGGGCGACGACCGTGAGGCTGCGCTCGTCGCCGCCGTCCGCGATCGCCCCGCCGGCCAGTCCATCCCCCAGGCGCTGCGAGACCTGCTGCGCGACGAGCGCTCACGGCAGGTTCGCGGCGACCCCCGCTTCGCCGACTTCCTCCGCCTGATCGACACCACTCCGGCGCTGCGCGAGTACGCTCGGCGGATGTGGCTGAGCCACCAGGACACCCTGGCCGCCGCGATCGCCGCCGACGCCGGGCTACCCGGCGGCGACCCCGGCTGCCAGGCGCTGGCCCGCTTCGCCCTCGACGCTGTCACCCTCGTCCACGGACGAGACGACGCCGAGACCGCCCTCGATCGGATCTTCGCTCTCCTCGACAACGGCTGGACGGGCATCACAACGGAAGCTGAGAGCTGTCAAGGCACCTGATCATGCGGCCCGGCCGGGTCGGCGTCGTGATCCCCGCAGGCAGCGGGATCCCGGCCTCCAGCACGTGCGCCATCGCCCGGCAGGCCGAACTCCGGTCCGCCCTCCTGTCGGGCCGCTTCCGGCCGGAGGGCCGCGGTGCTCCTGCGTTTCACGAGGCGGCGAACGTTTGACTTGGAGTGCGCTCTAAGTCCTAGGTTCACCTCATGAACAGCGAAGACGCCACGTACCTGAGCACCGCCCCGGCCGAGACCCGCCAGGACCGATTCGACCACGGCATGGAGGTCCTCACCCGCGTCGACGGGGAGGGAGGTCAGAAGGTCATCGACTCCCTGGCCGACATCTCCCCCGAGCTGGGTCACCAGGTCGTCGCCTGGGCCTTCGGCGACATCTACGACCGCCCCGGTCTGGCCCCCCGCGACCGGCAGTTGGTCACACTGGGCATGCTCACCGCCCTCGGCGGTTGTGAGCCCCAGCTCGAGGTCCACATCAACGCCGCACTGAACGTCGGCCTCACCCCTGAAGAGATCGTCGAGGCACTGCTGCACTCCGCGGTCTACTGCGGCATGCCCAAGGCGCTCAACGCCACCTTCGTCGCCAAGAAGGTCTTCGGCGGACGCGGCCTGCTTCCTGTCGGCTGATCGCCGTCCGGACGGCGGTTCACGGGTTGAACGCCGCCGAGTACGACCGGGAACCCCCTCACCGGCATCATGGCCCTTCGGGGGCTTCGGGGGTGAGCAGTCCCCGGTTGAACGCCGCGGCGACCGCGGCGGCGCGGTCGCCGACGCCGAGCTTCGCGTAGATGTTCAGCAGGTGGGTCTTGACCGTGGCCTCGGTGATGAACAGCCTGGACGCGGCCTCCCGGTTGGTCGTGCCGGCCGCCACCAGGCCGAGGACCTCCAGCTCGCGCCGGCTGAGCGGCCCCGCGTCGGGCGCTCGTACCCTGTTCATCAGCCGGGCCGCCACCGACGGCGCGAGTGTGGCCTCACCGCGGGCCGCGGCCCGTACCGCCCGCAGCAGCTCGGCGCGGGGAGCGTCCTTCAGCAGGTAACCGGTGGCGCCGGCCTCGATTGCCGGCAGCACGTGGCTGTCGGTGTCGTACGTGGTCAGCACGAGCACCCGCGCGGGGATGCCTCGCCTGGCCAGCTCGGCCGTCGCGGTCGCGCCGTCCATGCCGGGCATGCGCAGGTCCATCAGGATCACGTCGGGCATGAGGTGCTGGGCGAGCCGGACCGCCTCGGCGCCGTCGGCGGCCTCGCCGAGCACCTCGAACTCCGGATCGCGCGCGAACATGCTGCTCAGGCCGTCTCTGACCACGGGGTGATCGTCCACGATCAGCAGCCTGATCGGGGTTTCGTCGTCCGGGGCGGTGCCGGGGCGGCTCACGGGTGGGCCTCCGCCGGGACGCGGGCCGAGATCCCCGTGCCGGTGCCCGGCTCCGACTCGATCTGCAGTGTTCCCGACAGACCCTCGATGCGCTGCCGCATCGCGATCAGACCGAACCCGCTCGCATACGCACGGGAGCCGCCGTCGCCCGGCGTCTCGGACGCGTCATCGGACGGGCAGTGGGGCGGGACATCGCCGAGCCCGGCCGGTTCGAAGCCCCTGCCGTCGTCACGCACGTCCACGGCGACCTCGCTTTCCATGTAGGACAACGTCACCCCGACTCTGGTCGCCTGAGCATGCTTGGCCACGTTGGCCAGCGCCTCCTGGGCGGTGCGCAGCAGCGCCACCTCGGCCTCCGGCCGTATCGGCCGGGCCGTGCCGGTCGTCGCGACCTCGACCTCGATCCCGTGCAGCGCCGACCAGCGGCCGGCGACGGCCGCCAGCGCCTCACCCAGCCGGGCCGTTCGCAGCGGCTCGGGACGCAGCGCGTGCACCGACCGGCGCGCCTCCGAGAGGCTCTCCCTGGCCAGCGTGATCGCGGTCGCGACATGCCTGCGCCAGCCCGCCGGATCCTCGCCGGCCTGCTCGGCGGCCTGCAACTGGGTGACGATGCCGGTGAGCCCCTGGGCCAGGGTGTCGTGGATCTCCCGGGCCATCCGCTGCCGCTCGTCGAGCACCCCGGCCTCTCTCGCCTGGGCCAGCAGACGCTCGTGCAGGCCCGCGTTCTCCGCCAGAGTCGCCTCCAGCCTGCGGTTCGCCTCGCCCAACTCGCGCAGGGCCCGTACGCGCTGGTCGTTGCGCTGGTTGCCGCGCCAGGCGAACCACCCGAAGCCACACATGGGGAGCACGTTCGCGGCCAGGACGGCGAGGTACGTCGCGAAGCCCCCGAGGGTGGACTTGTCCACGCCGTACGCCTGCGCGGTGCCCGCCACCACCGCCACCGCGGCTACCCCCGACAGCTCCCACGGCCAGGGCAGCACCCGGAACGCATAGACGTACAGGGCGGGTGTGAAGAACCCGAACCAGGGATCCCGCAGCACGAGGACCGCCGAAACCGCGATCAGCACGGTGAAGAACACCGCCATCATCGCCGGGCGGTCCCGCCAGGAGGGATGCAGCGTGAACATCCACAGCATCCACGCGGCGGCCAGGGCGCACAGGACCAGGTCGACGAGCGGGGAAGCCCCCGCCGAGTACTTCTCCGTCATCGTGACGACGACCAGGACCGCCAGCAACACGTACGGCATGACGGTGATCTCCCAATGCCGTCGCCGCTCCCAGCCGCGCGGCATCGCACTGCTCATCCGTGTCCTCCCGGTGACATGGTCTCCCAGCCGAACAATCTAGCCCCGGTCTCCCTGCCGTTGCCCGGCGGCGAACAGCGAGCGCAGGTGCCCCCCGTTCGCGATCAGGACGACGCCGAGCAGGGCGAGCCCGCAGACGCCCTGTTCGATCCTCATCCATACCGGCAGGAAGCCGGGCAGCGCGACGAGGACCGTGATGGCCACCACCATGAGGGCCGAGGCGATCCGCAGCCTGAGATACGCACGGCCACGCCCGCGGGCCGTACCGGCGACGAAGGAGAACATCAGCAGCGAACTGGCCGCGACGATCACGCCGCGCACCCACACCGTGTCGGTCACCATCCGGGGGTCGTCGCGCAGCACGTAGGCGGCCACGAGCGTCAGCACGCTGAGGACGATGTAGCAGCCGACGAGGATCTTCATGGTGCGGAACGACGCGCGGCTGCGCGGATGGTCCAGGTCGTCCTCGGCGATCGCGACGGGTTGCGTACTGCGGGCGTTCATGTTGATCCTTTTCTGGTCGGCGCCGGTCCCGGGCGAGCCGTTCTTCGCGTGCGCTCGCCCTTCGCGGCCAGGTGCCTTCAGCGTCGCGACATCACCACCGGCCGCACATCGGCCGATCTCATGAGCCACCGGCTGAACCGCCGGATCCACCGGACGGCCGGTCCGATCCACCGATCGGCTGACCGGGACCCCCCGCTCGTCACCGCCTCCGCGGCTGCGGTTCACCGTCCACGAGCCGGCCGGGCTCCTCTAGTACCGCCGCTCCCCGGCTAAAAGCGTTGGGCCGGACGACGTCCCGGCTGATAACCTCCGGGAGTCCGTGAGCGACGCGAGGAGGTGACACCCATGAACGCTGTATCCAATGGGTGCTCCCCATCTTCCTCACGGCCGGGCGATTGACGTAGGTGTCGCCGGGAGCGCCCCGACAAGGCGATCCCGAAAGGCAGCAACACCTATGCGATTCACTGCGGAGACATCGTCGAACGGTGTCGTCGAACGCAATTTCACTCTGGGCGAGGTCACCGGCCTGCTCTGGTCGCCCGCATCCGGCTCCCATCACGCGCCTTTGGTACTCATGGCGCACGGTGGCGGCCAGCACAAAAGGGCACCGGGAATCCTGGGCCGCGCACACCACTTCGTGATCCGCTGTGGCTTCAACGTCGCCGCCATCGACGCGCCCGGACACGGCGACCGGCCGCGAACGGCGGCCGACGAGCGGCACATCGCCGCCCTGCGGCAGGCTCAGGCGGCGGGTGAGCCGATCGGCCCGGCCGTCGTGGACATCCACATCGACCTCGCGGCGCGTGCCGTGCCGGAATGGCAGGCGACCCTGGACGCCCTCCAGAAGCTGCCGGAGATCGGCGCCGGCGGGCCGATCGGCTTCTGGGGCATCATGCAGGGCACCGGGATCGGGGTGCCGTTGACGGCGGTCGAACCCCGCATCATCGCAGCGGTCTTCGGTTGTCTCGGGCATGAGGGCCTGGCGGAGGCGGCGGCGCGGATCACCGTCCCGATCGAGTTCCTGCTCCAGTGGGACGACGAGCACGTCGAACGTCAATCCGGTCTCGCGTTGTTCGACGCCTTCGCCTCCAAGGAGAAGACGTTGCACGCCAACGCGGGCGGGCATGCCGCCGTCCCCAGATTCGAGGTCGACAGCGCGGCCCGGTTCTTCGCCCGGCACCTCGGCCAGGGCGGCACGTCACCGGCCTGACAAGACGGGGGCATCGGCGTACGGCGCCATGCCCCCGTCGCATCTCGCCGGAGCGTGCCGCACACTCCGGAACACGGCATTCGCCAAGAACGCGGGTCGCCACGGCCGGGCCGCTACCGTCTCCCCGGACAGCTCCGGGGGCCGACGCTCTGCCCGGCACCGGCGACGGTGACCTGAACAGGGCTCTGCGGCGCCGTGGCGGCAACCGTGCACACGATCTGCTCGACGGCCAGTTCGGACAGGTCGCCGGCCGCTATGGACAAGGTCACCACCAAGTGGCCGGCCGGCTTGACGGTCACCGAGAACGGGCCCGCCCCGGCCGGGACGTCGGTGGTGAACCCGCGCGCGTGTTCCTCCGCGGTGGGCCCGTCCGCCAGCAGCGCGAGCGTGCCCGCTTGGAACAAGGGACGGCCGGCCGGCCGCGTCACCGCGCTGAGCCGGCCGTTCTTCACCAGATAGAGGATGATCGTCGTGGCGGGTGCGACGCGTCCGCTCGGCGGGTCGCCGGCGGGGATGACATCGCTGGGTCGCACGCCGCAGCCCGCCACGGCGACGATCGACACAAGACCCGCGGCGAGCATGCGGCGGGCGAGGCCGGTCCTCACTCGGGGTCTCCGTCCGGATCGGGTGCCCGGCGTGGCAGGCGCAGCGCGAAGACGGCGCCGCCCTCCGGGGCGTTGGCGACGGTGAGGTCGCCTCGGTGCAGGCGCGCGTTCTCCCGCGCGATGGCCAGGCCCAGGCCGCTGCCCTCGGACCTGGTCCTGGCCGCGCTGGCCTTGTAGAACCGGTCGAACACATGCGGGAGCACCGCCTCGTCCAGCCCCGGTCCGTGGTCGCGGACCTCCAGAGTGATCCAGTGCGCGTCGGCGCGAAGCCGTACCGACACCGGCGGCTCGCCGTGCCGCAGGGCGTTGCCGACCAGGTTCGCGAGGATGACATCCACCCGGCGCGGGTCCAGCCGCGCCATCACCCCGGGGGCGAGCTCGGTGCGCACCGACTCAGACCAGCCCCGGACACGCAAGGTCGCGCGCACCAACTCGGCCACGTCGACCTCGTTCAGCGCGAGGGCCGCCACGCCGGAGTCGAACCTGCTGATCTCGATGAGGTCGTTGACCAGAGCGGTGAGGTTGAGCGTCTCCTGGCTGACCAGTCTGGCGGCCCTGCCGGCGGGATCGGGCAGCCGGGCCGACTCCTCCTCCAGGACGTCGGCGACCGCGGCCAGCGCGGCCAGAGGGGTTCGCAGCTCATGCGACACATCGGCCACGAACCGGCGGGCATCGGCCTCCATCTCACGCAGCTGCCTGACGTGCCGTTCCAGCTCCGCGGCGGTGGTGTTGAACGTGCGTGCCACCTCGGCCAGCTCGTCGGAGCCGCGGACCGCGATCCTGGTCCGCATCTCGCCCTGGCCCAGCAGGCGTGCCGCCCGGCCGAGCTCGCGCACCGGGCCCAGCACGCCACGGGTGGCCAGCAACGCCAGGACGACCGCGAACGCCAGGGCCGCGCCGCCGGTGAGCCAGGCGGACGCGGCGAGCCCGTCGATGCTGCGCTGTTCGGCGAGCAGGCTGCGCGCGGTGTAGACCTCGATGCCGGACACCCGCGTCGTCCCGTCCTCCTCGACGATCAGCAACGGCGTGCCGATGATCAGCCACGGCGTGCCGTCGATCAGGCCGGGCCGGCCCTGCCACACCACCCGTTGCCACGCCGTACGGCCGCCGGCCACCACCTGCCGCAACTTCGGTGAGATCATCCCGAGTTCCACGTCCGGCTCCCTCCCACCCGGCTTCCGGCGCCCCTGCGGCGAGGCCAGCGGCGGACCAGGCGACGGGGCGGGCGACGCGGTGAGCGGCGGGCCGGGCGGCGGACCGGGTGACGCGGTGAGCGACGAATGCATCCCGCGGTAGAAGGCGACCGCGAAGCTGTTCTGGTCGGTCGCGGCGGCGGCGATCTCGTTGAGCTCGGTCAGGCCCGGCGTCGCGCTCCGCAACGGGTACAGCGCCTTCAGGCGGCTGGTCACCGCCTGCACCGCGGCGTCCTGGGCCCGCTGCAGGATGGCGATGCGGGCCTGGACGTAGATCCCGCCGGCCACCGCCGCCGCGGTGACCACACACAGCAGTGCGAAGGCGGACAACAGCCGGGCACGCAGCCCCAGGCTCGGCCGAGGTGCCATCGGCCGCTACACCGGCCCGAACCGGTACCCGAACCCCCGCACCGTCTGCACGTAGACGGGCGCCGCCGAGTCGTCCTCGATCTTCGCGCGCAACCGCTGCACGCACGCGTCCACCAGACGCGAGTCGCCGAAATACCCGTGCTCCCACACCGACTCCAGCAGCTGCTGGCGGCTGTGCACCCGGCCCGGCGTGCCGGAGAGCTCGAGCAGCAGGCGCAGCTCGGTCGGGGCGAGGCTGACCGGCACGCCTCGGTTGGCGACCACCAGCCCGGCCCGATCGATGGTCAGGTCCCCGTGCCGCTCCAGCTCCGCCTGGTCGCGGCCGATACGCCGGAGCACGGCGCCGATGCGCGCCTCGAGCACCCTGGGCTGCACGGGCTTGACCACGTAGTCGTCGGCGCCCGCCTCCAGCCCCGCCACCACGTCCATGTCGTCGCCGCGCGCGGTCAGCATGATGATCGGTATCTCCCCGGCGGCCCGGATGCGGCGGCAGACCTCGAACCCGTCCATGCCGGGCAGCATCAGATCGAGCACGACGACGTCGGGAGGGTCCGTACGCAGCCGGTCCAGCCCCTGCTCGCCGGACTCCACCGCGCGCACACGGTGCCCGTGCCCGGTCAGGGCCAGCTCGAGGCCCTCACGCACTCCCGGGTCGTCCTCGATCAGCAACACCCGCGACACGCCCCCGAGTTTCACCGCACGCCCCCGTAACCCGCCCGCGGCTCGTCCGCCGGTCAACCCATCCACTGTCCGCCGGCCGTGTCTCCGCCTCGTCCGCGCCATGTCATCGTTGTGTCACGGTCGCGCCGACGTCCCGCCGGTCGCCGCCGTCGACGAACGGTGACATGCGGCGGACAACGCGCGCACATTCCGTACCGATCGTAGTTCGTCATGAACGAGCCACGAACGATCCCCCTCCGGCCCCGTGACCGGCTGTTCGCCGCGGTCACGCTGGTGCTCGCCGTGCTCCTGCTGCCCGCGGCGTTCGTCCGCCGTCCCGGCCGTGCCCGCGAACTGGCCTGCCGGTGGGCCTTGGGGGTGCGGTTCCCCGCCGAGGACCTCACCGGGCTCACCGACGGCGCCATGGCGGCGTTCACCGCGGCGCGCACCGAGGCGTTCTGGCATCACGGCCAGCTCATCGGCCTCACCTCGGGATACCGCGATCCCCATGTCCAGCAACGGATGTTCGACGAGGAGGTGCGCCGCTCCGGCTCCCCGGCCTTGGCACGCATGCTCGTGCTGCCACCTGCGGAATCCTCCCACGTCAAGGGTGTCGCCCTGGACGTGCGCCCGCACGAAGGAGCGCGCTGGCTGGAGGAACACGGCGCCCGCTACGACCTCTACCGCATCTACGACAACGAGTGGTGGCACTTCGAGCACCGCCCGGACAGGGGCGGCACGCCGCCACGACGACGACCCCACCCCGGCGTGGCCCACCTCAGCGAGTCGGAGAGGGGTTAGGGATGTCATCGGGGAGTGACGACAGGTCCGGATTGCTGGGATGGCGCCTGCAAGCCGCGCGCGACACGGCGTTCGTGGGGCGGGAGGAAGAGCTCGCGGCTTTCAACGCGGCGTTGTACGGCGGCGGCTGCACCGTTCTGTACGTGCACGGCCCCGGCGGCATCGGGAAGTCGGCCTTGTTGCGGCGGTTCGCCCACGAGGCCACGGTGGCGGGGCGGCCGGTGTCCATGATGGACGGGCGCATGATGGAGCCGGCGGCGTCCGAGGCCGGACCGCCGCTGCTCGACGCGGACGCGGTGCTGCTGATCGACGACGTCGAACGAGTTCACGGCCTGGAGGGATGGCTGCGGGAGCGGTTCCTGCCGCGAGTGCCCGTGGGGGCGCTGGTGGTGATCGCGGGGCGGAATCCGCCGGATATGCGGTGGCAGGCGGATCCGGGATGGGCGGGGGCGCTGGAGACGCTGCCGCTGCGCGGCCTGCGGGCCGGAGATGCGCAGGCCCTGATGGACTCCTCCGGGGTGCCGGCCGATCTGCGCGCGCCGCTGCTGGCCTTCGCCGGTGGCCACCCGCTGGCCCTGGTGACGGGAGCGGCCGCGGCGGTGAAGGACGGCGGGGCCGGCGGCCGGTGGACGCCGGATCAGGACGTGGTCGCCGCGTTGCTGGATCAGCTGGTCGGCGAGCCGCCTTCGGCGGCGCATCGGCACGCTCTGGAGATCTGCGCGCATGGGTACGTGACGACGGAGGACCTGCTGCGGGCGGCCCTTCCGGAGGACGCCGGGACGTTGTTCCGATGGCTGCGGCGGTTGCCGTTCGTGGAGTCGAGCAGTCTCGGGCTGTTTCCGCATGACGTGGTGCGGGAGTTGCTGGAGGCGGACCTGCGGTGGCGGGATCCCGAGGCGTACGCGGTGATGCACGACCGCATTCATGCGCATCTGGCGGAGAGGGTGCGCACGGCGAGCGATGTGGACGTGCCCGGAGCGGTGGCGGCACTGCTCTACCTGCATCGCGGCAGCGGGGCGCCGGCCGGTTTCCACGGCCGCCACGACGAGGGCGGCTTCCAGGAAGAGGTGTTGCGAGAGGGTGACCTCGCCACGTTGCTCCGGGTGGCGACGGCGGCGGAGGGTGCGGCGTCCGCGGGCCGCGCCGCCTTCTGGGCCGAACGTCGGCCGGAGGCGTTCCGGCTGTATCGACGGACGGAAACCGGCGAGCCCGTGGCCTTCTCCGCGTGGTTGCGGCTGGCGGAGCTCGATGAGGAGGAGCTGACGGCCGATCCCGTCGTGGCCACGGCGTGGGCGCATGCGCGTGCCACCACGCCGTTGCGCGCCGGTGAACATCTGGCGGTCAGCCGGCTGTGGGCGCTGCCGCCGTATCGCGGGAACTCGCCGGTGACGGATCTGATCCAGTGGCGAGTGATCGGCAACTGCCTGCGGGCCGAGCGGATGGCATGGTCATTCATCCAGATACCGCATCCGAACGGACCGTGGCTGGAGCATTTAAGGCGGCGTTGCGGGATGCGTGACATCTCCGGGCAGTCACGGCAGGAAGATGCCGCGTGCAGCCTGTTCGTTCATGACTGGCGCGCGGTGCCGGCGCGGGCGTGGCTGGAGCGGATGAGCCGGCTGCTCGTCGCCGGGCCCGCCGGTGACCCGGGTGCCGCGACGGCGACCCTGGCGGTGCTGTCCCAGGCGGAGTTCGCCGAGGCGGTTCGCAAGGCGCTGCGCCGGTTGTCGCGGCTGGACGCGCTGGCCGCCTCCCCGCTGACGCGCACCAGGCTGATCGCCGAGCGGGCCGGGCGGAACCCGGCCACGGCGCTGGGCGACCTGCTACGCCAGGCGATCGACGACCTGCGGGAGGATCCGCGCTCGGTAAAGCTCCATCGGGCGCTGTCCGTCACGTTCCTCCGCGGCACGCCCACACAGGAGCTGGCCGCGGAACGACTCGGCCTCCCCTTCACCACCTACCGCCGCCATCTGACGTCCGGAATCGAACGTGTCTGCGCCGACCTGTGGCACCGGGAGCTGTACGGCACCGACGCGACGGCGTACCGATTCCCCTGAGCCGCCACGTCGTGCCGCCGTGGACGAACAGGAGCTGTCAGCCGGCGAGCGCGAAGCCGGCCGCCGCCTCCGCGTGCAGTCGAGCGCTCGGCAGCACGGGGATGGCGCCGTCCTTCTCACCGATCAGCAGCTCGATCTCGGTGCAGCCGAGGATGACGCCTTCGGCGCCGTCGTCTGCGAGATCCTCGATGATCCGGGCGTACGCGTCCCTGGACGATTCGCGGAGCACCCCGCGCACCAGTTCGTCGAAGATCACGCGATGGACCAACTCCCGCTGCTCACGCCGCGGGACGACCACGTCGAAGCCGTGGGCGGCCAGCCGATCCCGGTAGAAGGGCTGCTCCATGGTGAAGCGAGTGCCCAGCAGACCGACCTTGCGCATGCCCCTTGCGCGGACCTCGGCGCCCACGGCGTCGGCGATGTGCAGCACGGGCACGCTCACGGCCCGCTCCACGTCGTCGCTCACCCGGCTGAAGGTGTTGCTGCAGATGAGCAGGAGGTCGGCGCCGAGCTCCTCCAGTTTCCCGCCCGCGCTCGTCAGCAGGGCACTCACCTCGTCCCAGCGGCCGTCGAAGATCAGGTCCTCGACGGTCGTGTAGTCGACCGACCAGATGAGGCTGTCGGCGGAATGGCTGCCGCCGAGTCGCTCGCGTACCCGCTGGTTGATGATCTGGTAGTAGATCACCGTCGATTCCCAGCTCAGTCCGCCGATGAGACCGATAGTGCGCATGAAGCTCCGTTTCGCCGGCTTGTTCGGGCAGGCTAGGCGGAGCGCCTGCTCATTCTGCAGACCGAAAGCTGTCCAGCCGTCCGTATTCTGGGCCGGCTCGATCAGGTCGCATACGGCGCGGGGTCGATGCCTCGTCCAGGTTGACGGTCCGTTCGCACCTGCTGATCGCAGGCGGCGGCGCGGCCCAGCAGCAGGGTCCGCTCCCGCTCGATGCGGGTCAGCGACGCCGCCCGCGCGCGGGGGGCAGCGTTGGCCGCGTCCCGGGTGAGGAGCGTAACCGCTGTATGTTACGTTCGTAACATGGAGGCTGCGGATGAGCATCGCGCCTGGGTGCTGGTAAGCATCTCCACCGGCGCGGAGGCCTCGCTTCGCGTGCATGTCTGGCGGCAGCTACGCAAGCTCGGCGCGATCTACATCCAGCAGTCGATCTGCCTGCTACCTGACCGGCCGGCCGTCGCCAAAGCGCTGACGCGGCTCATCGCGCGCGTCCGCACCCAGGGCGGCCAGGCTCGCGCCCTGCACCTGCAGCTGACCGATCCTGACGAGATCGCCGCTCTGGTGGCCGAGCAGCAGGCCGGCCGCGACGCCGAATACGCCGAAGTCCTCGATCGCGTCCCTCAGTTCCTGGCCGAGCTCGACAGCGAGACCGCGAGGGGCCGCGCCACGTATGCCGAGGTCGAGGAGTCCGAGGCCGACCTGGAGCGCTTCGAACGCTGGCTGAAGTCAATCGCCGATCGCGACTACTTCGACGCTCCGGGCGGCGCCGCGGCCCGTGCCGCGGTGGACGGCTGCCGCCAGGCCCTGGCCGCCTTCGAGCGGATCGCTCTGGCCGCCGACACCGCCTTCGCCCCGGCCACCCCCCGGCCACGCGCCGGCCTGCCCTCGCACCCCGACCCCGAATAGAGGAGCTCGACATGGGATGGGGCATCCTCATCGGCATCCTGATCGCGGTCGCGGCCACCTGGACACTGTTGGTCGCCGCCCTGGCCCTGATCCGGCCGAAGGGCTCCTTGCTCACCGAGGCGCTACGCATCCTGCCCGACCTGCTGCGCCTGCTGCGCCGCCTGACCGCCGACCGCACACTACCGACCGGCGTCCGCGTACGGCTCGGCCTGCTTCTGGCCTACCTGGCACTGCCCATCGACCTGATCCCCGACTTCATCCCCGTTCTCGGCTACGCCGACGACGCGATCATCGTCACCTTCGTCCTGCGCGGCGTGGTCCGCCGCGCCGGTGTGGATGCCGTCCGCCGGCACTGGCCCGGAAGTCAGGACGGCTTCACCGCACTCTGCCGGCTCACCGGCATCGCCGGCGATCCCGAGTAGCAGGCGGAGTGGTGCCGGACCTCGCCTGGGAATGGCGGCCAAGGTTCCGTGGCCGTAGGCGGTGATCAGCTGGACGGCGCGCCCGGCCGGACCTGGGCGCCGGCCAGCGCACGGGCGCAGGCGCCGAGCCCTATCTCGCTGGAGGCCTTGACGAACACCACGTCTCCCGGTCCGACCAGCACGGTGGCCAGCCTGAGGGCCCCGGCCACGTCCTCGGCGGTGTGGACGGCCACGCCCTGGTTCGAAGACCGCGCCGCCTCCGCCATCGCGAGCGGATCCCCTGCTCCGACCGCGATCAGCACGTCGAAGCGGAGGTCGGCGACGAGCCGGCCCATCTCCGCGTGCCGGGCGCGGGAGGCGTCCCCCTGCTGCCCCATCGCGCCGAGCACGGCGACGGTGCGACGGGTGCCGGCGAGGGCCTTCACCGCCCGCAGCCCGGCCCGCATGGATTCGGGGCTGGCGTTGTAGGCGTCGTCGACGACGGTGACGCCGTCAGGTCGATCGACGATCTCCATCCGGCCCGCGGAGCGCCGCCGTGCGGCATTCAGCCCATCGGCGATCTCGGTGACGCCCAGGCCGAGTGCGGTGGCGACGGCGGCGGCGGCAAGGGCGTTGCTCACCTGGTGCTCGCCGATGAGGTCGAGCTCGACCGGGGCGCGGCCCGAGGGCGTCACCAACTCGAACGCGGCTCGTGCGCGGTCGGTCATCCGCACATCTTCGGCGCGCACCTGCGCCTCCGCCGACCCGCCGTACAACAGGATCTGAGCCCTGGTACGGCCGGCCATGCCCCTGACGTACGGGTCGTCGGCGTTGAGCAGCGCGAACCCGTCCGCCGGAAGCGCCTCGACCAGCTCTCCTTTGGCCTGGGCCACGTCGGCCGGCCCGGTCCCCATGCGCTCCACATGCGCGGTGCCGACATTGAGCACCAGCCCGACCTGGGGCGGTGCGATCCCGGTCAGGTACGTCAGGTCGCCCTTGCGGCCCGCGCCCATTTCCAGCACGAGATATCGGGTGGCGGCGTCGGCACGCAGCACGGTGAGCGGCAGCCCGAGCTCGTTGTTGAACGACCTGTCGGTGGCGACCGTCGCGGCGTGCCGTTCGAGCACCTGGGCCAGCAGGTCCTTGGTCGTGGTCTTGCCCACGGAGCCGGTCAGGCCGATCACGACCGGGCTGATGTCTTCGAGCAGGTGCCTGGCCAGCAGGCCGATCGCGAGCTGGACGTCCTCGACCACGAGAGCGGGCACGCCGACGGGCCGTGAGGCCAGCACGGCGACGGCGCCGGCCGCGACGGCGCCGGCCGCGTAGTCGTGACCGTCGACGCGGGCGCCGGCCGTCGCGGCGAACAGGCCGCCGGGCACCACCTCGCGGGAGTCGACCGCCGAGGGCGCCGTCACCAGCGCCCGCGGGTCGCCCACGTCATGCAGGCTCGCTCCGACGACCCGCGCGATCTCGCTCAGCGTCATGGGGATCATGAGCCGCTCCTGGCGAACGCGAGGTCGATGAGGCGGCGCAGCAGGTCGGGGTACGGGACGCCGCTCGCGGCCCAGGCCCTGGCGTAGACGGAACGGGAGGTGAAGCCCGGCATGGTGTTGATCTCCAGTACGTACATGCGTCCCGTGTCCTCCTCGTAGAGGAAGTCGACACGGGACAGGCCGTAGCCACCGATCGCCCGGAAGGCGCGCAGGGCCAGCTCGCGCACGTCCTCGGCCACCCGTTCCGGCAGCACGGCCGGGATGACGGCGATCTCGGCCGGGCTGAGGTACTTGGCCTCGTAGTCGAGCCAGTCGCCGGGCACGATGAGCTCGCCGGGCACCGAGGCGTCCGGAGTGTCATAGCCGCCGAGCACGCCGCAGATGACCTCGCGCGCGGTGACGCCCTGCTCGACGACGACCACCCGGTCGTAGGCCAGCGCCAGGTCCACGCCCGCGCGCAGCTCCTCCATGGAGGTGACACGTGAGATGCCGATGGAGGAGCCCATGTTGGCCGGTTTGACGTACATCGGCCAGTCGAGCGACTTCACCAGACCCCAGTCGTCGGTGGTGGTGCGCCATTCGCGCTCGGTAAACCACACATGCGGGGTGACCGGTATGTCCTCCGCCAGGAACATGCGCCGCATCGCGACCTTGTCCATGGCCACGGCGGAGGCCATGACGCCGCAGCCCACGTACGGGATGCCCAGCGTCTCCAGGTGACCCTGGACGACGCCGTCCTCGCCGAACGGTCCGTGCAGCACGGGGAAGACCACGTCCGCCAGGTCGTGTCCCAGCTCCACCGGCCACCTGCCCTGCCGGTCGATGATGACGGCGACGGGCTCGTACAGATCCCTGGGCAGAGCGTTCAGCACGGCATGCGCCGACTGCAGCGACACCTCGTGCTCGGCGGACGGCCCACCCGCCAGCACAGCCACGCGCACGCGTTCAGTCACGATCAATCAGCCTTCCTCGGTCGCACGGAGACGGCACCGCCGGCGGCCGTGTTCGCCGCCGCGGCCCCGGCTGCCGAGTGTCGGCTCTTCGGCTGACCGGTTCCCAGACCGTTCGCTGCCCGGTTTGTGACCGCGCGGCGTGCAGCGACCGGGTCGGCTCCGGGCCGGTCACGCCGGTCCGCGGGGCCGTTAACCTCGGGTGATGCGTGAAGGCTTCCGTCTTCGTACGTCACGACGGTGTGCCCGGGGACGCCGGCCGATCCGCCGGGGAGCACGGCCTGGTTCCCGGATCGGCCGTGACGGACAGGCGAACGCACGGGCGGCAAGAGCGAAAGGGTGCCCGGCATGACCCCCACCGAGATCCCGGATGTGGAGCTCACACGCGGCGCCCAGTCAGGGGACGTCGCGGCGCTGGGGCTTCTGCTGGAGCGGCACCAGGCGGGCATGCGCGCCGTGGCGCTGAGCATCCTGGGGCCGGGGCCGGACGCCGACGACGCCGTACAGGACGCGGCGTTGACCGCGCTCCAGCGGATCGGCGACGTCCGCGACCCCGCCGCGGTGGGACCGTGGCTGCGGATGATCGTCCGCAACGCGTGCCGGTCGC
The DNA here is from genome assembly GCF_040802045.1 of Microbispora sp. NPDC049125. NCBI lineage: Bacteria > Bacillati > Actinomycetota > Actinomycetes > Streptosporangiales > Streptosporangiaceae > Microbispora > Microbispora sp. NPDC049125. The sequence goes on along the minus strand of NZ_JBEZDW010000004.1, from coordinate 178,201 downwards.
GGCTGCGGAGAACCAATGAGGCGCAATCCGTCCACGACCTGGCGCTGCCCTCGGCGAACGCGACCCCCGAGCAGGTGCTGGACAGACACGCGCTGCGGGACTGGATCTGGCACGCCATCGAGGAGCTGTCTCCCTCGCTCCGCATGGTGCTGATGCTGCGGCACTTCAGCGGCATCACGACCTACGAGCAGATGGCGGCGGTGTGCGGCGTGCCGGTCGGCACGGTCCGGAGCAGGCTCAGCCAGGCGAGGGCCAAGTTGTCCGAGGCCCTGCTGGCGACCGCCGAATCGGCGCACGGCGACGCCGCCGCGCTGGCCGCGGCGCGCCGCAGGGAAGGCATCGAGACCCTGGAGGCCGCCGAGCGGGGCCGGTTCGGCGACGTCCTGGCCGAACGGTGGTCTCCTGATGCCGAGCTGCTCGACGGGCGGTCCCGCGTAGGCGGCCGCGACTTCCTCCTCAGGGGAATGGAGTGCGACCTGGAGGCAGGGGTCCGCCAGCGCCTCGTCCACGCGGTCGCCGGCAGTGACCTCACGATCTGGGAGATGGACATCGTCAACCCGGCGGACGACCCGGAGCACTGCCCGCCTGGCGTGACCTGGGTCATGTCCCTGGACGAGGGCCGGGTCCGCAGGCTGCGGCTCTACCACCCGCCGCCTTCCCGCGACGCCTGACGCCTCTGTGACCACCATCACAGAGGCGGGATCGAACTTCCCCGCCGCCTCCGCGTCATGCCGGTGTTCGCAGCACCACCATGACCGGAGATCTCATGAGCACCTCTGCCACGAACCCTCTGTCGCCCGGCACCCACGTCATCGACGTGGACGGAGTCGCCCAGCGCTACCACGTCCACGGCACCGGACCGGTGTGCCTGGCGCACCCCGGCGGTCCCGGGGTCTTCTGGGAGTACATGCGGATGCCGGCGGTCGAGCGGCATCTGACCATGGTGTACGTCGAGCCCCTCGGCACAGGGGGATCGGGCCGCCTGGAGACGCATCCCCACGGTTACACGCGTGACCTCTACACGCGGGCTCTCGACCGCGTGATCGACCACCTCGCGCTCCCGAAGGTGTACCTCCTCGGCCACTCGCACGGCGGCTTCGTGGCGCAGCACTACGCTCTGCGGCACGAGGCCCGTCTCGCCGGGATCATCCTGTACGAGAGCGCGCCGGTCACCGGGCAGGAGCACATCACCGAGGCCATGCGCAACGTGGAGGAGTTCGCCCGGAAGAACGCCGCCAACCCCGGGCTCCCGGAGGTCCTCAACGCCTTGCAGTCCACCTCCGCCATCTCGGACGACGAGGAGTTCACCGCCGCGATCCGCGGTCTGCTCCCCGCCTACTTCGCCGACTACTGGGGTCGCGAGGAGGAGTTCGCACCCATGCGGGCCACGGTTACCGGCTCACACATCTCCGGCTTCGACGAGAACCTCGTCCCCGATGTCATCGACGACCGCGGCCTGCTGGGCTCGATCACCGTTCCGGCGCTGGTGATCGTCGGCCGTCACGACGTCATCTGCGGGGTGCGCTGGGCACGCGAGCTCAACAAGCTGATCCCCGGCTCCGAGCTGGTCGTCCTGGAGGACAGCGGCCACTTCGGCCACATCGAGGAGCCCGAGAGCTTCGCCCGGGCGATCGCCGGCTTCACCTCGCAGTGATCGGCCGGCGCGTGGACGGCCGCCCGACCCCCGGTGGGCTTACGCCGAGCGCAGTGTGAGCACGGTGATCTCGCTCGGCGCGAAGACCCTCAGCGGCGGTCCCCAGAACCCGGTGCCCCGGCTCGTGTAGAGCTGGGTCCGGCCGCCGTGCCGGCTGAGGCCGTGGACCACGGGCTGGTCGAGGCGTACGAGGAAGTGGAACGGCCAGATCTGGCCACCATGGGTGTGCCCGGAGATCTGCAGGTCGACGCCGTGCTCGACGGCCGCGCCGATCTGCTTCGGCTGGTGTGCGAGCAGCAGCACGGGCAGGCCGGGGTCGGCGTCCGCGAGGGCGGCGGCGTGGTCGGCGTGGTGACCGGGCCGCCCGGAGGACGCGGCGGTGGCGTCGTCCACGCCGGCCACGACGAGACGGGAGCCGCCGCGCTCCACGACGATGTGCCGGTTGTGCAAGGGCTCCCAGCCGAGCTCGCGCATGTGGTCGAGCCACCCCTCGGCCTCGCCGAAGTACTCGTGGTTCCCCGTCACATACGTCCTGGCGAGCCGGGCGCGGACGTCTCCGAGCGGCGCGGCCTGCTCCCGCCGCTCGGCCACCGTGCCGTCGGCGATGTCGCCCGTATGGCACACGATGTCGGCGTCCAGATCGTTGACGGCCGCGACGACCCCGGCCGACCAGCGGGCCCGGTTGATCGGGCCGTAGTGCGTGTCGGTCAGCAGGACGACCCGGACGCCGTCGAGGCCGGCCCCCAACCGGGGAATCGTGACGTCCACCCGCTTGATCCGGGGCACGCGCATCGCCTCGGCGTACCCCCAGAGAACCAGCAGGAGCGACACGGCCGCCGTCGCGGCGGCGACGATCCGGGACCGGCCGGGGTCGGCGACACCGGCGACCGCGAGGGCGAGCCGCAGCACGTTGCCGAGCACCGCCCAGGCGAACATCACCCAGATCACACCGAGGATCGTGTCGCCGGCGCGTGCCGCCCAGTCCCGGTGGCGGCGTCCGTGTCCCATGTACATGAGTGCGGGGAACGCGACGAGCGCGCCGGCGAAAAGTATCGTGCCGGCGATCACCACGAGGGCCGGCCACCGGGCGTCCGCGCCGACCAGCGTCCACCACGGCACTCCGAACAGCAGCGCCAGGACGGCGATGATCGTCAGGCCGAACACCAGCGGCCGTCCCGATCGTCTCGGGGGCGCCGCCCGCATCGTCTCGCCAGTTGACACTGCCGCGCTCCTTAGTCGGGGGTGCCTGAATCATGACACCCCCTGCGCGTCGTCCACCACGCGCCCACCGGCGCCCCTCACCGCTCCTCCACGCCGCCGTTTCCGGCGATCCTCACCCAAGGACGCACGGATGACGCCATCGAGGCGTTGATGTGGTGCCATATGTGTGCCATGATGGCATCATGCAACTCACGCCGTATGTCGACACTCTCCGGCACGAGCTCGCGGCCGCCGCCGACGCGGGCGGCGACGAAGCCCGGGCCCTGGCCGAGCGGCTCACCTCACCCTTGGAGTCCGCCACCCGGCTCATCCTGCTGAACGCGTTGTCCGCCGCCATGGACGAGGTCACCCGCGAGCTCGCTCCGGGGTCGGTCCACGTACGGCTGCGCGGACTCGATCCCGAGTTCGTGGTGACGCCGACGCCGGCTCACGAGACGTACGAGGAAGCCGCGGAGCGGGAGAGCCCGCCCACGCCCTACGTCCCGCCGGAGGGCGACGAGAGCGGGGCGGCCCGGATCAACCTCCGGCTTCCGGCTCATCTCAAGACCCGGGCCGAGGAGGCCGCGGGACAGGAGGGCCTGTCCGTCAACGCCTGGCTGGTCCGGGCCGTCGCCGCCGCCCTCGACTCCGGCGAGCGCGGCCGCCCGACCGGCCGCCGCCGCCATGGGGGCCAGCAGGGTTACACAGGCTGGGTCCGCTAACCCGGCCCGGACAGAGCACCACTTCCCCTTCACCCGCCCCACCGGCGGGAACAGCCATCACAGCCATGAGGACGGCACAGCCATGCCTGTTTTCGACACTCCCGGACCGATCACCGTCATCCTCGAATTCGACGTCGGGTCCGCGCGGATCACGGCCGGCGACCGCGCCGGCACGGTGGTCGAGGTCACGCCGGCCGACGGCGGCGACGACGCCGACGTACGGGCCGCGCAGCAGACCAAGGTCACCTACTCGGACGCCACGCTGCTGGTCAAGGGGCCCAGGAACCGCTCCCTGTTCGGCAGGAGCGGCTCCGTCGACGTGAGCATCGAGCTGCCGGCCGGCTCGGACGTCCGGGCCACGTCCCCCTTGGCGGACTTCACCTGTACGGGCCGTCTCGGGGACTGCAGGCTCAAGACCTCACTCGGCGACATCGACGTCGGCGAGGCGGCGACCGTGGAGGCGAAGACCGATCACGGTGACATCCGGGTGGACCGCGTGGCCGGGGGCGCCGAGATCACGGGCGCCGGCCGGGTCGACGTCGGCACGGTCGCCGGGACGGCGACGATCAAGAATTCCAACGGCGACGTCAGGATCGAGGAGATCATCGGCGACCTGCGGGTGCGCTCCTCCAACGGTCACGTCTCCGTCGGTGTCGCCAACGCCGGAGTCGACGTCAAGGCGGCCAACGGCGGCATCCGGATCGACGAGGTGGCGCGCGGCGAGATCGTCCTCCAGACGGCCGCCGGCAGTGTCGAGGTCGGCATCCGGCGGTCCACCGCCGCCTGGCTCGACGTGAACACCCGCGTCGGCACCGTGCGCAACGATCTCACCCCGTCCGAAGGCCCCGGAACCTCCGGCGAGACGGTCGAGGTGCGCGCCCGCACCTCGGTCGGCGACATCGTGATCCGCCGCTCCTGACCATCCACGGCACACGAGAGAGAAGAGCGCCATGAGCGTGTCCTCAGCGACCGGTCCGGCACCGGCGATCACAGCCTCCGGGCTGTCCAAGTCCTACGGCGACAAGGTCGTGCTCGACGGCATCGACCTGCGCATCCCCCAGGGCACGGTCTTCGCCATGCTCGGGCCCAACGGCGCGGGCAAGACCACCACCGTGCAGATCCTCTCCACGCTCATCCCGGCCGACTCCGGCGAGGCACGTGTCGCGGGCCACGACGTGGCCCGCGATCCCGACGCCGTACGCGCCGCGATCGGCGTCACCGGCCAGTTCTCCGCGGTGGACAACCTGCTCACCGCCGAGGAGAACCTGATCCTCATGGCCGACCTGCACCACCTGGGCCGCCGCGAAGGCCGGCGGCGCGCCGCCGCGCTGCTGCGCCGCTTCGACCTCGCCGAGGTCGCCGCGAAGACGGTCACCACATTCTCCGGCGGCATGCGGCGCAAGCTCGACCTCGCGATGACCCTGGTCGGCGACCCGCGCGTGATCTTCCTCGACGAGCCGACCACCGGGCTCGACCCGCGCAGCCGCCGCATCATGTGGGAGATCATCCAGGGTCTGGTCGCCGACGACGGGGTCACGATCTTCCTGACGACGCAGTACCTGGACGAGGCCGACCAGCTCGCGGACCGTGTCGCCCTCCTGGACCACGGGAAGCTGATCGCCGAAGGAACGCCGGAGGAGCTGAAGCGCCGCATCCCCGGCTCCCACATCCGCCTGCGGTTCCCCGATGCGGGCGGGCTCGAATCGGCCGCCGCTCTCTTCGGCTCCGCGACACGCGACAGCGAGGCGCTCACCCTGCACATCCCCGGCGACGGCAGCATCTCCGACCTGCGGGCCGTCCTCGACGTCCTGGACGACGCGTCCATCGAGGCCGAGGCGCTCACGGTGCACACCCCCGACCTCGACGACGTCTTCCTCACCCTCACCGGCCACCCCCAGCCCAAGGAGAACGCGCGATGACCACCATGGCCTATGCCGTCAGAGATTCGGCGACCATGCTGCGGCGCAACCTGAAGCACGCGCAGCGCTACCCCGGCATGACGATCTCGGTCCTCGCGACCCCCGTCCTGATACTTCTCCTGTTCAACTACGTCTTCGGGCGGGCCCTCGGCGCCGGCATCGGTGGCACGTCCACCGGAGGCTCCAGCTACATCGACTACCTCGCCCCCGGGATCATCCTGATGGGGGCGACATCCGGAGCGCTGGTCACGGCGGTCGGCGTCTGTGTCGACATGACCGAGGGCATCGTCAACAGGTTCCGGACGATGGCCATCTCCCGCGCGTCGTTTCTCACCGGGCATGTCGTCGGCAGCGTGATCCAGACGCTGGTCAGCACGGCCCTGGTCACCGGCATCGCGCTGCTCGTGGGGTTCCGGCCCACCGCCACCCCCGTCGAATGGCTCGCGGTCGCGGGCGTGCTCACCCTGCTCATCCTGGCGCTCACCTGGCTGTCGGCCGGGATCGGCCTGGTGGCCAGGACCCCCGAGACCGCCAGCAACATCCCCCTGCCGCTGACGTTCCTCCCGTTCCTCGGCAGCGCCATCGTCCCGACCGACTCCATGCCCGCCGGGTTGCGCTGGTTCGCCGAGTACCAGCCGTTCACACCGATCATCGAGACGTTGCGCGGCCTGCTCATGGGCACGCCGATCGGCAACAGCGCGATCATGGCACTGGCCTGGTGTGTGGGTCTCAGCCTGGCCGGCTATCTGTGGGCCAGGTCCACCTTCAACCGCGGCGCCCGGCGCTAGGGTGCAGCGAGACGCCCGCGACCTCGCTGGGGGCATGCGCCTGGTTCTGCCCGGCCGCTTCGGTTCCCTGGAAGCGCGCTGCCCGCCCGGCACAGCTGCGTATTGGACTTTCGGCAGTGCCGGTGTCCCACGGCTCTGCGTATCGTCCTGGTTGTGCGAAGAGCGACGACCGCGCAGAGAACCGGGAACGCTGGGCGATGGTGGCCACCCGGAGTGGCGCTCCCGTTGAGCGCGGCGGCCACGGTGACGGCCGGTCTGAGTGTCATCAGCCTGTGGTGGGCTGTGCCGACCGCGACCGCCGCGTTCCTGGCGGGGTCGCGATCTGGTCAGGCCCGGCCGGCGGCGCTCGTGCTGGTCGCGGTGCTCGCGATCACCGTGGTGGCGGTCTCGGTGGTCCCCTCTTGGATCGAGCTGGGTGGCCTCTTCGTGGCGTTGGTGGTGGGAGCCGCGATGCTGCCCTGGTTCGCGGGCCGGTTCTGGCGGCAGTATCGGGAACTCGTCCGGGCCGGCTGGGAACGGGCCGAGCATCTGGAACGTGAGCAACGGCTCGTCGCCGAGCAGGCCCGGCTGCGTGAGCGGACCCGTATCGCCCAGGACATGCACGACGTCCTGGGCCACGACCTCAGCCTGATCGCCCTGTCGGCCGCCGCCCTGAAGCTCGCGCCCGATCTGCCGGAGGCGCACCTGGCCTACGCGGCGGACATCAGGGCGAGGGCCGCCGACGCCGTGGAGCGCCTCGGTGAGGTGATCGGCATTCTGCGAGAGGAGACGGACGGGGCGCCGGCGCAGCCGGACGGGGCCGACATCGCAGACCTGGTCGACAAGGCGTCCGCGTCCGGACTCGCGGTCACGCTGTGCGTCGAGGGTGAGAAGGGCGATCTGCCGCCGGTAGCGGAACGGGCCGCGCACCGCGTCGTGCAGGAGGCGCTGACCAACGTCGCCAAACACGCGCCCGGTGGGGCGGCGGCCGTCCGGGTGCGGCACATGGCCACGGAGACCGAGATCCTGGTGGAGAACGGCCCCGCGGACGCCGTCGGTCTCCCGGCCCGGGGCGGAGGCCGCGGCCTCATCGGCCTGGACGAACGCGTCCGGCTGGCCGGAGGCTCCCTCACGTACGGTCCCTCAGGCGGTGGCTTCACCCTCCTGGCCCGGCTTCCACACACCTCCGCGGCGCAATCTCCGCACCCTTCCGGTCTCGTGTCGCCCGCCTCGGGCGGTGCCGTGCCGCACGAGCACCGGCGCGCCCGCCGCAGGCTCGGCCGCACCCTGGCCACCGCGTTCATGCTGCCCCTGCTGACGGGCGCACTGCTCGGCGGTGTCCTGAGAGGGCGGCAGATGCTGACGGCGTCGCAGTCGGTGCTGACTCCGGAGAACTACGCTGACCTGCGGATCGGGCAGGCTCGCTCCGAGATGGAGCGGTATCTGCCGGATCAGCAGACGGCCCATCGGCCAGGGGCCGCCGAAGCAGAAGAACAGGGCATGACGTGCGAGTACTACGCGATGACAGCCGATCCTTTCGACGACCGGTCTGGAGACACCTACCGCCTGTGCTTCCGAGCGGGCAGGCTGGTGTCCACGGACGTACTCGCCGGGTGAGTGTCCGATGATCCGCGTACTGATCGCCGACGACGAGCCGATGATCCGCGCGGGCGTGCGGGCCGTTCTGTCCACCGACCCGGACATCACCGTCGTCGCTGAGGCCGCCGACGGCCACGAGGCGGTCGCACTGGTCCAGCGCCACCGCCCCCGGGTGGCCGTGCTCGACATCCGTATGCCGAAGGTCACCGGCATCGAAGCCGCCGCGGAGATCCGCAGGACGGTCCTGGCCACCGGTGTCGTCATCCTGACGACGTTCGGCGAGGACGACTACATCCTTCAGGCACTCGGCGGCGGAGCCGCGGGGTTCCTGATCAAGTCCGGTGAGCCCGAGGAACTGATCGCGGAAGTCCGCGCGGTGGCCGACGGCGCGGCTTATCTGTCGCCGAAAGTCGCCGCCCGGGTAGTCGCCCATCTCGCGGCGAGCAGCGCGGGAACCCTGGCCGCACGGCGCGGCGCCGCCCGCGAGCGGATCGACGCGCTCACCGCCAGGGAACGCGAAGTACTGGCCTTCCTCGGCGGCGGGCTGTCCAACGGTCAGATCGCCCGCCGGCTGCACGTGGTGGAGGGGACGGTCAAGGCCCATGTCAGCTCAATCCTGGCCCGCCTGGCCGTCGACAACCGGGCGGCGGCGGCCGTGATGGCCCACGAGGCCGGAATCGTCCCCGCTCAGGCGCCCGAGCAGCGGTGACACCAGCCGCGCCGCCGACGGCGTGAACGTCAGCAGCACCGCCACCACCACGGTGGCAGCGAGGATCGCGCCCGCGAGCACGTCGTGCGGGTAGTGAACCCCCACCATCACCCTCAGCAGCGCCGCCGCCCCTGCCAGCGGCAGAATCACCGCGGCGAGGCGAGGACGCAGCACGGCCAGCCCGACCGCGAGACCGGCGGCCAGAACGGCGTGGTTGCTCGGAAACGACCAGTCCCCCACCGGAGGACATTCCGCGATCGCCGCCCCCGCGCCCCGCACCACTCGACATGGCCGCTCCTCGTCCACCACCAGCTTCAACGTCTCACTGATCGCATAGGCGGCGACGGTACCGACACCGATCATGACGGTTGCGGCGGCACCGCGGGCGTCCCTGCGGCGAACGGCGATCCACCAGACCAGGACAAGCAGCAGCCCGAGGAGCACGAGGATGCCCTCCGTGGCGGTCTTCAGAGCCGTGGCCACCCATGACGGCGCGTCGGCCACCGCCACGGTCACCGAACGGTACACGGATGCCGAAGCGCCGCCCACCACCTTCACCGGACCGGCATCGCCCAACCCGCCCGGAGAAAGCCAGGCGACGACTCCCGCCCCCACGCCCAGCGACACAGTCGAGCCCAGCAGCCGACGGCCGAAATCATGCCAAGAGTCAGTTCTCATGGTCCCTGACCATAGGAACGACAGCAGCCGGAGACCTGGGCCGAAAGGCAGGGCCGGGCTTGGACGATCGTCAGGGTTGACAGCCCGCAGCCACTATGTCTGACGCCGGCTGCTCCCAAGGAAGCCTGGTGGACAGCGCAGGCCCGCCCTGAGATGGCTCGGCGCGCGATCAGGCGCCGCTGTTCCTCAGCCCCCGAGTCAGGCCCGCAGTTCGGCGGCCGCCCCTCCAGCGGCGGCCACGCCCGCGCCGCCCCGGCGCCGGAGACTCCACAGGGCTCCCGCCGCGGCCGCCGTCGCGCACCCCCCGGCCGCCGCGATGGCCAGGTGCGGCGTCAGCAGCTCGGCTGCGGCCCCGGTCACCGCGGCCCCCGCGGCCTGACCGGTCGCCAGGCCCGACGACAACAGCCCGAACGCCTGCCCCCGGCTCCGCCGCGGCACGGCTTCCAGAAACGGCCGCTGCAGCCCCAGCTCGTAGGACATCCCCATGGTCGCCACCGTGACCAGCGCCGCCGCCACCCATGTGCCGGGGCTCCACGCGAACGCGAGCAGCGGAGCACCGATGAGACACGCCAGCGGCAGGACCAGCCTCTCCCGCACCGGCGGCGGAAGCCTGCCGACCACGAAGCTGCCCGCCGCCATCCCGGCGGCCGCGGCGGCCAGCGCCACTCCCGCCGTCCCACGGCCCTCCATGTACGGCACGAGCGTCGCCTCCGCACCTCCCAGGCACGCCACCGGCAGCCACATGGCCAGCAGCAGCCCGCGCACCCGCCCGTCCCCGAGCAGCTCGCGGTTGACCCGCAGCGTCTCCCGCACCGCCCCGTCCCGGCGGGCCGGCCCTGCTCCCCTCGCGGGCACGGACGGCAGCCAGACCCGCAGCGCGACCGCACCCGCCACCGCCAGAACGGCGGCGAGGACGAGCGCGTTCTCCACCCCCGCCACGGCGAGCATCGCGCCACCCAGCGCGAGCCCGCCGATCTGCGCCCCTGCCGAGATCACGGTCATCACCGACCGGCCGAGCACGAACGCGTCCCCGCGCAGCAGGTCCGGCAGCAGAGCGCTGCGAGCCCCCCCGAAGACGGGCGTCAGCAACCCCGTGGCCAGCACAAGCGCGAGCATGGCCCAGACCGGCAACCCGGCGAAGGCCAGCACCAGGCACAGCGCGGCCCGCACCAGCTCCCCCGCGATCATCAAGGCCCGAGGTGGCAGCCGGTCGGCGAGCGACAGCAGGAACGTGGCACCGGCCAGATGGGGCAGGAACCCCGCCATGTAGGCGGCGGCCGACAGCCCCGGCGAGCCGGTGCGCGCGTAGATCAGCACGGACAGCGCGAGCATCTTGATCGAGTCGCCCGTGATCAGCAGCGCGAATCCCCCGAACAGCACGGGCACGCCCCTGACCGCGAACACCGCGCGGTAGGTGGCCTTCGGCACCTCCTGAACGTCTTCCATGCCGCGATGCTCGTCCGATGCCCATTCGCAAAGCTAAGCTTCCGGAAATATCCGAAAGGTTGAGGCTGGCATGATCCGGATCGAGGTCACCTCGCAGGACGTGATGGCCAGCAGGTTCGCCATCTCCCCGCTGGTCGAGACCCTGCACGCGCTCTGGGTGCTCGCGGGCAAGGCCGAGGCGGGGTACTGGCGCTCCTGGGCCGACCGGATGCGCGAGCCGTACGGCGAGCTGAAGGAGCCGGGGCTGCGTGCGCTGGTGGCGCTGATGCGGAGGGGCGGCTACAACGCCGACTGGGTGGCGCCGCCGCCCACCGGGGTGAACTCCCGCTTCGAGGAGGAGATCGCGGCGGTCCGGACCACGCCGCTCGCCCAGGCCAGGGAGGAGATCAGCCGGAACCTGCACGGTCTGCCGCCTCCACCCCCGGATGTCATGGCCACCCTGGACGACCCCCGGCTCGTCGGGATGGTCGCGGACGGCCTGGAGGTCCTGTGGCGGGAGGTGATCGCCCCTCACTGGCCCCGGTTCCGCGCCATTCTGCAGCGCGAGATCCTGCAGCGCGCCGGGCGCCTCGCCGCGTACGGCTGGGCCGCCGCCCTCGACGACATGCGCCCCCACCTGCGCTGGAACGGCGGCCACATCGAGTCGCAGTCGGCGTCCGAGGAGAAACACCGCCTCGACGGCCGCGGCCTGTTGTTCATCCCCAGCGTGTTCGCCGCCAAAGCGATCCCCTACCTGGAGAGCAACTGGCCGTACGCCCTGGTCTATCCCGCCCGCGGCGTCGCCGCCCCTCTCTCCGCACCCCGCGGCCTGAGCACGCTGATCGGCCGCACCCGCGCCCGCGTCCTCATGGAGTTGCGGACGCCCGCCACCACCACTCAGCTCGCCGCCCTGCTGGCGCAGAGTGTGAGCACCGTGGGCGGCCACCTCACCGCCCTGCGCGACGCGGGTCTCGTCACCGGCACCCGTGCCGGCCGCGGTGTCCTCTACCACCGTACGGAGCTCGGCGACGCGTTGGCCGAGCTCTCAACGCCGAGGTGACGACGTCGCGCTCTGCCTCGTTTGCGATTGTTCGCAGCGATGGTGATTCGGCGAGGCGAGCGGGCGCCTTTACGTTGTAGATTCACACAGGGCCCGATGAGCACCGGGCCTCTGGGATCAGTGGCCTGACTCTGGGGCCGGGTCAGTGCGGAGGCCGACGTCCGCCACCGGCGTCCCCTCCTCCGGGTGCCTCCGGCGTACGGGGGTGAACAGGGCGACCACCGCGATGAGCAGGCACCCTCCCCCGGCGAACGCGAAGACCGAGGTGGCGCCGAACCGGCCCGCCCCCCAGGTCAGGACGGCCGCTCCGAGGGGCCCCAGCGAGAAGTGGATGGTCCAGAACGCCGCAGTGACCCGCCCCAGCAGATGGTCCGGGGTCACCTGCTGGCGCAGGGACATCGAGCAGATCCCCCCGACGCTCACACAGGCGAGGAAGAGGGCCAGGATGACGGCCACGCCCCAGACGGAGCGCACGAACCCGAGACAGGCGATCGCGATCCCGGCCACGACCTGGGCGCCGATCCACGCGGGACCGAACCCGAGGATCCTGCGCAGGCGGGCCACCAGAAGGGCCCCGATCATGGTGCCGACCGCGGCGGCGCCGAGGACCACGCCGACGACGCCGTCGGGCCGGCCGAGATCGTGCTTCAGCCGGTAGATCACGACGTCGGTCAGTCCAAGCGTCAGAAAGATGAAGAACGACAGCAGGACGGTCAGGGCCCGCAGCACCGGATGGCGCCACAGGAACACGGCCCCGGCCAGGAGCCGGCGCCACGGCGGCTCCGCAGCCTCGGCCGGTGGGGGGTCCTCCCGGGTGATGCGGATCAGGCACATGCCGATCGCGGAGACGCCGAAGCTGACGGCGTTCACGGCGATCGCGGTGGTCAGGCCGAACCTGCCCGCCACCACTCCGGCCAGCATCGGGCCGAGGATCCCCGCCGCGGCGGCGGTCGCGTAGAGCCTGCCGTTGGCCTCGGTCACGTGCGCGTCGCCGACGAGGTTGCGGACCGCGGTCACGTAGGTCACCTGGAAGACCATGCCGACCGCCTCGGCGGCCGGCAGCACCACGTAGAGCAGCCAGATGTGCGGGCCGGAGATCCAGGCGAGCGGGATCAGCGCGTACAGGACGACCCTGACGAGGTCGCAGACGATGAGCAGGGCACGCCTGTCGAACCTGTCGGCGAGGACGCCAGCGAATACGCCGGTGATCACCGAGGCCGCGCCCGACACACCCGTCAGCAGGCCCATCTGCGCGACCGACCCCGTGGCGTTGAGGATGAGCAGGGGGACGGCGATGAGCGCGAACGAGTCACCCGCCACCGAGAGGGTCTGCGCTCCCCAGAACACGCCGAAGTCGCGGTCACGCCACAGCGCCCCCGATCGCGTAACCACTCCCTGCCTCTCCCCCGCCCCCATCGGCGCCCGGACGCGCCGCCGTGTCCCGACCTGTCCTGTCCACCGCCTGCGCGGTTTCGCCCCGGCAATCTGTTCCGGTACGCCCCGTCCGATGCGGACATACCGAATCACATCAGCCGCGAGCGGGTCCAGCGGGCCGACCTGAGCTGGAGTCGAGTTGAAGGCCGCGAAGGACGGCGTCTCCGATGCCGTCCGGCCGGGACGACATCGAAAAGCGTGGCGGGCGCCAGGTCGTTCCGGCCTCAGCGACTCACTGCGGTCTCCCGCTCCACGTGCGACAGCTTCTCGGGATTGCGCACGTGGTAGGCGCCGGTGACGTAGCCGTTCTCCACGCGCACCGCCAGCACTCCGTCGATCTCCCCGTCGACTCGCACGAGCAGCCCCGGGCCGCCGTTGATCTGCACCAGCTCGACCGACCTTTCCGCGTCGCGTTTCCACCAGCCGACGGCCAGCAGGCGAGCCACGTTGCCGACTCCCACAACGGGCCGGGGCAGGGCGTGCCTGACTCCGCCGCCGTCGCTGAGGGCGACGACGTCCGGCGCGAGGATGTCGAGCAGGCTCTGCAGGTCGCCGGTTTCGACCGCTCGCTGGAAGGCCTGGAGGGCCGCCCGGTGCTCGGCGGGGGAGCCGGTGCCGCGTGGCCGGCGCGCGGCGACGTGTGAGCGTGCCCGGCGGGCGATCTGGCGTACCGCGGCCGGGCTCTTGCCGACGGCTTCGGCGATCTCGCCGTAGTCCAGGCCGAACACCTCGCGCAGCACGAACACCGCCCGCTCGGTCGGCTGAAGCGTCTCCAGCACCAGCAGCATCGCCATCGAGACGCTGTCAGCCAGTTCGACGTCCTCGGCCACATCGAGCGCGGTCAGCAACGGCTCGGGGAGCCACGGCCCGACGTAGGTCTCCTTGCGCCGGTCCAGTGTGCGCAGTCGTTTCAGTGCCTGCCTGGTGGCGATCCGGATCAGGTACGCGCGCTGGTCCAGCACCGTGCCGATGTCGACGCCCGCCCACAGCAGCCAGCTCTCCTGCAGAACGTCCTCGGCGTCGGTGGCGGAGCCGATGATCTCGTAGGTGAGGGTGAACAGCAGGTTGCGGTGGGCGACGAACGCCCGGGTGGCCGAGTCCATGCGGTTGTCGCGAGCGAAGGGCCCGGCTGTGCCCGCCGGTCGCTCGTTCCGTTCGCTCATCGCTGGTTCCCGCCTGTTCGCGACCGTGCCATATCCATACGATCCCGGCCCCCACTGCTTTGTGACACCGGCGGCCGGTGGTCTATGTCACATGGGCCTGGCTGTCACAGGCAGCGGGCCGCCGGGTTCTCTTGCTCGAAGCGAAGCGCGTCATGGCGCGACACGACGAGTAAGGAAGCCCGAGCATGTCCACAACCACGACCGCGGACCTCCGGTCGCGCATGCCCAACCCCCTCCCGTTCCTCCCCGAGATGGCCGCGATCGCCGAGCCCCTGCACAGAGTGATCGCGAACGGCGTGATCCCCGCGGCCACCGTCAGCCTGCTGCAACTGCGCGCCGGTCAGATCCTCGGCAGGGCGTCCGAGCTCTACGACGACAAGGCGCTCTGGCATCTCATCATGGCGATCGCCCACATCGGCTTCTTCACCCCCGCCGCTCTCATCGCCAAACCTATCCCCGGCATGCCCCCCGGCCGGAACTACAGCTGAGAAGGGCTGGAACATGAGCAAGTTCGCAGTGGCAGGAGCGACCGGGCGGCTGGGCCGCCACGTCGTCGACGTCCTCACCGAACGGCGGCACCAGGTCGTGCCGATGTCCCGGGCCACCGGCGTGGACATCGTCACCGGGGAAGGCTTGGCCGAGGCGCTGGCCGGAGTGGAGGTCGTCATCGACGTCGCCTCGTGGCACGCCTCCGAGCAGGAGGCGGCGACGGACTTCTTCCGCACCTCGGCCCGCAACCTGCACGAGTACGGCCGCAAGGCCGGGGTCGCCCAGATCACCGTGGCCTCCATCATCGGTGTCGGCAACGCCACCGGCGGTTTCCTCGCCGCCAAGAAGGCGCACGAGGAACTCCTCCTGTCCGGCCCGCTCCCCGTTCGCATTCTGCGGGCCGCGCAGTTCCACGAGTTCGTCGGCCAGCTCCTGGACTGGCAGCAGGGAGACGTCGCCTACATGCCGGCCCTGCCCTCCCAGCTCGTGGCCTGCCGTACCGTGGCCGAGGAACTGGCCGGCCTGGCCACCGCTCCCGGCATTCCCGGACCGCCGATCCCCGAGATCGCCGGCCCGCGCAAGGAGATCCTCGCGGAGGCGGCCGCACTCCTCGGCGCCCGCCGAGGCGTCAAGGTCGTCGGCGTCGACGGCTCCGGCATGCCCGACGCCGAGATCGCCGCCAAGGGCGCCTTCCTGCCCAGCCCGCACGCCAAGCTTGCGGGCCCGACCTTCCAGGAGTGGCTCGACACCCAACCCTGACCTTGCCTTGTTCTCGGAACTCCACGGCCGGGAGTCCCGGGAACAAGGGCTTCCTTCGAACCTCGTCCTCAGGAGCTCATCGGGGACCCAGCGGGTCCCACCCGGAGCCCGGCCAGGTCAGGCGGCCGGGGCCGAAATCCGGTAGAGGACATGGCGGCGCAGGGGGCTGTCCTCGTCCAGCGCCGGATGATCGAAGTCGTCCTGGGGGTCCCTGGTCATCCCGATGCGGCGCATGACGGCCTGAGAGCGGACGTTGGTCACGCTGGTGAACGAGACGATCTCCGCGAGACCGAGCTCGCCGAATCCGTACGCCAGAGCGGCTCGCGCCGCCTCGGTGGCGTAGCCGTGCCCCCAGGCCGGCCGCGCGAGACGCCAGCCGATCTCCACACATGGCGTGAAGTGGGCTGTGAAGCGAGGGACGTTCAGTCCGGTGAAACCGATGAAGGCGCCGCCGGCCTCCACCGCCCACAGACCGAAGCCGCGTTCGGCGAACGCCGCCTCGATGCGCCCGGCGAGGGCGTCGCTCTCCGCTCGCGACAGCGTGGACGGGAAGTGCTCCATCACCGCCGGGTCTGCGTTCAGCGCGGCGAACGGCTGCCTGTCACCGTGCCTCCAGCGCCGCAGCACCAGCCGCTCCGTGGCGATCTCCGTCACCGCCGCTCCTCCCCCGCTCCCCCGGCCGTACGGCCGGCACCGGCGATTATCACCGAACGCCGCGACGGTCGCCACGGCCTTTCCGGGCGGGCGGAACTCGGGGCGGCCCGGCGGACGCCGGCGGCGGGATCGGCGATGACGCGAACATCACCCGGGGGGATGGAGCGGCAGGCGCCCGGAGTCGGATAGAGTCTCAAGTGGCCGATGTGGTCTGTGTCCCCCGGGCCGCAATCACCGCCTTCACGGAATACCGTTCGGCTGGAACCGTGTTGTGCATCTCGCCGAGGAGGCGACCGCCACATCGGCCTTCAGCGGGAAACGCCCCGCGAGACCCAGCGTCTCGCGGGGCGTTCGCGTCTGAGCCGCCGCCCTCTTGGCCGCCCGCACGCGGTGTGGCGATGGGCAGGAAGTACAACAACCGCTCCGGCGGGTTGCACGGTGCGGACACTGCGCCCCGCCGCCGCGCGGCCTAGGGTGGAGCGCATCACTTCGTGAAGGAGGGTCTGTGCTGTACCG
The DNA here is from genome assembly GCF_040802045.1 of Microbispora sp. NPDC049125. Lineage (NCBI taxonomy): Bacteria > Bacillati > Actinomycetota > Actinomycetes > Streptosporangiales > Streptosporangiaceae > Microbispora > Microbispora sp. NPDC049125. Next base: position 161,453 of record NZ_JBEZDW010000004.1, on the reverse strand, counting down.
CGTCGCCAAGACCATCAGCGGCCCCGTGATGCGCGCCCTCTGGCGGCCCCGGGTGGAGGGGCGTGAGCATGTCCCGCCTCTCGGCCCGGCGATCCTGGCCTCCAACCACCTTTCCGTGGTCGACTCCTACATCCTTCCGGCGGTGCTCACCCGGCCCATGCGGTTCGTGGCCAAGAACGAGTACTTCACCGGCAACCGGCTCATCGCCTCGTGGGTGCGGGCCATGGGGAGCATGCCCATCGACCGGGAGAACGTCTCGGCGGCGCAGGCCATGCTGGACAGCGCGGTCGAGGTGCTCAAGGCAGGCGAGCTGTTCGGCATCTACCCCGAGGGCACGCGCTCCCCCGACGGGCGCCTGTACCGGGGGAAGATCGGGGTCGCCTGGCTCACGCTGACCACCGGCGCCCCGGTCGTGCCGATCGCGATGCTGGGCACGGAGAAGGTGCTGCCGCCCGGGGCGTCGGTGCCGCGGATTCACCGCATCGGCGTGCGGATCGGTGCGCCGATGACGTTCACCGGCGACCCCGCCAGGGCCGCCGACCGCAGGATGGTCACCGACCAGGTGATGGAGGCCATCCGGGAGCTCTCCGGTCAGGAGTACGTCCCCAGGTACGCGGCGAGCGTGAAGGACTCCGCCTGATCCACAGGTGACACCGGCACTCTGTGAACGCGGCCCGCCCGCGCTAGGCTCGGCCCGACCGGAGAACGGTCGAATCGGACGACGTGGGGCGAGTCGCGACACAGGGGGTTACGCGTGCCACGAGGACGAACTTTGGCGATCACAACCGCCGCCGCCGTCGTGGTGGCGGGGGCCGCGGCCGGGGGCGCCTACTACGTGCTGCACACCCGGGGGACGCCGCAGGAGACGGCCCAGCGCTTCACCGCGGCCTGGGCCCGCGGCGACCTGGCGGGGATGAAGGCGGAGCTCGCCGCACCCGCCCCCGGCTTCGACGCGGCGTACGCCGAGCTCACCAGGAATCTCGGCGCGACCAAGGTGGCGGTGTCCGGCGTCCGGGTGAGCGCGCCCAAGGACGACCACGCCACCGCGTCGTACACGGCCACGGCGACGCTGAAGAACGTCGGCGACTGGACCTACCAGGGCGGGCTGCGCCTCATGGTGAAGGACCACTACTGGAAGGTGGACTGGTCTCCGGCCGCCGTCCACCCGGCTCTCGACGGCACCGGCCATCTGGCGCTCAAGACCACCTGGCCCGACCGCGCGGCCATCACCGACGCCGGAGGCGACCGCATCGACGGCGGCGACGCGGGCGGCTCGGTCCAGCAGCTCGTGGGCTACCTCGACAAGGCGACCGCCAAGGACGTCAAGACGCTCGGCGCCGCCTACCGGACCGGCGACGCCGTCGGCCGGGGCGGCCTGCAGGAGACGTTCCAGAAGCAGCTCGCCGGCACCCCCACGACGCAGATCGAGGTCGTCAAGGGGTCGGAGCACAAGAGCCTGCACACCATCGAGGGCTCACCGGGCAAGGAGCTGCGCACCACGCTCGACCTGCGTGTGCAGCACGCGGCCGCCGACGCCGTACGTGACCTCGACAAGCCCGCCTCCCTGGTGGCCGTACGGCCCTCGTCGGGGGAGATACTCGCCGTCGTCAACAACAAGGGCGGCTTCAACCGGGCGCTCGACGGACGTTATCCGCCCGGCTCGACGTTCAAGACCATCACGGCCGCCGGGCTGCTCGCCGAGGGCCTGACCCCCTCCTCGTCGGTCACCTGCCCCGAGAAGGCCAGCGTGGGCGGCCTCGACATCCGCAACTCCGACCACGAGTCGTTCGGGTCCCTGTCGTTCCTCGACTCCTACGCCCACTCCTGCAACACCACGTTCGCCCCGCTGGCCGCCAGCAAGCTCGGCGCGCAGAAGCTGTACGACCTGGCCACCGACTTCGGGTTCAACCGCCCGCTCAACATCGGCGTGCCCGCGACCAAGGGCAGCATGCCCAAGGCGACCAGCGACGCCGAGCTGGCGGCCGAGGCGTTCGGACAGGCCAGGATCACCTCCAGCCCGCTGGTGATGGCCACCGTGGCCGCCGCCGTGGCCGACGGGACCTGGCGTCCGCCGACGCTGGTGCCGTCCCTGAAGCAGAAGGCCGCCGCCAAGGAGCTGCCTGACGGGATCGCCTCGAAGCTGCGCTCGATGATGCACGCCGTGGTGACCAAGGGCACGGCGCACGCGGCGGGGCTGCCCTCCGGCACCGCGGGCAAGACGGGGACCGCCGAGTTCGGCACCGGCCCGAAGCTCGACTCGCACGCCTGGTTCATCGGCTTCCGTGGCGATCTGGCGTTCGCCGTGGTCGTCGAGGGCGGCGGGATGGGCGGGGAGGTCGCCGCCCCGGTGGCCGCCCGCTTCCTCAAGGCGCTCTGACTCAAGGACACCCTCGGCTCAAGGGCACGCTCGCTCAGGGCTCTGTCGTTCAAGCCCGCGCCGACGTCCGGGGCGGGCCTCGCATGACGGGGGCCCGCCGGAGGGTGTCCGGCGGGCCGTGCGAGGGACGGAAACGCCCGGCGAATCAGCGTCGGCCTCGTCCGCCGACGGCGCGGCGCGCCGTCAGTGGTGTCCGCCGGGGCGTGTGTGCGTGGCCGGCTGCCGGCCGTGATCCGCCTCGTCGGCGGTGGCGGGCGTCACGACCGCCATGTTGGTGCTGCTGTCCGCCCTGTGCTTGTGGAAGCCCCGGTGCCAGTGGTTGACGACGTCCCGGGTCTGGTGAGTCGCCTGGTTCCGGACCTTGCTGTCCTCGTCCACGTCCTCGTCATCGTTCCGGTCCACGTCGTCCTCGACCTTGGGGACGACCTTCTTCTTCACCTTCACGACGGCGGGCAGGCAGATGTCGTCCGGGCCGATGTTCACGGCGAGCGCCGGTGAGGTGCTGGCCGCCACGCCGAGGGAGCCGAGATAGCTGGCTGTGATCCGGTTCACCCCCTGCGGGAGGTTCACGAAGGTCACCACGGCCTGCCCGGCCGAGTTGAGCGGGACCGTCGCCAGCAGTGAACGGCCGTCTCTGAAGGCGACCGAGCCGGTGGGCACCGTTCCCGGCGCGGTCACCGTCGCGGTGAAGACGGTCTCCCGCCGCAGCCCCGAGGCGCATGACGGGTTCGTCGTCGCGACGGTCACCCCCGTCGCGCTCAGGGTCGTTCCCGAGCGTCCGGCGGGCGGAACCGTGCAGACGGTGCGGGTGATCGTGTCGGTGTCCAGGGTGACCGCGCCGTTGCGGGCCAGCGTCCGGCCGTTCACGGTCACGCCGGTGGTCACGGTGATCGAGGCCAGCGCGAGGATGTTGCCCGCGAACGACGATCCCGTCCCCAGCGTGGCCGAGCTGCCGACCTGCCAGAAGACGTTGCACGGCTGGGCGCCGTTGATGAAGACCACGTTGCTGGCCGACGCGGTGACCAGCGTGCTGGCCGTCTGGAAGATGAAGACGGCGTTGGGATCCCCCTGGCCGTCCAGGGTGAGGGTGCCGGTGATCTGGAAGTCCCCCGGGAGCGAGTCGTACACGCCCGGTGCCAGGGTCATGCCGCCGAGCTCCGCCGTCGGGAAGGTGACATCGGATGCGCGTCCCGCGGCGTCGAGGTAGGCGGCGGTCAGGTCCGCCTGGGCGGTCGCGGCGGTCCCGTCGGCGGTGTGGATGGTGCCGTCCGTCACGACACCGGGCGGAAAGCCGGTCACGGCGGAGCCGGGGCTCACCCCGAGATCCCCGGTGACGACGGTGCCACCGGTGTTGGTGACCGTCGATCCGGCCAGAACCGCGAAGGTGCCGGCGCTGCCGAGATCCACCGGCATCGGTGACACGGCATATGCGGCGTGCGCCGACAGCATGGCGGACCCCACGGCCACCGAGGAGACGAGGACCGCGGACAGCAGGGAACGTATTGCGTTTCTCGCGAGACGTGGGCGGCAGGCGCCTTTCATAAAGCCATCCCCCTGATTTGATATGCATGGCAATGACGCTTCCCTAATGGTGCGTCACAGTTTCTTCACCTTACTCAGGGAGTCGGGCGCCATTGTTTTCCGACATGCGCATGGCCCCATCATCCGATGCAAGGGAATTTCCACCCCATTTAGCGCGGCGGGCCACATATGTCCTGGCTGTCAGGCGCCGTGTGATCGCCTCGCACGAACAGCTGTGCAGTGGCGCCAGCCGTTTTCAGATTCCCGTCGCCCCCGGCAATCCTTCAGATTCCCGCGCTTCCACTCCTGACGCGAGGCGGCCCGCCTCGCGAAAACCAGCGCCATAGCATTTCCCGACATAAGGGCGTAGACTGGCTATATCCGGAAAGCCATGACACCCCCGCCTTGAGGTTGCCAGCGCCGGCTGCCGAAGGTGGATTTCGTGAAAATGCTCCAGCGCTTCAAGAACGAGCCCGCCGGCACTCCGGGATCGGCCGAGCACGCCGGGACGTCCGCCTCCCCAGGCGTGCCCGCCGAGGTGACGCCCGCCCCGGCCGCCGGACACGATTCCCCCACGGCCGCCGGACCCGTCCCTGTCACCCGTGTCAGCGTCGCGTGGGCAGGCGTGTGGGCCGCCGCGGTCGTGGCCGTCGCATTCATCGTTTTCATGCTGCAGAACACCGCCGGCGCCCAGGTGTCCTTCCTGGGCCTGCACGGCACGCTGCCGCTGGCCGTCGCGCTGCTGATCGCCATGGTCGCGGGAGTCCTGCTGACTCTGGTCGTGGGCACCGCGCGCATCACGCAACTACGCCGTCTGGCTCGTCCGCGCCGCCGATAGAAACAGGCAGGGACGATCCCGGCGCCCGCGACCGGCAGGGCCCGCGGGCCGAGGGCCGCCAGACCACGCCGAGATCTCTCAGAAGGCGTCCAGGACGGCGAAGGCCCCGACGACCCGCCGGAAAGAGATCACATCGAGAAGGCGGCCGCGTCGTTCCGCAGGGCCATGACCAGCAGGGTCGCGATCAATGTGGCCATCAGCAGCCAGCTCACCGCGATGATCACGGTGGAACGGTTCGGCATGCGCCGGTTGGCCGGTTGCGCCGCGCGCCGGGCGTGCCGTCCACGGTCCACGCGATGGTTGAAAGACTCCAGCCGGGCCGCGAGCTTGGGGTCCTCGTCCGTGAGGTGCCGCTCGATCATCGCAAGCATTCGCTCTTCGTCCTGCGACCAGGCCATGGCGCAACTCTCCAGAACGCACTGTGTGTGCCGACGTTCTGCCCATCCATAAAGATCGTTAGCCGTTTCGAGAGGCGCGATTTACCAAGACGCACGAGTTGCGATCTAGTTCGAACTCGTGTTCCAATCAGGTCATGCGCTGGGACAACTTGCGCCTGGCCGAAACGCCCGGTGGCGATCAGGCCGTGCCCCTGTTCGCGCGTGGCGCCGTCACGCGGACCTTCGACACGCCTGAGTTCCGGGGCATCACGTTCTACGAGATCCACGCCCGCTCCATCGTCAACCGCGTGCCGGGCGCGAGCCGGGTTCCCTTCGAATGGACGATCAACCCGTACCGGGGATGCAGCCACGCCTGCGTCTACTGCTTCGCCCGCAGGACGCACGAATACCTGGACCTGGACTCCGGGCGGGACTTCGACTCCAAGATCGTCGTCAAGGTCAACGCCGCCGAGCTGGTGCGCAAGGAGCTGGCCGCGCCGAAATGGTCCCGGCAGCCCGTCGCGATGGGCACCAACGTCGACTGCTACCAGCGGGCCGAGGGCCGCTACCGGCTGATGCCCGGCATCCTCGCCGCCCTCCGCGACGCCGCGAACCCCTTCTCCATCCTCACCAAGGGCTCGCTGATCCTGCGGGACGTCGACCTGCTCGCCGAGGCCGCCGACGTCACCGACGTGAACACCGCGGTGTCCGTCGGGTTCGCCGACGACGACGTGTGGCGATCGGTCGAGCCGGGCACGCCCGCCCCGCGCAAGCGGCTGGAGGTCTGCGCCACGCTCAACGCGCACGGCATCCCCTGCGGGGTGCTGATGGCGCCGATCCTCCCCTACCTGACCGACGCGCCCAGCGCCCTGGAGGCGACGGTGCGGCGGATCGCGGAGACGGGGGCCACCCACGTCACCCCGATCGTCCTCCACCTGCGGCCGGGGGCACGGGAGTGGTTCCTGGCCTGGCTGGCACGTGAGCACCCCCGGCTCGTGCCTCGCTACCAGGAGTTGTACGGCCGCGGCGCGTACGCGCCCAAGGCGTACCAGGAGCGGATCGCGCGTGAGGTCGGCGCGCTGGCGAGCCGGTACGGCGTCGGCCGCGCGGCCCCGCGAGACGCCCGCCGTGCCGCGGCGCGTGGAGGCGTCCGCCCAGGCGCCTGGACCGACACCGGCCTCGCGGCCGGGCCCGCGCCCCGGCCGCAGGACCGAACCGGCCCCCCGCCGCAGGACGGGGCCGGCCCCCGGCCCGGCGGTCCCCGGGAGAGCGCCGGAGGCTCCTCGCGAGAGCGCGGCCGGAAGCCCCCGGAGCCGGAGCAGCTCACCCTCCTGTGACCGGGCCGCTACGATCACCCGCCGTGGAGCAGTTCGTCCGGGCGCATACCCGGCTGGTCGCGGTGCCGTACGTCCCGGAGATCCGCCTGCACCTGGCCGCGCCGGGCGCGGCCCTCACCCGCGCGCCCACACCGGGCGAGCCCGAGCGGGCCGAGGAGCGGGACGGCCCGCTGTACGAGATCTGGGAGCGGACCGGCCGGCTGCCCTTCTGGGCATACGCGTGGCCGGGCGGCCAGGCCCTCGCCCGCCACCTGCTCGACAATCCCGGATTGGTCCGCGGCAGGACCGTGCTGGACGTGGCCACCGGGTCCGGCCTGGTCGCCGTCGCGGCGGCCCTGGCGGGAGCGGCCACCGTCGTCGCCAACGACATCGACCCCCACGCGCTCGCCGCCGCCGGTCTCAACGCCCGCGCCAACGGCGTCGAGATCGGCCTGACCCAGGGGGACCTCCTGGACGGCGCGCCCTCCGAGGACGTGGTGCTCGCGGGGGACGTCTACTACGAGAAGCCGCTCGCCACCCGGATGACGCCCTTCCTCGCCCGAGCCCCGGGCGTGGTGCTCGTCGGCGCGCCGGAACGGTCCTGCTCCTACCTGCCCGCCGAAGTGTTCGAGCAGGTCGCCGTGCACGACGTGCCCGCCTCGCTGGAGACCAGCCCGACGAAGCGCACGACGATATGGCGATATGTGACGTTAATGTGACCTATAAAGGCACAACATCTGCGAGTGCGATCACGTCCCAGGAAAGGGGGATCATCACCTACACGAACGGGGCGTGACTGTGGCATTTCCAGACCGTGCGGTAGCGAGACTGCGCCGGGTCGTGGCGAGGGCGATAGTGAGGGCGCTGGAGGCCAGGAACCGGCAGCGTGCCCGGTCGGCTCCGCCGCCCGACGGCCGGGAGGTGCGCATCCTCCTGTTGCATGCCAACGGCATGGGGGGCACCATCCGCACGGTGTTCAACCTCGCCGGCCATCTGGCCCGCACGCACGACGTGGAGATCGTCAGCGTGGTGCGCGAGGCCGAGGAGCCCTTCTTCCCGGTTCCCGCCGGTGTGCGCATCCGCTACCTCGATGAGCGGCTGCCGAGGCGCAAGGGGCTGCTGTCCCGCTTCCCGAGCAGGCTGGTGCCCGCCGACGAGGCCGCCTACCACTGGTTCACCCTGCGGACCGATCTCAAACTGGTGCGCTACATCCGCTCCCGCCGTCGCGGCATCTTGATCGGCACCCGCCCCGGTCTGAACCTCGTCGCCGCCCGCTTCGCCCCGCCGGAGATCGTCACGATCGCGCAGGAGCACGGGAACCTGTCCTCGCACGAGCCGCTCGTCCGCCGCCAGATCATGCGCCGGTACGGCAAGCTCGACGCACTGGTCACTCTCACCCAGGCCGATCTGATGGCGTACGAACGCGCCTACCAGCGAGCCGGGCGGAGCGGAGGGAGCGGACCCCGCACCCGGGCGCAGATCCCCAACGCCGTGACAAGGCTGGAGGGCGGCCTCTCCCCCCTCACCGCCAAGACGGTCGTCACCGTGGGCCGGCTGACGCACGTCAAGGGATACGACCTGCTCATCCGGGCCTGGGCCCACGTACACGCCCGGCACCCCGACTGGACCCTGCGCATCTTCGGCCGGGGCCCCCGCCAGGAAAAGCTCCAGGCGTCGATCGACAAGCGGGGACTGACCGGGCGGGTGCTTCTGGAGGGCCCGGCCGCCGACGTCGGGACCCAGCTCGCCGCCGCGTCCGTCTTCGTGCTCAGCTCCCGCCGTGAAGGGATGCCGATGGTCCTCCTGGAGGCGATGAGCAAGGGGTTGCCGGTGGTCAGCTACGACTGCCCCACGGGCCCGGCCGATCTGATCACCGACGGCCACGACGGGCTCCTGGTGAAACCGGAGAAGATCCACGCCATGGCCGACGCCATCTGCCTGCTCATCGAGGACGAGGACCTGCGCCGCAAGCTCGGCGCCCAGGCCCTGGAGACCGCCGCCGGCTACGACATCGACGTCATCGGCGCCAGGTGGGAGGAGCTGATCTCCGGGCTCGTGCAGGACCGTCGTGCCGCGCCGGACGGCGGCGCGAGCGGCTGATCCGAGGCGATCGAGGCGGCCTGCTCGGACTCATACGGCAGGCCGCCGGCGACGGCCCGCACCTCCGGTCCCAGCCCGTCGGAGATCGCTCTGGCGTCGCCATTGCGCGGCCCTGCCCGCGGTGCGTCACAATGTCTGTGCGCCTTTACAACGTAGATCAAGAGTATATTTGTCCCACCGGAGGACGGATCGATCGATCTACTGGCGCGGCGGCGCGCTTCCTACCGTTGGCGGCATGGACAAGCCCCCTGCTCCAGACGCGGTGTCACTGGTTTCGGTGACGAAGGACTACGGCTCCGTACGAGCCGTCGACCGCCTCACGCTCGCGATCCCCCGTGGCCAGACGGTCGCCCTTCTCGGCCCGAACGGCGCCGGCAAGTCGACCACCATCGGCATGCTCCTCGGCCTGGTCTCCCCCGACGCCGGGCACGCCCGCCTGTTCGGCGAGCCCCCCGAGGAGGCCGTACGGCATGGCAGGGTGGGTGCGATGCCCCAGGAGGGCGGGCTCATCCAGCGGGTCACGGTCCGGGAGCTGCTGGCCTTCGTGGGCGGCACCTACGCCACGCCGATGCCGCTGGACCGGCTCGTCGAGCTGGCCCAGATCGGCGGCCTGGAGGGCCGGCGGGTCGACAAGCTGTCGGGCGGCCAGGCCCAGCGGGTGCGGTTCGCCATGGCGCTGGCCGGGGACCCCGGCCTGGTCGTTCTGGACGAGCCCACCGCGGCGCTCGACGTCACGGCCCGGCGGGAGTTCTGGAAGGGCATGCGGGCCCTGGCCGACCGCGGCACGACGATCCTGTTCTCCACCCATTACCTGGACGAAGCCGACGAGCACGCCGACCGCGTCGTCGTGATCGACCGCGGCCACCTGGTCGCCGACGGCACGAGCGCCGAGATCAAGCGGGTGGTGGCCCTCACCACGGTGAGCGTGACCGCGGACGGCGAGGTCGCCCGGTTCGCGGAGCTGCCCGGCGTCCGCCGCCTGGAGGTGCGGGGCGACCGGGTCCACCTGCGCAGCAGCGACCCCGACGCCACGGTCATGGCACTCGCGCGAGCGGGAGCCGTACGGAACCTCGAAGTGACCCCGGCCGATCTGGAAGAGGCGTTCGTCGCCCTCACCGCGAAGGAGACCGTCTGATGCTCGGATACGTCCGCCTGGAGATGATCAGAATCACGCGGGACGGCGGGTTCGTCATCTTCGGCATCGCCATGCCGGTGGTCATGTACCTGGTTTTCACCAACCTCGGCCTGGCGCCCGGGGACAAGCAGCACGCGGCGGTGTTCACGATGGTCAGCATGGCCGCGTACGGCGCCCTCGGCGCGGCGTTCAACAACGGCAGCGGCATCGCCGAGGACCGCGAGGCGGGCTGGCTGCGCCAGCTTCGCCTGACTCCGCTCAGCCCCGCGCAGGTGGTCGCGGGCAAGGTCGTCACGGGCATCACGTCCGTGGTGCCCGGCATCGCGGCGGTGCTGCTCACAGGTGCGCTGGTCAACCATGTCACCCTCTCCCCCGGGCAGTGGCTGGCCGTCATCGCCCTGCTGTGGGCGGGGACCATCCCCTTCTCCCTGCTGGGGCTCGGCAACGGCTACCGGCTGACCGGCCAGACGGCCGCCATGGCGAACATCGCCACCATGATGAGCCTGGCCATCGTGGGCGGCCTGTGGGTGCCGGTCGACGGCTTCCCCGGATGGCTGCGGACGATCGCCGAGTGGACGCCGTCGAACAGCTACGCCGCCCTGTCGTGGAACGTCGCGTTCGGCGAGGCTCCCGGGCTCAGGGAGGTCGCCATTCTCGGCGGCTGGCTGCTGGCGTTCGGGCTGTACGCCGTCCACGCCTACCGCCGCGCCGGCCGCACGCTCTGAGCCTGTGCAATCATCGACGCCGATGGACAGGGACCGGGAGAGCTGGCTCAACCCCCTCAGCGAGGACGAGAAGGGGCCCGACGCCAAGGGCATGAGCATGTGGGTCGTCCTCACGGGCGGCCCTATCTGGGACGTCGTCCACGGCCGCTCGCACCCGCTGTGGCTCGCCTGGCCGGCGATACTCGCCGCCGGCGCGCTCTATGTGGCCACGTTGCGCCTCGCCTTCTCGGACGGCTGGAAGGCGACGCGGATCACGCTGCCCCTCCTGGCCGCCGTCACGATCGCGGGAGCGGCGGGATTCCAGGGCAACTGGGCCTACCTGCTCATCATGCTGTCCGTGGCCATCGGGACCACGGTGCGCGGCCGGTCGCTGCCGCCGCTGGCTTTCGCATTGTGCGCCGTCTCCGTGATCCTCCAGATCCGCGTCGGAGCCGGGCTGGCCGACACGCTGTCACTGGTCTGGGGGGTCTTCACCGCCGCCATCATTCCCGCGATCATCATCCGGCTCTGGGAGGCGATCCGCGAGCTGCAGCGCACCCGCCGGGAGCTCGCGGTCGCCGCCGTCGCCGAGGAGCGGCTGCGGTTCTCCCGCGACCTGCACGACGTGCTCGGGCACACGTTGTCGGTGATGGTGGTGAAGGCCGAGGCGGTCCGCCGGCTCGCCCCCGTCGACGCCGCCGCCGCGGCGGGGCAGGCGGCCGACATCGAGCAGATCGGACGCCAGGCCCTCACCGAGGTCCGCGCCACCGTCACCGGATACCGGGGGCGGGGCCTGGCGGCCGAGCTGGAGTCCGCGCGCACGGTCCTCGCCGACGCCGGCGTCGACGCCTCCATCAGCACCAGCGTCGTACGGCTCCCGCCCGAGACCGACGCCCTGCTCGGCTGGGCCGTACGAGAAGGCGTGACGAACGTGATCCGGCACAGCGGGGCACGCTCCTGCGGGATCGACCTGCGCCGCGGCGGGGGGCTCGTCCTGGAGATCCGCGACGACGGCTCCCCCAGCGCCGGAGAGCGTCCGGCCGGCGGGGGCAACGGCCTCGACGGGCTGCGTGAGCGGGTGACGGCCGTCGGGGGCGAGATGGAGGCGGGCCCGCTTCCCGGCCGGGGCTTCCTGCTCCGCGTCGCCGTGCCGGAGGAGGAGGACGCCACGTGATCCGGGTGCTGCTGGCCGAGGACCAGGGCATGATGCGGGGCGCCCTCGCCCTGCTCCTCGGCCTGGAGGAGGACATCGAGGTCGTCGCGCAGGTCTCCAGGGGCGACCAGGTCGTCCCCGCCGCCCTGGAGGCCCGGCCCGACGTCGCCCTGCTCGACGTCGAGATGCCGGGGAAGGGCGGGCTGGAGGCCGCGGCCGAGCTGCGCGGGCGGCTGCCCGGCTGCCGGGTGCTGATCCTCACGACGTTCGGCAGGCCCGGCTACCTGCGCCGCGCGATGGAGGCCGGAGCGCACGGCTTCCTGGTGAAGGACGGGCCGGTCGAGGAGCTGGCCGGGGCGATCCGCCGCGTCCTGCGCGGCGAGCGGGTGATCGACGCCGCTCTCGCGGCGGCCGCGCTCGGCACCGGGCCGAGCCCGCTGACCGAACGGGAGCGCGACGTGCTGACGGCGGCGGCCGACGGCTCCACGATCGCCGACATCGCGGCGGCCCTGCACTTGTCGGAGAGCACGGTACGCAACTACCTGTCCTCCTGCATCAGCAAGACCGGCACCAGAAACCGCATCGAGGCGGCCCGGTTCGCCCGCCACAACGGCTGGCTCTGACCGTTTTGCGTCCGGTCTCGCCTGCGTGCCCGGCGAGTCCGCGAGGGGAAGCGCCCTCATCCGCCCGTGAACCCGTCGCGCGGCATGCGTACGAGCCCGCGGATGTGATCGTCGCGGCGGCACGGAAGAGAAGGAAGAATCAGACCAAAGGATCAAGGCTGTAAACAGGGGGAGCTATGACATACCCGGACCCGTCATACCTCGGCGAGGGCGGCGAGATCAACGCGACGTTCCGGCCCGCGGACCACGAGCCGGACCTGACCTACCGATCCGGCAACACCGTGCACTACCTGGCGACGGGAGCCTCCACCAACGGGCAGTTCGGGCTCTACCGGTGGGAGATGGGCCCGGAGCCGAGCGGCCCCGACCGGCACTTCCACCGATCGATCTCGGAGTCGTTCTTCATCCTGTCCGGGACCGTGCGGATCTACGACGGCGCCCGGTGGATCGACGCCCAGCCGGGTGACTTCGTACACGTCCCCGAAGGCGGCGTCCACGCGTTCCGCAACGAGTCGGGCGCGCACGCGTCGATGCTTCTTCACTTCGCGCCGGGCGCTCCGCGCGAGGGATACTTCGAGGGCCTGGCGGAGTTCGCGATCTCGGGCCGGCCCAGCGACGAGGAGCTGGCCGAGTTCTACTTCCGCCACGACACGTTCTGGCTCTGACACGGCTTCGCCCGGGATTGGCCGTTCAGGAGGCGGCGGTGAAGGCCAGGGACGCGTTGTGCCCGCCGAAGCCGAACGAGTTGGCGACCGCCGCGGCCCACCGGCCGTGGCGGGGCCGCCCGGTGACGACGTCGAGCTTGACCTCGGGGTCCAGGTCGTCGAGGTTGCGGGTGGCCGGGATCGCTCCGTCGCGTATGGCGAGGATCGCGGCGATCGCGCCCATCGACCCGGCGGCCCCGCACAGGTGACCGGTCATCGACTTGGTCGCGGTGACGGCCGGATGCGTCCCCAGCGCCTCGGTGATCGACCGGGCCTCCGTCAGATCACCGGTGGGGGTCGAGGTGGCGTGGGCGTTCACGTGCCCGACGTCGAGCGCGTCAAGACCGGCGGAGGCCAGGGCGAGCCGGATCGCGCGCACCTGCCCGCCTGAGTCGGCGGCGGTGATGTGGTGGGCGTCGGAGGTGACGCCCGCGCCGGCGAGCGTGGCGTGCGCCCGTGCTCCGCGAGCGGCGGCGAACGCCTCGCGCTCCAGCACGACCAGCGCCGCGCCCTCGCCGAGGACGAAGCCGTCGCGCCCGGCGTCGAAGGGGCGGGAGGCCTCCCGCGGGGCGTCGTTTCGCGCGGACAGTGCCTTGGCCTGGGCGAACCCGGCGAGAGTCAGCGGGTGCACGCACGCCTCGGCGCCGCCCGCGATCACCACGTCGGCGCGGCCGAGCCGGATGAGGTCCAGGCCCATCGCGATCGCCTCCGCTCCCGAGGCGCACGCGCTCACCGGCGTGTGGGCGCCGCCCTTCGCGCCGAACTCGATGCTGACGACCGCCGCGGGCCCGTTGGGCATCAGCATGGGCACCGTGTGCGGCGAGATCTTCCGCGCGCCGGACGCCTCCAGGAGGTCGTCCTGGGCGAGGGTCGTCAGCACCCCGCCGACTCCCGTGCCGATGACCACGGCCAGGCGCTCGGGATCGACGCCGGGGGCCCCGGCGTCCGCCCAGGCCTCGTGCGCGGCGACGAGCGCGGCCTGCTGGCACCGGTCCAGCCGCCTGGCCCTCACCCGGCCGAGCACCCCGGCGGGGTCCACCCGCATCCTCCCGGCGATGCGCACGGGCAGGCCCTCCGCCCAGTCCTCCTCGATCAGGCCGATGCCGGACCGCCCTTCGAGCATGCCGGCCCACGTGGAGGCCACGTCACCGCCCAGCGGCGTGGTCGCGCCGAGCCCGGTGACCGAGACGCCCGCCCTCATCGCATGCCCCATGAACGCCCCCTTCGCACCGGAGACCACCCCCGGCCGATACCGGGGGCGCTCCAGGACAACGTTTCCAGGACGGGCCTATCCCGGCAGGCGGCCCGGCCGACCAAAATATGCCGGGAGATTTGTTGGCAATCATCACTCGGCGCCTCACCGGCCGGCCCCGTTCCCCGCACCCGCGTGATCTTCGGCTCAGCCGTGCATCCGCTTGCCCAGGGCGGCCTCGAAGGCACGCATCGTCCGCACGATCGTGGCGCGTTCGGCCGGTGTGAGACCGGACAGGACCTCATCCCACGCCACCGCGGTGCCCGCCATCCACTCGCGGATCGGCTCGGCGTACTGCGGTGCGATCGCGACGACCCGTCGTCGCCGGTCGGCGTCGTCCTCTTTCCGCGTCAGGACACCGCGGCGGGACAGGTCACCCACCATGAGGCTGACGGTCGTCGGAGCGATCTCCAGGCGTTCCGCCAGCAGGCTCACCGTGAGAGGGCCGTCGTACTGCAGGTAGGCCAGCAGTGACAGGTGGCGGGGTGCGAGATCGAGCGTCCGCAGCGCCTCCGGCATGGGCAGCCGCTTGGCCCGCCCGACGATCCTGGGCATCAGCAGCAGCATGGACCGCACCGCCTGGCCGGTGGTCATGCCGTCCGCGTCGTTGACCATCTGGGACCTCGCCAATTACATTTGACATCAAAGATAATTTGAGAGCAAACAGGAGACCTACGATGCCACATCTGACCGTCCGGGTCCTGGAGCCGCAGCTGCAGGGCAACGAAGCGGCCCTCATCGCCGCGCTGACCGACGCGGTGGTCGACGTGTACGGCGAGTGGGCACGCGACGTCGCGGTCATCCATCTCGACGGTGTACCCGCCGGGCGGTGGGGCCTGCGAGGCAAACCGGTCGACGAGGCCCCACCCGCGATCACGTTCGGTATCCGCGAGGCGGCGTTCACCCGTCCCGACAGCCGTGAGATCGCCGCCAAGCTCACGCGAACCGTCACCGACGCCGTCGCCGGCGTCCTCGGAGCGCACTTGCGCGACACCATCGCGGTCGAGTTCGTCGCCACTCCGGCCGGCCGCACCGCGGTCGGAGGTGTGATCGTCGACGACTAGGTGTTCCGTCCTGTGAGGCCGGGTGCGCGGCCGGCGGGTGACCGGCCACCGAGCCGTCGCCACTGCGCCGGGACGGAACCGGGGCAGCGGCGCACAGCGGGCCGGCGGGATGGGCGCGCGTGTCAGCCCGTCGTCCAGGGCCGGAGCTTCTCGGGGTTGAGTATCGCCCAGATGTGCTTGATGCGGTCGCCTGTGATGTCGAAGGCAAGCACCGCCGCGAGGGCGCCGTCCTGCCGGGCGACCAGGCCGGGCTGGCCGTTGACGGAGCACTCCGTGACCGTCAGGCCGGGCGCCCGGCCGGCCAGATCGACGCAGGCGCGCGCCACCCGCTCGCCGCCCT
Organism: Microbispora sp. NPDC049125; assembly: GCF_040802045.1. Lineage (NCBI taxonomy): Bacteria > Bacillati > Actinomycetota > Actinomycetes > Streptosporangiales > Streptosporangiaceae > Microbispora > Microbispora sp. NPDC049125. The sequence goes on along the minus strand of NZ_JBEZDW010000004.1, from coordinate 145,949 downwards.
CGACCGGCTGGAGCACGGCGCTCACCAGGCCGCCACCGTCGGCGACGGCCGTGGCGTCGGGGTCGAGCAGGCCGATCAGGGCGTTGATGTCCCTGGCTTCCCATGCCTGTTTGAAGTCCCTGACGATGCGGGCCCGCTGGGACGGCGAGGCCGCGGGAGGCTGCGGCGCGCGAACGCGACGGCGGGCCGAGGAGGCCAGCTGGCGGCACGCCGCCGGGGTGCGGCCGGTGATCTCGCCCACCTCGGCGAAGGAGTAGCGGAAGACGTCGTGCAAGATGAACGCCACGCGCTCAGCCGGGGTCATCGACTCCAGCACGACCAGGAAGGCCATCCCGACCGACTCGTCCAGGGTGACCCGGTCGGCCGGGTCCGCGGTGAGGCCGCCCGGCCGCCCGCTGACCCACTCGCCCGGTTCGGGCAACGGCTCGGGGACCCATTCACCGACGTAGGTCTCCCGCCTGACCCGTGCCGAGCCGAGCACGTTGAGGCAGATGCGGCTGGCGACGGTCGTCAGCCAGGCGCCGGGCGACTCGATGGCGTCCTGCTGCTGCGGGGACAGGGCATACCAGCGGGCGTAGGTCTCCTGCACGGCGTCCTCGGCCTCGGCCAGGGATCCAAGGAGCCGGTAGGTGAGATTGATCAGGCGGCCCCGCTCGCTCATGACCGCGTTCGGGCCTGTACCTGGCCGGCCGTCTCCCGGCCCGGATCGGGTGGTCATGGTGCCGGCTGCTCCCTCGGTCGCGTCTGCCCTCTCACTGGTCCGACAAGACAGCGCACCGGAATGTGAGGCCGGCGCGTCGCCTCACATTCGCAGGGGTCGCGTTGTCGAACCAGTGAGACGGACACATCATCCGGCACACCACGACCAGCCCAGGAGGCCCCATGACCACCCCGATTCCGGCAACGCGGTTCGCCGACCCGGCGTCCGCCGAGCACCTGGAGCGGGCTGCCGGTGAGCTGGCCGCGCACGGGTTCACCGTCGAGATCCTGGACGACGCCGCCGCCGCGCGTGCCCGCGTCAAGGATCTGATCCCCGAGGGCGCCAGGGTGTTCACCGGGGCCAGCGAGACCCTCCGCCTGTCCGGCATCGAGGCCGACATCAACACCAGCGGGCGATACGACGCCGTCAAGCCACGCGTCCTGGCCATGGATCGCGCCAGTGAACGTGATGAGATCCGGCGGCTGACGTCCACCCCCGACGTCATCGTGGGCAGCGTCCACGCGGTCACAGAAACCGGCTCCCTCGTGGTCGCCTCGGGCAGCGGAAGCCAGCTCCCTGGATACGCCGGCGGCGCCGCCCGCGCGATCTGGATCGCCGGGGCGCAGAAGGTGGTGTCCGACCTGCCCGCCGCGCTGCGCCGCGTTGAAGATCACTGCCTTCCACTGGAAAGCGCCCGCGCCCAGGCGGTCTACGGGTGGCCCAGCGCCGTCAACCGCCTGCTCGTCCTCAACGCGGAACCCAGCCCAGGGCGGGGCACCGTCCTGCTGCTCCGCGAGGCGATCGGATTCTGAGGGACCGCACCCTCAACCGTGACCACCAGAACGAGGACGTCCCACCATGCCCTGAATGGAGGGAGGCAACCACACCGGACGGGTGTCTATAGTCAGTGAGGTGGCTGACTCAACGAAAACCCGGGCGCGGGGGGCCGACAACCGACGGCGGCTGATGACCGCGGCCGCCCGAGTCCTGCACCAGCAGGGCGTGGAGCGCACCACCATCGCCGACATCGCCGGCGCCGCCGGCGTTCCCGTCGGAAACGTGTACTACTACTTCAAGACCAAGGACGAGCTGGTCCAGGCCGCCCTGGCCGAGCATTCCGGATACCTCGCGGAGCTCACCGGCGATCTCGACAAGCTCCCCGATCCGCTGGAGCGCCTCAAGGCCCTGGTCGGTGTGTGGGTCAGCGAGCGCGACGTCGCGGCGCGATACGGCTGCCCCACCGGCACCCTGGCCGCCGAGCTCGGCAAACGCGCCGAGGGAGGCATGGACCTCGAAGCGGGCAAGGTCATCCGGTCGCTGCTCGACTGGGTGGAACGCCAGTTCCGCGAGCTGGGACTGCCCGGCCCCGGCGACCTCGCGATCACGCTCGTCGGGGCCTACCAGGGCATGTCCCTGCTGTCCAGCGCCCTGCGCGACCCGGAGATCATGACCCGCGAGGGAGACCGGCTCACCCGCTGGCTCGACACCTTGCCCGAGGGCGCCGGGCGCCTCGACTCCTGAGGTCCGGCTCTCCTCCGCCCGGCCCGCACCCCGTCCCGCCTTCCGCGTGGAGGCCGGACGGGTCATGCGGCCGGGCGGAAGATCAGCGGACGGGCGGGGGGCAGGGCGCCGATGCCCGGTTGACGGCGGCCAGGACGGCCCGCACGCAGGCCGCCGGGACGGAGACGTCCTGCCCGGCGCCCCAGCGGGTCACCCCGCCGACACGGCATTCGGCGTACGCCACGGCGGGGGCGCCGGTCTGCTCCGGCGAGGCGTGCCCGCCGTGGCGCAGGACCTCCACAGAGATCCCGGCGGCCGCCAGGGCCGCGGTGAACGCGGCGACCGGCGCCTCACCCGTCCCCTCACACCGGCGTTCCCCGTCGGCGACGCGCAGGTCACCGGCGAACCGGTGCCCGCCGTCGGCGGTGCCGGCCGTGCTCCACGAGCCCAGGGCGACCGGGCCCTTCAGCCCGGGAGCGAGGTAGACGTCGCGGAACAGCTCCCACAGGTCCGCAGGCGTGACCTCACGACCGGTCGCGTCGGTCGTCTCCTGCACCGCCCGGGACAGGTCGGCGCGCAACCCCTCGGGCAGGTCGAGGCCGTAGTGGGACCAAAGGAGGTGCGCGACCCCACCCTTGCCCGACTGGCTGTTGACCCGGATCACCGCCTCGTAGGTGCGTCCCACGTCGGCGGGGTCGATGGGCAGGTACGGCACGGCCCACGGCGCCTCACCCGGCGCGAGTCCCCGCTCGGCGGCGAGGCGGGCCTGCCGGGTGTGATGGGCGAGCCCCTTGCTGATGGCGTCCTGGTGCGTCCCGGAGAAGGCCGTGTAGACGAGCTCCCCGCCGTAGGGGTGGCGGGGGTGGACGGGCAGGCGATTGCACCACTCCACGGTCTCCCGGATGACGTCGATGTCCGACAGGTCGATCATCGGGTTCACGCCCTGGGAGTACAGGTTGAGGGCGAGGGTGACCAGGTCGACGTTGCCGGTCCGCTCGCCGTTGCCGAACAGGCAGCCCTCGACGCGCTGGGCCCCGGCCAGCAGTGCCAGCTCGGCGCAGGCCACCCCGGTGCCCCGGTCGTTGTGCGGGTGCACCGACAGGATGACCGCGTCGCGGCGGTCCAGGTTGCGATGCATGAACTCGATCTGGTCGGCGTACACGTTGGGAGTGGCGATCTCCACCGTGGCCGGCAGGTTATGGGTCACCGGCCGGTCCGGGCAGGCGTCCCACAGCTTGGTCAGGCCGTCGCAGATCTCCAGCACGAAGCCGGGCTCGGTGGCGTTGAACACCTCCGGGGAGAACTGGAACCGGATGTCGCCCCACGGACGGGCCTCGGCGAGCCGGGCCATCCGCGCGGCGGCCTCGTCGATCAGCGCCACGACCTCCGCCCTGTCGCGGCCGAGGACGACGTCGCGCCAGACGGGGGCGGTGGCCGTGTAGAGGTGCACCACTACGCGCGGCAGCCCCTCGATCGCGGCGAAGGTCTGGTCGATCAGGTCGGCGCGGGCCGCGGTGAAGACCACCACGGTGACGTCGTCCGGTACGGCGGCGGCCTCCGCCAGGTGGCGGACGAAGCCGAAGTCCGTCTGGCTCGACGACGGGTAGCCGATCTCGATCTCCTTGAAGCCCATGGCGACCATCAGGTCGAACATGCGGCGCTTGCGCGGGGTGTCCATCGGCTCGGCCAGCGCCTGGTTGCCGTCGCGCAGGTCGACCGGCACCCACAGCGGCGCCCGCTCGATGCGGCGGGAGGCCCAGTCGTGGCCGGACCGCGGGAGCTCGACCCGCTCGTGGGCCGGGAGATAACGATGGTGCGGCATGGCGCTGGGCCGCTGGGGGTTCCAGGCGGGGGCGTCCTGGGGCAGCGGGCCGCGCGGGGTGCGCAGCGTGGGGAAGACGGCGGGCACGGCGGAGCCGGCGTTGACACTCATGACAGGAAAGGTCCTTCGGTCCGGGGGCGACCGGCGGCACGGCACCCCGCGGCGGGGTGCCGGTCGTGTCAGGCCCCGCCGCGGCGGCCGAGAAGAAGGAGCGTCCGCTGCGTCACGGCGCTACACTAACCACAGTCGAACTCCTCAGACAAGCTGACAAGTGAGGTTTCATGTCGCTCGACGCCCTCCGGCCGAGCCCGCTGGTCGATCAGGCGGTCGAGACTCTGCGGGCCCAGATAGCCGGGGGCGCCTGGCCGGTCGGCACCCGGCTCCCCGGCGAGACAACCCTGGCCAGGACACTCGGGGTGGGCAGGTCCACGGTGCGCGAGGCCCTGCGCGCCCTCGCCGGGGCGGGGCTGGTGCGGGCGCGCCAGGGCGCGGGCGTCTTCGTCGTCGCCACCAGTCCGGTCGAGGACTGGCGGACCCGGCTGCGGCGTGCCGCCGTCACCGACGTCTACGAGGTCCGCATGCTGGTCGAGGTGCAGGCCGCCCGCCTGGCCGCGCTGCGAAGGACGCCGGACGACCTCACCGCGCTGGACGCGGCGCTCCACGCCCGCCACGAGGCCGCGCGGGCCGATGACGCCGCCTTCGTCGACGCCGACATCGCCCTGCACGCGGCCGTCGTGGCCGCCGCGCACAACCCGGTGCTCACCGACCTGTTCGCCGAGTTCGTCCCCGCGCTACGGCAGGGGCTGATCGACCTGGTGGAGCTGCTCGACCTGCGGGCCCACGACCCAGGCCCCGGCGCCGACAGCCACGCCGCCCTCGTGCATGCCGTACGGCTGGGCGACGCCGAGGCGGCCGGGCACGTCCTGCAGGACGAGCTGGACCGCACCCTGGAGCGGTTGCGGCACCCCGGGCAGCCCTCACGATGAGCGTCGCCGCCGGCGGACGGCTCAGGGCTGGACACCGGGGAAGAAGCCGGCGTCGAACGTCACCTTCGCCAGGGCCCGCTGCCCGTCGGCGTTGGGATGGAAGTAGTCCCAGGCGCTCACGAGCTTGAGCGTGTAGGGGAAGTTGAACACGGCTCCGCCGTCGTACCGGCAGGCGGAGCCGTACCGGGCGCAGGCCTGGCTGAGCTGCTCGTTGTAGTCGATCACCCGCTCGCGCACCCGCTCCCGGCGGGCCACGTCCTTCTTCGCCGTGGACGTGGGGTTGGCCAGCATCGACTGGCAGATGTGCCCGATGGCCCAGAACGTGCGGGCCCAGCCGTTGTCCCTGCCGACCCGCCACAGGCGCATGATGTCGGGGATGCTGGCGACGAAGACCCGCGCGCCGGTGGGCCGGAGCACGGCGAGGGCCTCGTCCACCCGGCGGCGGTAGGTCGCCACCGGGGTCATGTCATCGGCCGAGCCCACGCAGGCGTCCTGCGCGCCGATGAGGACGGTGACGTAGGCCGCCCCCCGCGCCGCCGCCTGCCGGGCCTGGCCGGGCAGGTCGGCGCTGGTCGAGCCGGGGACCGCGAAGTTGAGGTTGTGGCCCTTGATCCCCGGTGCGATCGCGAGCAGCCGCAGGTAGTGGCTGTCGACCGCGGGATTGTCACCCGCCGACCACGATCGGGAGGTGCACGCCACGTACCAGCCGCAGGCGTTGAATCCGGCGCTGATCGAGTCGCCCAGCGCGGCCATGACGGCGGGGGCCGTCCGGGCGTGGGCCGTGCCGGGCGCGAGCAGGAGCGACGCGGCCAGGACGGGCATGATCTTCTTGATCAATGGACACCTCCGGGAGATCAAAGGTAGAGATCACCAGGAGTTGTCCTCTATCGCCACCAGGGAAGGGGGGTCTACCGTGACCAACTTCCTATGACGGCTTGACACGGCGCCTCACGGCGTCACAGGGGGGCCCTTGTCGAACACGTTCAGATCGTGCGTAGAGTGAACCGGTGAGTGTCGCCCTTATCCGTCCCCTCGTGGTGCGCACGGTCGCGGTCAGCAACCCTCGCGATCTTCTCGCCCGCCTCCCCGACGCCGCGCCGTACGCCTGGATCAGGCACGGAGACGGTCTCGTGGGGTGGGGAGAGGCGGCGCGCGCCGTCGTGCCCACCGGACCGGGCCGCTTCGACCGGGCCCGCGACTGGCTCTCCTCCCTGTTCGACGGGGCGCGCATCGACGACGAGGTCGCGATGCCGGGCTCGGGGCCCGTCGCGTTCGGCTCGTTCACGTTCGACGCCGCCGCCGAGGGCTCGACGCTGGTGGTCCCCCGCGTGGTCCTCGCCCGCCGGGCGGGCAGATCATGGCTCACCACGATCGGGGACGACAGCGGCGACCTCGCCACTCCCCCGGCCGAGCCCGGCCGCATCCGGTACGGCGACGGCACGCTGACCGCTCCGGAATGGGAGCACCGCGTCGCCCAGGCCGTCCGGAGGATCAAGACCGGCGCGCTGGACAAGGTGGTGCTCGCCCGCGACCTGACCGCCACCGCCGACCGCGACATCGACCCCCGGGTTCTGCTGGCCCGGCTGGCCGAGCGCTACCCCGAGTGCTACACGTTCTCCGTAGGAGGCCTGGTCGGCGCCACCCCCGAGCTGCTGGTCCGGCACACCGGCAAGTCGATCGAGTCGCTCGTCCTGGCCGGCACGACCACGCGCGGCTCCGGCGCCGCCGACGACGCGGCCCGCGGGGCGGCGCTGTACGCCTCCGCGAAGGACCGGCACGAGCACGTGTGCGCGGTGGCGTCGGTCCAGGAGGCCCTCGCCCCCCTGTGCTCCGCCCTCCACGTGCCCGACCGGCCGGAGCTGCTGGTCCTGCCGAACGTGCAGCACCTCGCCACCCGGGTCACCGGCCGGCTGTCCGACGGCGCCTCGGTGCTCGACGTCGTGGCGGCCATGCACCCCACCGCCGCGGTCGGCGGCACGCCGACCGGCGCCGCGCTCGGCGTCATCCGGGAGCTGGAGGGCATGGACCGGGGCGGTTACGCGGGACCGGTCGGCTGGATCGACTCGCGCGGCGACGGCGAGTGGGGCATCGCGCTGCGCAGCGCGCAGGTGTCCGGCCGCCGCGCCCGGCTGTTCGCGGGCTGCGGCATCATGGCCGGGTCCGACCCGGCGGCCGAGCTGGCCGAGGCCCAGGCCAAGCTCCGGGTCATGCAGTACGCCTTGGAGGGGTGAGCCCTCCGGAGCCGCGGGGCAGGTGGACGAGGTCGCCGAAGGCCGCGGCCGCGCGTCCCGCGGTGACCGTGGCCAGCCAGTCCTCGAAGCCGGGCAGCCCGTCGAGCGTCACGGCGACCTCGAATGTGACGCGGGCGCCGTAGTCCACCCCCCGCAGCGCGTACGACGAGGCGCGCAGATCGCTTTCCAGCCGGCCCGCGTGCCCGTGGTCGATCGACACGGTCGCCAGTGTCGCCGGGACCATCTCCACCACCGTCTCCAGCGCGGCGGCCCGGTCGAGCGCCTCCCCGACGGCCCCGCCGTACGCGCGCGCGAGGCCGCCGGCGCCGAGCAGCACGCCGCCGAAATAACGCGTCACGACGGCGACGACGTCGGCGAAGCCGCGCCGGGTGAGCATCTCCAGCATCGGGGTGCCCGCCGTCCCGCCGGGCTCGCCGTCGTCGTCGGCCCTCCGCAGCCGCGTCCCGACGGCGTACGCCGTGCAGTTGTGCGTGGCCCCGGAGTGCAGGCGCCTGCGCAGCGCGATGAACTCCCGCGCCGCCTCCTCCGTCTCCGCCGGGGCGAGCGCGCAGACGAACCGCGAGCGGCGGACCTCGGTCTCGTGCTCGGTGACGTCCTTGATCGTGCGGTACGGCGTGGCCACCGGTTCAGCGTACCGAGCCGCCGCCTTTACAAAGTAAGCCATTCGGGGGTTCACCTTGATGATCAGGCGCCGTGACGTTTGTCCGGACATCCTGACGGCCGCTAGGATCGGGCCCTCCGAGGAGGAGCACATGAGCGAGCTGGAGATCGACCTCGACCGGTCCAGCCCGGTCCCCCTCTACTTCCAGGTGGCCGAGCAGATATCGGAGGCGATCGGGCGCGGCGACCTGGCCCCGGGATCGCGGCTCGACAACGAGATCCTGCTCGCCGACCGGCTCGGCCTGTCCCGCCCGACGGTCCGCCAGGCCATCCAGTACCTCGTGGACAAGGGACTGCTCGTGCGCAAGCGCGGCGTCGGCACCCAGGTGGTGCACGGACAGGTCAGGCGATCGGTCGAGCTGACCAGCCTGTACGACGACCTGAGGCGTTCCGGGCAGCGGCCGGCGACGCGGGTGCTGTCGATCGGGGCCGCCCCCTTGGGCGACGACCTGGCCCCCGTCCTCGGCCTGCCGCCGGGGACGGAGGTGCTGCGGGTGGAGCGGCTGCGCTACGCCTCGGGGGAGCCGCTGGCGCTGCTGCACAACTGGCTGCCGCCCGGCCCCGCGGCGCTGACGGCCGAGTCGCTGGAGGAGCGCGGCCTGTACGAGCTGCTGCGCGCGGCGGGGGTGCGGATGAGGGTGGCCAACCAGCGGATCGGAGCCAAGGCCGCCACCCCGGCCGAGGCGCGGCTCCTCGGCGAGCGCCGGGGCGCGCCCCTGATCACCATGGCCCGCACGACGTACGACGACCAGGGCCGGGCGGTGGAGCACGGCTCGCACGTCTACCGGGCGTCGCACTACTCCCTGGAGGTCACGCTCATAGAGCGCTGACCGTCTCCGGCAGCTCCTCGGCGTCCGCCTTGCCGGCCTTGCGCTTCAGCCACAGCGTGCTGCCGAGACCGATGAGGACGGCCACCACCAGGCCGACCCAGGAGAAGCCCTTGAGCCACTTGTCGGCCACCATGCCCAGGTAGTAGACGGCCGCGGTGGTGCCTCCCGCCCACAGGATCCCGCCGAGCACGTTCGCGACGAGGAACCGCCAGTACGGCATGTGCAGGGCTCCGGCGAGCGGCCCCGCGAGGATGCGCAGCAGCGCCACGAACCTGCCGAAGAACACCGCCCACATGCCCCAGCGGAGGAACAGCTTCTCGCCCTTGGCGATGTGCGCGGGGCCGAAGTGCTTGGGGAAACGCCGGCCGAGCCGGTCGAACAGCGCCCGGCCGCCCTTGCGCCCGATGAGGTAGCCGATGGAGTCGCCCACGATGGCCCCCGCGCTGGCGCAGACGCCGACCACCACCGGGCTGACCACCCCCTGGGACGACAGGAGGGCGGCGCTGACCAGCACGATCTCGCCGGGAAGCGGGATGCCGAGGCTCTCCATGCCGATGACGACGCCCACGAGCACGTAGACCCAGACGGACGGGATGGTCTGCAGCCACTCGTCGACGTGCATGTCACTCCTTCGGGGCGGGGAATCACGACCCATTGTGCCGCCCATGGGGGCATGCGACATCCTTCTGCGGGACCACGGCGAGTCAGCCCCGGGTACGAGCCGCGGCCCGCGCGCCTGCGCTAGGGGCGCATGGCGGCGCGCACGGCGTCCCGCATGGCGGCGTGGACGGCGGCGTTCCCCTCCCGGTCGGTCCGCGCCTCGACGAGCCGCAGGCCGTCCCCCTTGACCGCCTTGGACAGGTCGTCCGGCTCGGTCACCAGCGTGTACGGCAGGCCGGTGGCGGCCGCCAGGTAGGCGAGGTCCACCCCGTGCGGCGTGCCGAAGACCCGTTCGAACGGACCGGTGAGCGCCCCCTGCGGCAGCAGCGAGAAGATCCCGCCGCCGTCGTTGTTCACCACGACCAGGCACAGGTCGGGGCGGGGCTCGCGCGGGCCGAGGATCAGCCCGTTCTGGTCGTGCAGCAGCGTCAGGTCGCCGATCAGCGCGTACGCGGGGCCGTTGTGGGCCAGCGCCGCCCCGATGGCGCTGGAGACCAGGCCGTCGATCCCCGAGGCGCCGCGGTTGGCCATCAGCCGAAGGCCCCGGCGGGGCCGCATGGCCTGGTCGAGGTCCCTGATCGGCATCGACGACCCGCAGAACAGCAGCGACCCGTTGGGCAGAAGCTCGGCGAGGTCCCTGGCCAGCCGCGGCTCGCTCAGGCCGGAGGCGCCGAGCACCTCGTCGATCGCGTCCCGCGCCACCTGGTCGGAGTGCCGCCAGGAGCGCAGCCAGGCGTCGCCGCCGGAGGCGATGGGGATCTCCACCGCCTGCGCCACCTGGGTGGCCGACCGGGTCGGGTCGGGCCACCGGGTGAGGTCGGGCGCCACGACGATGTGCTCCTCGGCCCGCCGCAGCCACGACAGCAGCGGCCGGGAAAGCCCCGGCCGGCCGAGTGTGACGACCACGTCGGGCCGGTGGGCCTCGGCGAACTCCTGGTCGCCCAACAGGAAGTGGTAGGTCGAGACGGCGTGGTCGCCGTAGCGTCCGCCGCCGTTGGGCTCCGACAGGACGGGCCATCCCGCCATGCCGGCGGCGGCGACATACCGCCGCACGTTGACCGCGCCGTCCCCGACGACGAGGACGCCGCGGCGGGTGGGAGCCAGGTGCAGGGCCGCCGAGGGCGGCGCGACCCGCGCCCTGGTCCACGCACCGCCCGCGTCGCCCTCCAGCGACTCGCACCACGTCGCGTCGCCGTCGGGGATGAGCGGCTCGCGGAACGCCACGTTGAGGTGGACGGGGCCGGGGTCCATCGGGCCGGTGGCCCGCTGGTAGGCCCGGCACGCCAGCGACCGCCAGTAGGCCACCTGGCCGGGCCGGTCCTCCGGGACGCCGATCTCCGCGAACCACCGCACCGCCGAGCCGTACAGCTTGACCTGGTCGATGGTCTGGTTGGCGCCGGTGCCGCGCAACTCGGGCGGCCGGTCGGCGGTCAGCAGCAGCAGCGGGACGCCCGACTCGGACGCCTCGATGACGGCCGGGTGGAAGTTGGCGGCGGCGGTGCCGGAGGTGCAGACGAGGGCGACGGGACGTTCCGACCGCTTGGCGAGCCCCAGGGCGAGGAACGACGCCGACCTCTCGTCGATCCGCACGTGCAGCCGCAGCCGGGCCTGCTCGTGCGCGGCGAGGGCCAGCGGCGCCGAGCGGGAGCCGGGGGCGAGCACCAGGTCGGTGACCCCGCAGCGCACCAGCTCGTCCACGAGGACGGTCGCGAGCGCGGTCGCCGGGTTCACCCTCGCTCCCCGCGGACATCGGGAACGGCCGACGCCGCCACGCCCCGCCGGGCTCCGGCCAGGTTCCCCTGCACGCGGCCGCCTCCTCCCGTTCCCGAGGCCGCAAGCGTACGGCAAAACGGACAGATCGCCGTCACGGGCATCCTCATCGGCGCGGGGCGGGCTACGGGCGGCGGGGGAACTTCGAGAAGTCGGGCGCGCGCTTCTCCTTGAACGCGTCCCGGCCCTCCTGGGCCTCCTCGCTCATGTAGTAGAGCAGGGTGGCGTCGCCCGCGAACTGCTGCATGCCGGCCGCGCCGTCGGTGACCGCGTTGAGCGCGCCCTTCAGCATGCGGAGCGCGAGGGGCGACTTGTCCAGCAGCTCGCGTGCCCACTGGACGGTCTCCTCCTCCAGCCGCTCCAAGGGGACGACGGCGTTGACCAGGCCCCACTGAAGAGCGGTCTCGGCGTCGTACTGGCGGCACAGGTACCAGATCTCCCTGGCCCGCTTGAGGCCGACGGTCTCGGCGAGCAGCCACGAGCCGTAGCCGCCGTCGAACGAGCCGACCTTGGGGCCGGTCTGGCCGAACCTGGCGTTGTCGGCGGCGATCGTCAGGTCGCAGCACACGTGCAGGACGTGGCCGCCGCCGATCGCGTAGCCCGCCACCATCGCGATGACCGGCTTGGGGCAGCGCCTGATCTGCACCTGCAGGTCGAGGACGTTGAGCCGGCCGACGCCGTGGGTCGTGTCGTCTAGGTAACCGTCGTCGCCGCGGATCTTCTGGTCCCCTCCGGAGCAGAACGCCCGGTCACCCGCGCCGGTGAAAATGATCACACCGACCTCGGGGTCCTCCTGGGCGGCGTTGAACGCGTCGCGCAGCTCGAACAGGGTCGTCGGGCGGAACGCGTTGTGCCGCTCGGGCCGATTGATGGTGATCTTCGCCATGCCCTCGGCGGTCTCGTAGACGATGTCCTCGAACTCACCCGACCGCTTCCAGTCGACCCCGCTCACACCCGCTCCTCCGTCGTCGCTTACCGGCCGGTCACATCCCATGCCCGCGCCGGGACTAACCTTACGACCGTGCTCAGCCGTCCCGGAAACCGCCCGGTGCACGCCCTGGTCCTCCCTCCCGGGCCCGCGCTCTTCGACGCCGTACGGCACGCGCTGTCCGGCGAGGGCCCGGCGGTGCTCCCCCTGTCACCCGACCTGCCCCGGCCCTCGCTGGAGGCGGTGCTCCGCGCGCTGCGCCCCACCCACGTCGTCACCCCTGACGGCGTACGGCGGGAGCCCGGCGGGCTGCCCACCGACGCCGCCGTGATCATCGCCACGTCCGGCTCCACCGGCGTCCCCAAGGGCGTCGAACTGACGGCCGGCGCCCTGACCGCCTCGGCGCGCGCCTCGCTGGCCCGCCTGGGGGCCCGGAAGGGCGAGCGCTGGCTGTGCTGCCTGCCGCCCTCACACATCTCAGGCGCCCAGGTGCTCGTCCGGTCGCTGCTGGGCGGGACCGAGCCGATCATCCACGCCCGCTTCTCCCCCGGCGACGTCGCGGCCAGCGGCGCCGACCACGTGTCGCTGGTGCCGACCCAGCTCCGGCGCATGCTCGACGCCGGGGCCGGCGTCTCCGCGTTCCGCACGATCCTGCTGGGCGGGGCCGCCGCTCCCCCGGGCCTGCTCGCCGAGGCCCGCGCCGCCGGGGCCAGGGTCGTCACGACGTACGGCATGAGCGAGACGAGCGGCGGCTGCGTGTACGACGGCGTCCCCCTTGACGATGTGGATCTGGAGATCGGCGGCGACGGACGCGTCAGGATCCGGGGGCCGGTGCTCTTCTCGGGCTACCGGCTGCGCGACGATCGGCCCTTCGAGGACGGCTGGTTCGTCACCTCCGACCTCGGCGTCCTTGAGCGCGGGCGGCTGACCGTGCTCGGCCGGGCCGACGACGTCGTCAACACCGGCGGCCACAAGGTCGTGACCGGCGCGATCGCCGAGGTCCTCGCCGGTCACCCCGCCGTGCGGGACGTCGTGGTCGTCGGCCGGCCCGACCCCGAGTGGGGCGAGATCGTGGTCGCCGTCGTCGTCCCCCGGGCCGGAGGGGGCGAAGGGGCCGGTGGGGCGGGCCTCGCCGAGCTTCGCGCCTACGCCAAGGAGCGGCTGCCCGCCTACGCCGCGCCACGCGTGGTGGAGATGGTGCGCGAGATCCCGCTGCTACCTAACGGTAAACCGGATATGGTCAGCCTGCGGAACCGAAAATGACCTTCGCTCGTCTTAGGAGTAGGGAAGGGGGACGCCCGATGAAGCCGACTCGCAGGATCGCGATCTCCACGGGGATCGCCGCCGCCGTTCTCGCCGGCGGGGTGTCGGTCACGGCCGCCGCGTTCGCCGGGCGGCTGGAGCAGGGATCGAAGGCGGATCACCCCGCGACGGACGCGGGCCAGGTCTCACCGGCGACTCCTGGGCCGGTCACCATCACCGGCTCCGTCACGCCTCCCGCCGACGACCCCGACGTGGTGTCGAGGGAGCTCCCCGGAGACCCCGGTGAGGTGGGCGACTACTGGACCAAGGAACGTCTTGAGGACGCCGACCCCATGCCGATGCCCCAGGTGAGCATCAGCATCGTCACCCCCGGGAACTAGACAGCTCTCTGCTCATCGCGGTCGCGCGTCGTGTCGTCACGCCCCGCGGGCGCCGCGGCGGGCATCGACACCCGCTGCGCCCGGTCACGCCCCGGAGATCGCGTCCAGCGCCACGCGTGATCGGGATCGCCCGGAGGCGCAGCCGCGCCTCGGCGAGGCGCCCGCGCGAGACCGGCGGCGCCGGAAAGATCGCCCTCGAAGCGCGGTCTTGGGAACAAACTGGGCGCGCCGACGTTATTGATACTGGTGCGCAGAGCGCAGACGGCCGCCGCGCCCCTCCCAATCAGCTAAGAAACGACGAACTCCGTAAGGAGGAGGTGTCCTCATGCCCCGGACCGCCGTGGCGACCTCGCCCGAGCGCGGGACGACCCCGACGACTCTCGACCAGCTGCTGGATCGAGGCCGCATCCAGGGTCGCCTTTCCCTGGCGGAGCTGCGCGAGGCCTTCGCGGAGGCCGGCGTCAGCCCTGCCGAGGGCCGCTCGATCCTGCGCGGGCTCACCGAGGCGGGCGTGAACCTGGCCTCTGACAACGACCCGGACGCCGCACCCCGGACGGCCGGCACGGCGCAGGCCCCGGCCAGGAAGACCCGCAGGGCGGCGGCCAGGCAGGCCGCCGAGACCGCCCCCGGCCCGGCGGGCAGGCCTGTCAAGGCCGCGAAGAGGGCCGCCGGGGCCGACGCCGAGGAGCCGTACGACGAGGAGCCTTCCGCCGAGGAGGCGGAGGCCGAGGACACCGGCACCCAGGACCTCGACGACAACTCCTCGGTCATGGGCGACTCGGTGCACACGTACCTGAAGTCGATCGGCCGGCGCACGCTGCTCACCGCCGCCCAGGAGGTCGAGCTGGCCAAGCGCATTGAGGCCGGCCTGTACGCGGAGTACAAGCTGGAGTGTGCCCTGGAGGGCGGCGAGAGGCCGGCTCCGGGCGTCCTCGAGGACCTGGAGTGGGTCATCGCGGACGGCAGGCGCGCCAAGGACCACATGCTGGAGGCCAACCTCCGGCTGGTCGTGTCGGTGGCCAAGAAGTACACCGACCGCGGCATGGCACTGCTCGATGTGGTGCAGGAGGGCAACCTCGGCCTGATCCGCGCGGTCGAGAAGTTCGACTACACCAAGGGCTACAAGTTCTCCACGTACGCCATGTGGTGGATCAGGCAGGCCATCCAGCGCGGCTTCGCCGACTCGGCCCGCACGATCCGGCTGCCCGTCCACGTGCTGGAGATGCTGTCGAAGCTGTCGCGCGTGGAGCGCGACATGCACCAGCGGCTCGGCCGGGAGCCCACCCCCGAGGAGCTGGCGGTCGAGCTCGACAAGACGCCGGACCAGATCGAGGAGCTGCTCCGCACGAGCCGGCAGCCGATCAGCCTCGACTCCACGATCGGCGAGGACGGCGAGACCAGGATCGGCGACCTCATCGAGGACGTCGACTCCCCCGAGGCGTCGGAGGTCGTGGACCGCCAGCTGCTCGCCGAGCAGCTCAAGGGCGTGCTCGGCAACCTGTCGCCGCGCGAGGCGAAGATCATGAGCCTGCGCTTCGGGCTGGCCGACGGCAAGCCGCACACCCTCGACGAGATCGGCAAGCACCTGGGCCTCACCCGGGAGCGGATCCGCCAGCTCGAGAAGGAGTCGCTGTCGAAGCTCCGCCACCCGAGCAACACCCGTCCCCTGCTCGACTGGGCCAGCTGACCCCCACGCCCCTGGTCAGCCTTCCAGCGAGCGTCCCACGGCCCGTGCCGCATCGGCGCGGGCCGCACGGCTGTCCGGGGACGGCTCAGACCGGAGCGATCAGCGCGAAGACCACGCCCCGGGGCCATGGTTCGAGGCCCGCCAGCTGTACGAGAGGCGCGCCGTACGAGACGCGCGGGTCAGCGGCCTACGGCGGAGGCCCGGGGAACGCGGGGGATGTCGATCCGGTTGGCCTCCCGCAAGGTGCGCAGGCGGTTCACCTCGTCGGTCCACAGGGCGCCCTTGGGCGTGGCCCTCGCCTTGCGGCGGGCGATCCGGTCGTCGTACGCCTTGACTCCAAGGGTGGAGCGCTGGGCGGCCTCGGCGGCCCGCAGGGCCTCGGTCAGTGCGGCGTCGAGCACCAGCGCGGCCTCGCGCAGCTCCTCGACGGGGGCGCCGGAGGCCTGCACGGCCCGGTACCGCCGCTGCGCCTCCCGCGCCTTCCGCAGCGCTGAGCCGAAGCTCTTCCCGACCTCCTGGTCGGAGTGGTAGCGGACCTCCGCCTCCCGGCTCACCCGCGGACGGAAAAACGCCATCGTCAGCTCCTCCAACTCGAACACGCGTCGCTGCCCGTAGCGTACGCGTTCCGCGGGCCGGTCCGCACACCAGGAGGCGATGTCCTTTACGAAGTAAGGTGGAATGTGGCAGCATGATCGCCATGCCTGCCAAACGACCACCCGTCCCGCTGTCGCGGGAGCGCATCATCGACGCGGCGCTGCACATCGCCGACGGCCAGGGCCTGCGCCGGCTGACCATGCGCCGGCTCGGCGACGCGCTCCAGGTGGAGGCGATGGCGATCTACCACCATCTGCCCCGCGGCAAGGACGCGCTGATGGACGCCCTGGCCGAGCACGTCACCACCGTCCGGGTCGACCCCGGCGCGATCTCCGGCTGGCAGGACCGGGCGCGGGCCTGGGCCCGCGCGAGCCGTACTGCCCTGCTGGAGCACCCGGGTGTGCTGTCGCTGGCGCTGACCCGCCCGCCGAAGGGGTCGGCGCTGATCGCGATCCGGGAGCAGACCGAGCAGCTCCACGAGGCGGGGGCGGGCGACGCCGTGGGCGCGGTGCGGGCCCTGCGCGCCTACGTCTTCGGGAGCGTGGCGGTTGAGGTGCAGCAGTCCGGCTGGGCCGACCCGGACGCGACGGTGCGGGACGCGCGGACGGCCGAGGGCGAGCGCGAGTTCGAGGACGGCCTCGACGCCCTCCTCGCGGGCCTCGGCCATGCCTAGTCCCTTCGGGACGGCCGTCCGCGCCATTCGGGAGAGGTTGTAATCCGTCAGTTACCAGACGGACGGCGTGTCGAGGTTGGACCGTTATCGTCCATGGGGCACTCTTGTGTATTGGGTCACATCAGTGTGCGCAGACCGCTCAGGACATCGGCCGGGCCCCTACCCCGACCGGCGGAAATCGTCCGAACGGGCTATGTCACCCGGTGCGGCCAAGCCGCAAACTGGTGTAGTCCAGTGTGCTGCACGTCACCGTTACGATTCCAGCGTCCCTCGAAGACGAGGGGGGCGGTCGGTGACGGCGCCGCCGGCGATGAAACCGACACGAGCATACGAGAAAGACACGGAGCCCCGGCGATGTGCCCTCATGAACCGGCCTGTCCCACCGCTGAAGCGAAGGATCGAGAAGCCGCCCGCACGATAGCGTCGCACCCTGAGCAGGGATGGAGCCTGCTCTGCAACGGTGTCGTGCTGTTCGAGGACACCGGCGAGCTGCTTCCCGACGGCGGCGTCATCGCTCCCCACCGCCCCACCGACATGGCCATCAGCGCGGCTTAGCGTACGGCAGCCGCTCCACCAGCCACCGGACCACCTCCTCGCCCACCCGGGCGGGGTCTTTTTTGAGTTCGTGGCCTTCCCCCGGAAGAACCACGAGGCGCGCGGCGTCCGCCTCGTCCGGAACGCCGAACGGGTCCCGATCCCCGCTGACCACGAGCACGGGAGTCCCAGCGGCCCGCAACTCCTCCACTCGCGACCGCTCCGGCTTCCCCGGCGGATGCAGCGGGAACGCGAGCGCGATCACCGCTTCGGCCCCGGCCGCCCGCGCCGTACGGCACGCCACCCGCGCCCCGTTGCTGCGGCCTCCCTGGACGAGCGGCAGGCCGGGACGGCGCTCTCTCAGGACGGCGACGACGGCCAGCCACGCCTCATCCTGCTTGGCCGCCGGGCCCGGCGCCCGGGCGCCCCGCAGGCGGAACGGCTGGACGACCCGCGCCACCGACCCGCCGACACCCAGCACGGCCTCCCGCACGGCGAGCAGGTCGGGCGCGTCCACACCGCCCGCCGAGCCGTGGGTCAGGACCAGGAGGAACCGGGGGTCGGAGGCCTCGTCCAGCTCGGCCAGCGCCGGCCCGTGCGGGGTCGCGATCTGCATGGCGGCGACGCTACCGGCTACGACCCCAGCATGAGGCCGACCCTCCGGTGGGAGGATGCCACGGCCGTCCGCGAGGGAGCAGAATGTCAAGGTGCCGGATATCGCATCGCAGAACCCCGCAACAGGGCAGCCCTTCCCCTCGCGCTCGCAGGAGGGGACCACCCCGTCCTCCAGGGAGGACCTGCGCGCCGTCATCGCGGCCCGCCGCGACCTGGGGTCGGACTACGAGGACGCGCTGGTCGACTCGTTCCTCGACAAGCTCGACGTGGAGATCGCCGCCCGGGTCCGCAACGAGGTGGCGGCCCAGATGCACCAGCGGGGCGAGGCTCCCGCGAAGAAGGACAACAGCGCGGTCGGCGTGGCCCTGGGGTCACTCGGGATCGGCATCCCGCTGACCGGGATCGCGGTTGGTGCGGCCCACCTTCCCGGGCTGCTCCTCGCCTGGGGCGGCATCGTCGCCGTGAACATGGCCTACGCGCTCAGCCGCCGCTCCCAGCGCTAGGCGGCGGGGCCTGCGGACCGGCGAGGGCGGGGCCCGCGACCGTCAGGGCAGGCCGTACCGGCTCCTGATGGCCCTGGCCTCCTCCTCCGTCACCTGACGCGGTGTACCGGCCAGGGCCCGGCGCAGGTCGGCCAGGATCCTGTCGCCGGAGCTGCGGACGCGCGACCGGTACTGGTCGAGCTGGGTGTCGAACCGCTTGGCGGCCGGCCCCGACCACACGGTCCCCGACCGCAGCTCCTGGAAGGGCGCCTCGATGCCCTTCTCGACCTCTGTGATCAGCGGCTCGACGGTCCTCAGGGCGTCGCCGAGCGCCTCGTAGAGCGGGTTGGGCACCATTCCGGTCACGGTCCTCAGCCCGGCTTCCGTGTCGACGGCGACGGACTCGGCGAGGGGGCGCTGGCGTCGGTGATGAGTTTCGGCGCGATCAGCTTCATCAACGCCACCACATCCGCCGCGTTGTCCCGCCCTTTCACGCCGATATCCAAATCAATGCCGAGTGACGCCTTACCCCGGACGAGCAATGCGTAGGCGGCGTTTGTCTTGCTGTCCGAGTCTTTACGATAGGCGCCGATCCCTTGCGGCATGATTTCCGGCAATGGTGACGCACCGCTCTGGACCGCCTCCTCGACCTTCTCTCGGGAGCCGTTGAGCAGCAGGCCGATCGCCAGCACCTTCAAGCGACTGCCGTCTCGCTGGTAGACCGCGCAGTCTCCAGAACCAAGGCCGCCCGCAAGGGTGAGATCGAAGTCTCCACGCACAAGCGGGTCATGCACCCCCGTCATCAACTCCACTGCCTTGAGCGGGATGTAACCGCAGATAAACGGCGGCTCAGCCACCGCAGGCAGTGGAGTGCGGTCGACCTGCACTTCATCGCCCTGACATCCGGCTGAAAGAACGAAAGCGCACATTACCGCAAGACTCAAGGCGCGGAATCTCATCATCATCCGTACTGGGCGAACGCTGTGGAGAACCCCATGTTCAGGCGCCCCTGAACATCCCGCCAGGGCTTTCCTGCCAGCCCGTCGTAGAGCCAGCGATCGTAGGCCTCGACCTTCCGATACTTGTCGACGCTGTTGGTGGCACTCTCGTCGATCATCTCCTTCATCGTCATGATCGTCAGCCCATCAGCCTTCAGGAAGTTGTTGGGGTTGTCCCGGGGATCGTCACCCTTCTTAAGGCCCTCCAACGACGCCCAGGGATGGGTTTTCGCGGGCGGATCGGCAGAGCCGAACACACCGTGTCTCAACATGGCCTGAGCGGTGAGATCGTTCAGCAGCGTCCGGGTTTGATCGACGGCCGCATTGGCGTCACTCCGGGCCTTGCTCTCGGCGTCACCGTTGACAGCATCCTCGGCAAGACCGCTCAGGGCCCCGACTATGCCCGCCCCGATGGCCCAACTCGCCGCCTGCGGAATGGCGAGTCCGGTGTTCACCACCGCCATTAATATCTGCATGTTCTTCGCCTGCGTCTCGTCCAGTTCCTTGCCTTCTTCGATCTTGGCGAGGCCGGCGGCATCAGTGATCATCCCGAAACCTGCACCAGTCTGGCTCGCGGTGGTCAAAAGCGCGTCATCTCCGCGTCCAGCGGCCATCGCAGCGGCGCCGTGATCGAGGAGCCAGGCGGTGTAACTCGTCTGGGCGATCAGGACAGGGGCGAACGCCTTGGAGTCGGCGAACGTCTCCTTCATCACACTGCCCAGTTCCTCCTTGTTGAACTGCACCCCCCAGAAATTCTTGCCGGGGCCGTTGGGATCGCCGGCTCCCCTTACCCCCGCTTCCAGGACGCGACCGCCTTTTTGCGCGACGTTGTCGATATCGGCGATGTAGCCGGCGAGGAGGTGGCCGGTGGTGACTGGCGGGACCAGGGACTCGGGCGGGCGGCCTGTCTCGATGCGCTCGGCCTGCAGGTGCACGAACTCCGACATGAGTTTGGCCGACAGGTAACCGCGTGAGGGATGCTGCGGTGAGCCGTCGTGGTCGCGGAAGGTGAGCATGGCGGCCTCCAGCGCCTTTCCGAGCGCGAGGCCGCGGTCCTGCACACGCCGCTCTGTCAGATAGTGCTTCAGCATCGCGTCATCACCGGTGAAGAAGTCCTGCGCCGCGGCGGGATCACGGGCGAGGGCCTCCATGAGGGCCTCCATGACTCCCGGGTCGAGTGCGGCGGGGAACTGGGACGCCTTACGGTCCCAGGCGTCGATCTTCCGCGCGACCGATGTCAGGAATCGGGTGTCGTAGGTGCCGTGTTTCAGCGCCAGCGCGATCGCGTAGCCCTCCTGCCAGCCGACCCTGTCCCCGGACATCAAGCCGTCACGCCAGGCCGCCGTGAGATGAGAGCTCGCCGTGCCCAGGGCCTTGCCGAGGGCGATCTGCAGCCGCTTCGACCTCTTCCCTTCCAGGTCCTCCGTGGTCTGGGTCATGACCTGGCGGTATCTCGCGGGGCCCAGGGCGTTCATCAGGGCGGTGGTGAACGTCGCGTCGCCTGTGCGCTTCTCGAGCTCCGCCACTGTCCGCGCGTCGACCTGGCCGTTCTCGTCGACGCCGATGAGCGCTTTGACCGCGGCGTAAACGTCGGGATCATGCGCGGTCTTGCCGTACAGCGTCTCGTCGAACGCCGTCAGCCCTCCGGGAAGCACGCCGGAGGCCGTCCACTTCGTGCGTTCGGCACGGATCGTCTCGGTCCGGCGCCGCAGGTCCGGGCGGCTGCTCCCGATCCAGCTCCGTGTCTCCCGGAGCACACCCAGACCCGACACGTCGATGCCGACCCGGTCGAGAGCCTGCCGGAGGAGCGGCTCGTTGCGGCCGAGCACGTCCTCGGCCCGGCCGAGCCCCCGCTCCATCTCGTCCATCGCGTCGGGGTTGATCCCCGCGTAGCCGCCTTCCACACCATGCACCGGTGACGCCTGCGGGGCCGGGGAGGGAGCGACGGTGGGAGGCGCCTCCGGTCCGGTTGACCGCTGGGGAACCGGTGACGGCTGCGGCCTCGGTGCGGGTACCGGGTGGGGTTGAGTCATGAGGGCACGGGACTCCGGCATGGCAGGCGGAAAGTGACAACTCAGGCGGTCAGATTAAGCACTGAAGCTGGTTGCGTAAAGGTCCACTGTGGGCCATGCCGAGGAGAATCTCCCCCAAAGGGCGAACCGGTGACCCCAACCGCTGCGGCGAGGATTCTGTTATTGACAGGAAATCGCGGCACACTCAACTGTACGACCGACTTATAGATAGATGCCTGTCGGGATATCTATATTTCCGGAAATGCCGGTTACGGGTTTGCGGGAACCGGATCGCACGTGTCGTCAAGAACGTGATGACCCGGCTGCCCGCCTTGCCTGACGACACGCCACTACCGCGCCAGGTACCCGGCGGCGAAGAATCACTGGGTTCTCGTCGCCCCACGATCTTTCAGGCGCCGGTGCCCTCCATCGCGGGGCGGACCTCCCGGCCGATCCGCAGGCGCACCTGCTCGGCGAGAGCCGCGTCCGGATGGTCGAGCCCGTAACGCCAGACCGTCTCGGCGTCGGCGTCCCGCCCGCGCAGCGGGAGCGTGCGGGCGAGCAGCTCGATCGCCAGCGCGCCCGTCTCCGCGTCGCCGCCCTCCCTGCGGCCGTCCTCGACGGCGGCGGTGAACTCGGCGCACGCCATCTCCAGGTGGGCGATGCCGAGCAGGACCCGCAGGCGCGCCGGGTCGGACACCGCGGCCACCGACAGGGCCTCCAGCAGCACGTCCGCCGCCTGCTCGGGCTCCCCCTCACCCAGCAGCCGCTCCGCGAGACGCTCGACGACGATCGACAGGCCCTCGGCGGCCTCCGCCCGCTCGGGGGCCCCTTCGTCGCTGGCGAGCTCGGCGAAGATCGAGGCCGCCGCATCCAGATCGCCGGTCTCGGCGAATCTGCGCGCCTGGTCGATCCGCCGCCCGGGGTCGATCGCCGTCATCAGGGGGCCTCGCATCGGATCAGAGGTGAAGGGAAACGATCACCAAGATCTTAACCAGCGCGGCCCCCGCGCGGGAGTCACATGCGCAAGCCGTACCCTCCCGCTTCCCGCGCTTGACTAGTCCTCGTACGCCGCGAGGGGCGGGCACGAGCACACGAGGTTGCGGTCGCCGTACGCCTGGTCGATCCGGCGGACCGGCGACCAGTACTTGCCCTCGCGCAGCCCCGGCACCGGGTAGGCGGCGGCGTTGCGCGAGTACGGGTGCGCCCAGTCGTCCGCGGCGACGGCCTCGGCGGTGTGGGGGGCGTTGCGCAGCGGGTTGTCCTGCCGGTCGTACTCCCCCGACGCCACCAGGGCGATCTCCCTGCGGATGGCGATCAACGCGTCCGCGAACCGGTCGAGCTCGGCCAGGTCCTCACTCTCGGTCGGCTCGATCATCAGCGTCCCGGCCACCGGGAACGACATCGTCGGGGCGTGGAACCCGTAGTCGATCAGGCGCTTGGCCACGTCGTCCACGGTGACGCCGGTCTCCTTGGTGATCTGCCGCAGGTCGACGATGCACTCGTGGGCCACGAGGCCGTCCCTGCCGGTGTACAGGACCGGGTAGTGCGGCGCGAGGCGGCGGGCGAGGTAGTTGGCCGACAGGATCGCCTGCTCGGTCGCCTCGCGCAGCCCCTCGCCGCCCATCATCCGCACGTACGCCCAGGAGATCGGCAGGATGCCCGCCGAGCCGTACGGCGCGGCGGACACGTGCGCCGGGAGGTGCTCGGCGAGGTGCGCCTTGACCGCCACCGGCCCGACGCCGGGGCCGCCGCCGCCGTGCGGGATGCAGAAGGTCTTGTGGAGGTTCAGGTGGGAGACGTCGGCGCCGAACTCGCCCAGCCGGGCCAGGCCAACCAGGGCGTTGAGGTTGGCGCCGTCGACGTAGACCTGGCCCCCGGCCTCGTGGACCCGGTCGCAGATCTCCACGATCGTCTCCTCGTACACGCCGTGGGTCGACGGGTACGTCACCATGATCGCGGCGAGCGCGTCGCGGTGCTTACCGATCTTCGCGGAGAGGTCGCCGAGGTCGACGTTGCCGTCGTCGTCGCAGGCCACCACGACCACGCGCATGCCGGCCATGACGGCGCTGGCCGCGTTGGTCCCGTGGGCGGACGAGGGGATGAGGCAGACGTCCCGGCCGGCCTCTCCCCTGCTCCGGTGGTAGGAGCGGATGGCGAGCAGCCCGGCGAACTCCCCCTGCGAGCCCGCGTTCGGCTGGATCGACACCTTGTCGTAGCCCGTCACCTCGGCCAGCCAGCCTTCGAGGGTCTCGATCAGCTCGACGTACCCGCGTACCTGGCCGAGGGGTGCGAAGGGGTGGATGGCGGCGAACTCGGGCCAGGTGATCGGCTCCATCTCGGTGGTGGCGTTGAGCTTCATCGTGCAGGAGCCCAGCGGGATCATCGACCGGTCCAGCGCGATGTCCTTGTCCTGCAGCCGCCGCAGGTAGCGCAGCATCGCCGTCTCCGAGCGGTACGACTGGAACACCGGGTGGGTCATGAAGTCCGACGTCCGCGACAGGGCGGCGGGAAGGGCGTCCGGGGTCGCGCGGTCGATGTCCTCCACCGTGGATTCCGCGACCGCCCGGGAGCCGGTGAAGGCCGCCCACACGGCGAGCAGGTGGGCGACGGCGGTCTTCTCGTCGCAGGCGATCGCCACGTGGTCGCCGTCGACGTGGCGAAGGTTGATCCCGGCTTCCGCGGCGGCCGCGACGACCTCGGCCGCACGGCCGGGCACCCGGGCCAGCACGGTGTCGAAGAACTCCTCGTGGACGACCTCCACGCCGGCGTCGCGCAGCCCGGCCGCCAGGACGGCGGCGTGCCGGTGGGTCCGCTGGGCGATCCGGCGCAGGCCGTCAGGGCCGTGGTAGACGGCGTACATGGAGGCGATGACCGCCAGCAGGACCTGCGCCGTGCAGATGTTGCTGGTGGCCTTCTCCCGGCGGATGTGCTGCTCGCGGGTCTGCAGGGCGAGGCGGTAGGCGGAGCGGCCGTCGGCGTCGACCGACACCCCGACCAGCCTGCCCGGCATCTGCCGCTGCAGCCCCTCCCGTACGGACATGTAGGCGGCGTGCGGGCCGCCGAACCCGAGCGGCACGCCGAACCGCTGGGAGGAGCCGACCGCGATGTCGGCGCCCAGCTCGCCCGGCGACGCCAGCAGGGTCAGCGCCAGCAGGTCGGCGGCGGCGACCAGCAGCGCCCCCTGGGCGTGGGCCCGCTCGGCCACGGCGCGGAAGTCGGCGACGCGCCCGCTCGCGCCCGGGTACTGCACGAGGACGCCGAAGCACTCGGGCAGGTCGCCGGCGAGGTCCGCCTCGACGAGCGTGATCCCCAGGGGCTCGGCGCGGGTCGCCAGCACGGCCTTCGTCTGCGGCAGGGCGTCCACGTCGACCACGAAGACGTCGGTCTTCGCCTTGGTGGCCCGCCGGGCCAGCGTCATCGCCTCGGCCGCCGCCGTCGCCTCGTCCAGCAGGGACGCCCCCGCGACGGGCAGCCCGGTGAGGTCGGAGACGACGGTCTGGAAGTTGAGCAGCGCCTCCAGCCGGCCCTGGGAGATCTCCGGCTGATAGGGGGTGTATGCGGTGTACCAGCCCGGGCTCTCCAGCACGTTGCGCAGGATCACGCCGGGGGTGATCGTGTCGTGGTAGCCAAGGCCGATCATCGAGGTGAGCACGCGGTTCCCGGCGGCCAGGGCGCGCAGCTCGGCCAGGGCCTCGGCCTCGCTCGCCGCCTCCGGCAGGCCGAGCGGGCGGCTCGTGCGGATCGCCTCGGGAACGGCGACGGCCACCAGGTCGGCCACGGACTCGTAGCCGACAGCCTCCAGCATCCGGGCGCGATCGGCGTCGGACGGGCCGATGTGGCGGGTGGAGAACGGCGGGGCGGCCAGCTCGCGGAGCGTCGAACGATCGGTCATGACAGGGGCCTCCTGGACGGGTCGAGACCTGCGCGACCGGTACGCCCCCATGGAAGGGCCGGTCGTGGTGCGGTCTCCCCCTCTGTCATCGGACCTGAGAGCTTCACCGGGCCTGTCGCCCGGCTTTCCCCTTCGGTGAGGTCCACCTGGCTTGGTGGCCTGCTTTTCAGAGTCGCCTCGTCCGTGCGGTACCGGGTGCCTGAGAGATTCCGGGGAGGTTGCTCCTTCGGCGCCCCTGGTGACAGGGATCTCTCCCGCACGAGGTCATCGGCCTGAACCACTCTACCCGTACCCGATATCGGGAGCGACGCACCTCCCCCCGGGTGCACCCAGGTCAAAGGAGGTGACAGAGGAATATCGCGGGACGATCCGGGTAGCGTGCCTTCAGCTCCAGGGATCCGTCCTCCGGGCCGGCGTGCGCCGAAGCCGCCCGGGTCGTACGTCGTACGTGCCGTCTAACCGGTCTTGCGTGCCTTACGCCTGCGGGCCAGCTCGTCCGAGGGATGGTCCCCCTCCGCGTCGCAGGCGGCCTCCGCGCGCTCACCGGGCAGCTCGGCGAGCGATCCCTCCACCTCGCGCCAGACCCGCCCGAGCGCGATGCCGAACACGCCCTGGCCGCCCTGGAGCAGGTCGATCACCTCGTCGGCCGACGTGCACTCGTAGACGCTCACGCCGTCGCTCATCAAGGTGATCTGCGCCAGGTCGTTGACCCCGCGATCTCGCAGGTGCCGTACGGCGGTGCGTATCTGCTGGAGGGACACCCCGGTGTCGAGCAGGCGCTTGACGACCTTGAGCACCAGGATGTCGCGGAAGCTGTACAGGCGTTGCGACCCCGAGCCCTGAGCCGGTCTTATCGTCGGCAAGACCAGCTCGGTGCGCGCCCAGTAGTCGAGCTGCCGGTAGGTGATCCCGGCCGCCGCGCACGCCGTCGGCCCGCGGTATCCGACGTCGTCGGGCAGCGCCGTAGGCCGCTCGTCGAACAGCAGGCCCTGCTCGCCGGCGCGCTCCCGCGCCGACTGCCGGACCGGGTCGTGCTGGCCGGCCGACTTACCCTCGCCGCTGCTGACCGCCACTGCGGACCTCCGGCTTTCTCTCATCCCACGGTCTGATCTGGGGGTTCGCGAATTACAACCGTGGTTTCCCTTGCACCGTAGGACCGGGGCCATCGTCAGTCAACGACCCTGTCCGGCGCGTCGTGAAGCGTAATTTCCCGAAATGGCCAGGCACGTCAGCCGGCCCGGCCGAAGTCCTCGGGAGTGATTTTGTCCAGAAACTCCCGAAACTTTTCCACCTCGTCCTCCTGGTCGTCGGGCATGCTCACGCCCGCCTCCTGGACGACGTCCTCACTGGCGTAGATCGTCGCCCCGGTCCGCAACGCCAGCGCGATCGAGTCCGACGGGCGGGCGCTCACCTCGACGCCGTTCGAGAAGACGAGGTCGGCGAAGAAGATGCCGTCACGCAGGGCGACGATGTTGACGGTGCGCAGCCGCACCCCCAGAGCTTCGAGCACGTCACGGAACAAGTCGTGAGTCAGAGGCCTCGGCGGCGGCTCCTCCGCCTGGGCCAGCGCGATAGCGGTCGCCTCGGTCATGCCTATCCAGATCGGCAGGTACCGATCACCGCTCGTCTCCTTCAAGAGCACGATCGGCTGGTTGGTGGGCATCTCAACGCGAACCCCCACGACCTCCATCTGCAACACGGGCGGCTCCGTCTCAAAGCGTCGCGGCATATCACCAGGCATTCAACGTAACACCCACGAGGGAGGGGATGTGCCGGTCACCGCCCCACAATGCCCCGAACACTCCCGCGAAGTAACGCGTTGTGCAAATCCTGGAGATGTCCGGAGATCTCCCGGGCCGTCTCGTCGGCCTGGGCGATCGCTCCGGGGGCGCGGCGGCGCATCAGCGGGGCCACCGCCTGCTCCACGAGACCGGCCTCGCGCTCCACGACCGCCTTGACGGCACGCAGGTGACGCGCCTGGAGGCCGAACCGGGCGAGCGCCCCGACGCTGCGCGCGATCTCCAGCGCCTCGGCGTCGTACCGGCGGGCCACCGGGGAGACCAGGCCGTAGCCCTCCATCTCGGCCAGCGTGTCCTCGTCGATCCCGGCCGCCTCGATCAGCTCCTCGCGGCTCAGCCGTACAGGAGGGGCGTCGGCGGGCAGGCTCCGCGGGCGGGAGGCCTGCTCGTCCAGGTGATCCTTGATCACCCGGAGCGGCAGGTAATGGTCGCGCTGCGCCGTCAGTATGTAGCGCAGGCGCTCGACATCGTTGTGGGTGAACTTGCGGTACCCCGAGGGGCTCCGCTGGGGCTCGATGAGCCCCTCACCCTCCAGGAAGCGGATCTTGGAGACGGTGACGTCGGGGAAGTCGCCCTGCAGCAGGGCGAGCACCTCCCCGATGCTCATGAACGCCCGTACGGCCTGCGCGCTCATGACTCCTCCTCGTCACCGATCACGGGCCTCCCGGGCCACGTGTGAGGAACACCAGCCGGAACTTGCCGATCTGCACCTCGTCGCCGCCCACCAGGGGAGACTCCTCGATGCGCTCACGGTTGACATAGGTGCCGTTCAGGCTGCCGACGTCGCGGACCGTG
The DNA here is from genome assembly GCF_040802045.1 of Microbispora sp. NPDC049125. Taxonomy (NCBI): domain Bacteria; kingdom Bacillati; phylum Actinomycetota; class Actinomycetes; order Streptosporangiales; family Streptosporangiaceae; genus Microbispora; species Microbispora sp. NPDC049125. The sequence goes on along the minus strand of NZ_JBEZDW010000004.1, from coordinate 118,114 downwards.
AACTGGCCGCTGCGCCGGTAGAACTCCACGTGCCTTCTGGAGACCGTCACATCGTCCAGGAAGATGTCGCTCTCCGGGTGGCGACCCGCCGTAGTGAGATCGCTGTCGAGCAGAAAACGGCTGCCCGCGTTGGGGCCGCGCATCACGACCAGGAGCGCCGTCCCGGGAGGCAGCTGCTCCACCGCCGCCCTGTCCGGCAGCAGCGTCTGGCCCGTCTCCGCCTCCAGCGCCTCGAGCGAGATCGTCGAGGTCGTGTCGGCTGCGACGGGCGCCGGAGCGCTCAGCGGCGAACCGCATCGTGAACAGAAACGGGCATCCTCGGGGTTGGCATGACCGCACTGCGTGCAGTAGACGCTGGGCATCGAACGGCTCGGCCTCTCTCACGACTTGCTCATACTGCGAATGCCGCAACTTACGCTGATCAGGAACAAAGGTCAAGAAGCGTGGCTGGGCGTGGACTGACCAAAGCTACAGCCCACGCCCGTTCAAGGTCCATCCCGCCACACTGTGTTGAATTGCGCCGCCTCCGGCAGGGCCGATGTCACGGCGCGCAACGGTCACGCGAGGGGCGCGGCGGCGTCTGGACTGCGGAACGCCCGGAGCGAGGAACGAGCGAGGACGTGACGAAGGAAGATGTCGCCTCAAAGGCGCCCCCGAGCCCGTCGTGCCGGAGGCGCGACCATGAACACAGTCACGGCGCGCCGGCGGCTTGTTCGACCACTCGGGCCCAGTGTTCGAGCATGGTCTGTGCGGTGTCCATGTCGTGGCCTTCGGCCCACAGGTGGGTGACGGCCTCTGCGGGGTCGGGCAGGACGAGGGCCCAGCTGCCGTCGTCCTCGACGACCCGGACGCCGTCGGTGGTGTCGAGGCGGTGGCCTTCGGCGGCCTCGACGACGGAGCGCATCACGGTCCCCTTGTGCGCCCACGGGGTGGGGACGGTGCGCTTGAGCAGTTTGGCCTCGGGGATGCGGGCGTCGATCTGGCTGAGGGACAGGCGGGTGCGGGCGACCAGGCCGAGCAGGCGCAGGAACACGGCGAGGCCGTCGACGGTGGCGGCGAACTCGGGGACGATGAACCCGCCTCGCCCGTCGCCCGCGAAGATCATGTCAGGGTGACTGGCGGCGTGGGTGAGCGTGTCGAGGCTGGTGGCGGTCCAGTCGACCTGGACGCCGTGGAAGCGGCAGACCATCTCGGCGACCCGGGTGGTGGTGACGGGCAGCGCGACCCGGCCGCCACGGCGTTCGGCGGCCACGAGGTCGAGCACCACGAGCAGGGCGCGCTCCTCGCTGATGAGCTGTCCCATCTCGTCGACGAGGGAGACCCGCTCCCCCACGGGGTCGAACCGTACGCCGAAGGCGGCGCGGGAGGAGGCGACGAGCTCGGCGAGCCGCTGCAGGTCGCGGCGGCGCTCGGCGAGGGTCTCGGTCGGTGAGGCGTCGTCGAGCCGGTTGTTGACGGTCAGCACGTCGACGCCGACCCTGCCGAGGAGGCTGGGGAGCACCAGGGAGGAGGTGCCGCCGGCGCAGTCGAGGACGACCTTCATCTCGGCGTCCTTGACGCCGGTCATGTCGACGCAGGTGAGGAGTTCGCGCGCGTAGGTGTCGACGGCCCTGGCGGGGAAGGTGAGTTCGGCGATCTCGCCGGGGAAGGCCCGGCGGTACTCCTGGCGGGAGAAGACCCGTTCCAGCTTGCGCTGGGCCGCCTGGGACAGGTCGGCCCCGGTCTCGTCCATGAACACGATGTCGACGCTCTGCGGGTCGCCGGAGGTGGTGCGCAGGGCGATGCCGCCTTTGACGTTCTCGCGTGAGGTGTTGAACCGGGCGACCGGCAGGGCGGCCGCCTCCAGGTCGACGACGTTGATGGCGCTGGAGTTGAGCGCGCTGATCACGGCCCGCTTGAGGGCCCTCGCCGCGCGGGAGGCGTCGCGGGAGGTGACGACCGTGTCGCCCTTCCTGAGGGTGGTGGCGTACGCGCTGGCGAGCCGCACGCACAGCTCGGGGGTGATCTCCACGTTGACCAGCCCGGAGACGCCTCGTGGGCCGAACAGGCTGCGCTGGCCGCGCGACTCCCAGATGACGCTGGTGTTGACGACGGTGCCGGCCTCGATCGTCTTGAACGGGTAGATCTTCACGCCGGAGGAGACGTACGCCTCGGCCTCGATGACGCACTCGTCCCCGACGACGGCGTTCTCCTCGATCCGGGCGCCGGTCATGACGTCGGTGTTCTTGCCGATCACGCAGCCCCGCAGGTGCGCGGCCGGGCCGACGTAGACGTTGTCGTTGATCACGGCCCGGTGCAGGAAGGCGCCCTCCTTGACGACCGCGTTGCTGCCGAGCACGGTGTACTCCCGCAGCTCGGCCCCGGCCTCGACCTTCGCGTAGTCGCCGATGTACAGGGGGCCCTTGAGGATGGCGTCGGGGTCGACGGAGGCCCCCTCGGCGGCCCAGACGCCGGGTGCGAGCTCGAACGCGTCGAAGTCGACCTTGACCTTGCCTTCGAGGACGTCGGCCTGGGCCTTGAGGTAGCTCTCGTGGGTGCCGACGTCCTCCCAGTAGCCGTCGGCGACGTAGCCGAACAGCCTGCTGCCCCGGTCGAGCAGCCGGGGGAACACGTCGGACGACCAGTCGACGTTCTCTCCGGGGGCGATCTCGTCGAGCACCGACGGCTCCATGATGTAGATGCCGGTGTTGACGGTGTCGGAGAAGACCTGCCCCCAGGTGGGCTTCTCCAGGAAGCGCTGGATGCGCCCGGCCTCGTCCACGATGATGATCCCGAATTCGAGCGGGTTGGGCACCCGCTTGAGGCCGATCGTGACCAGCGCCCGGTTCTCGCGGTGGAAGCGGAGCATGTCGGTGAGGTCGATGTCGGTGAGCGCGTCGCCGGAGATGACGAGGAACCGGTCCTCGCGGAGCTTGTCGGCGGCGTTCTTCACGCTCCCCGCCGTGCCGAGGGGCACCTCCTCGGTCGCGTAGTGCAGCGTCATGCCGAGCTCGTCGCCGTCGCCGAAGTAGTTGCGGATGAGCGCGGCCAGGAACTGCACGGTGACGACCGTCTCGGTGAACCCGTGCCGCTTCAGCAGGCGCAGCACGTGCTCCATGATGGGCCGGTTGATGATGGGCAGCAGGGGCTTGGGCTGGTTGGCGGTCATCGGCCGCAGCCGTGTCCCCTCCCCGCCCGCCATGACGACGGCCTTCACGCTCACCCCTTCGTTAGCTGGCGCACCTGTACGACATACAACACCCCAGCCCACCAATACAGACCAGTTCCCCAGATGGCGAAGGCCCATCCGAAGACGGCGCAGATCTCGGCGTACCAGCCGTGGTGGGAGGCGAGGAAGAGCAGCGGGAACGCGTACATCAGGGCGGCCGTGCCGGCCTTGCCGAGGAAGTGCACCGGCAGGGCGGGGCCGTACCCGTGGCGGCGCAGCACCGGGGGGACCCACAGCAGCAGGACGTCGCGCAGCGGCACGGCCAGCGCGAGCCACAGGGGGATGGCGTCCCGCAGGACCAGCCCGACCAGGGTGGCGAGGATGTAGAGCCGGTCGGCGAGCGGGTCGATCAGCCGGCCGAGCCTGCTCGTCTGGTTCCACGTGCGGGCGATCTTGCCGTCGAGCCAGTCGGTGAACCCGGCGACCATCAGCAGTGCGATCGCCCAGCCGTCGGCCCTGGGACCCAGCACGAGCCAGAGGAAGACGGGCACGCCGAGCAGCCGCAGGAAGCTCAGCAGGTTGGGCACCGTCCAGATCCGGTCCTCAGCAGGGTTCACGCCCCAGACCCTACATGCCGGTGTCCCGCGTCTCCGGAGGCCCGTCCACAGGCTTGAACCCGGTGTCGACCAAGCCGAAGCGGTGGGCCAGCACGGCCGCCTGGGTGCGGTTGCGCAGCCCCAGCTTCTCGGTGATCGCCGCGATGTGGCTCTTCACGGTGGTGACGCCGACGTGCAGGCCGCCGGCGATCTCGACGTTGGACAGGCCCATCCCGACGAGGGTGAGCACCTGCGTCTCCCGGTCGGTGAGCGTGACCGGGACGGGCTCGGCCTGCCGCTCCGCCGCCAGGGCCCGCTCGACCACCCGCCGCAGCACCGACGGCGCGAGCGGCAGATCCCCTGTCGCGGCCCGCCGTACGGACTCGACCATGCGGTCCGGCGGGTCGTCCTTGACCAGGAAGCCGAGGGCGCCGGCGCGCAGCGCCGCGTAGAGGTCCTCGTCGGCGGAGAAGGTGGTCAGGACGACGACGCGGGCGGAGGGCTGCGCGGCGAGGATGCGCCGGGTGGCCTCCAGCCCGTCCACGCGCGGCATCCGCAGGTCCATGAGGATCACGTCGGGACGGTGCCGCTCGGCGAGCCGTACGGCCTCGGCGCCGTCGGCGGCCTCGCCGCACACCTCCAGGTCCCCTGCGGCCTCCAGCATCATCCGCACCCCGGCCCGCACCAGGGCGTGGTCGTCGGCGATGACCACGCGGATCACGTGAGCCTCCCGACGGACCACCGGCACTCCTGGGCGGGGGCAGAGTCCACCGGGCCGGCGGGCAGGGGCAGCGAGGCGATCAGCCGCCATCCACCGCTCCCGGCGGGGCCCGCGCTGAGCCGGCCGCCGAGGGCGCGGGCGCGCTCCCGCATCCCCGCGATGCCGTGGCCGTGCGACGGCAGGCCCCCGGCCGGTGACGAGCCGGGGCCGTTGCGCACCTCCACCGTCAGGGCGCCCGCCCCGGCCTCCACGGTGATCTTCGCCTCGGCGCCCGGTCCCGCGTGCTTCAGCACGTTGGTCAGCCCCTCCTGGACGATTCTGGCGGCGGACGCCCGCACGACCAGCGGAGCGCGGGCGGCCTCCGGCGACAGACGCAGGTCCACGCGCAGGCCCGCGGCGGTCATCCGGGAGACGGCGTCGCGCATCACGTCCTCAGGGTCGGCGACGATCAAGACCTCGGAGCCGGGGTCGCGGAGCACGGCGAGCAGCCCGCGCAGGTCCTCCAGGACCTGGTGGCCGGTGTTCCGGATGTCGGTCAGCGCCTCGGCCGCCGGGCCGGTGGCGCCCGCGTACTGCGCCGCGCTCGCCCGCAGCACCATCGCGCCGACGTGGTGGGCGACGATGTCGTGGACCTCCCGGGCGATCCGCTCCCGCTCGGCGAGCCTGCCGGCCCGGCTCCGCTCGGCCTCCAGCTCCGACGCCTGCCAGTCCTCGGCCTGCCGGGCCCGTACGTACCGGCCGATGGCGACGGGGGCCGACACCATGGCCATGAGCGCGATCACCCGGAAGAGCGTGACGTCGGAAGGGTCGTCCACGATCACGATGGCCGTGACACCGCAGGTCAGGCAGTATCCGGCGGCCACCCAGAGCCAGCTCACGCGGCTGGAGAACACGCCCAGCGCCACCAGCGCCAGCAGCTGAAGGCTGTTGCCGGTCCTGGGGACGTACTGGTCGGCGACGAGCAGCACCGCACTCTCCAGCAGCAGGACCGCTCCGGGCATGAGCCGGACGATGCCCAGAGCGAGGCCGGCGAGCATGACTCCCAGGCCGACCGCCCACACGGGGGGCCTGCCGCTGTCCCAGGTGGGCCAGGTGCCGAGCACGGCGAACGCCACGCCGCCGCCGGCGAGGAGCAGGTCGAGCAGCGGCGCCGGGTCCTCCAGGCGGGTGCGCTCCCGTCCGCGCAGATAGCGGCCGATGAGCACCGGGAAGGCGATCAGCCCGACGGAGTAGAACCAGGTGTTCTCCGTGAGGGCCAATCCGGGGTCGGCGAGGTTCACGGCCGTCGCGGCGCAGGCGAGCACCGCCACCGGGCCGGTCCACCGCCAGCCGCGGGTGCGGGCCAGCACTCCCACGCTGATCGGCAGGAGTATCTGCACGGTGTTGGTGGTGTAGGCGCCGAGCTGGTCGCAGGCGACGAGCAGCACGGCCAGGTGGACGGCGGCCGCCGCCGGCAGGCGCCGCACGAAGCCGAGGGGAAGGCCCGCGAGGAGCGTGAACACGGCGGCCAGCCAGACCGGGACCGTCGGCCCGCCCCACGAGCCGTGGGTGACGAGCACGTCGAGGGTCACCCCGCACAGCACGAGGAGGCCGTCCAGGGGCAGACCACGCCACCGCCTGGCGGACGCCGCCTTCGCGGTCATGAGGGGCATGAGGGAACGGTACCCGGCGTCCGCGCGGGCCCCGTCCTTCGCGGGGAGGAGGGGCGTCTCCTCCCATCGGCCGCGGTTCACGGGCCGTTCGGCCGCAGGTCCCGAGTCCTGTCGGCCGCGTGCCGCGGGCCGTTCGGCCGTCCTCGCGCGCGCTTCGGCCGTCCGGCCGCGCCATACGGCCGGGCGCGCGGACCCGGCGGCCGGGAGACCGGGCCAGAGGGCCGCCAGGCCGGGCCGGACGGCGGACGGCGTGGCGGGGCGGGCGGCCCTAGCGTCGGCGCATGGCCAACGAATCGACCGTCTTCTTCGAGCAGTTCCTCCGTGCCCCCGCCGTGACCGGGGCCGTCGCGCCCAGCTCGCAGCGCCTGTCCGCGGCCGTGTGCGTGCCGGTGCCCGAGCGCGGCGACCCCGTCGTGGTCGAGCTCGGGCCGGGCACCGGTCCGTTCACCGCGGAGATCCAGCGGCGGCTCGGCGGCCGGGGGCGGCACCTCGCCGTCGAGGTCAACCCGCGCCTCGCCCTCCACCTGTCCGCCCGGCATCCGGGGGTGGAGCTGGTCGTCGACACCGCCGCACGGCTCCCCCGCCTGCTGGCCGACCGCGGGGTGACCGGGGCGGACGTCATCGTGAGCGGGCTGCCGTGGGCGGCGTTCTCCTCCGGCCACCAGTCGGAGATCCTCCGGGCGGTGGTCGAGTCGCTCCTTCCCCACGGCGCGTTCACCACGTTCTCCTACGTGCACGCGCGCGCCCTGCCCCCGGCCGTGCGATTCCGCCGCCGGCTCGGCGAGGCGTTCGAGGAGGTGGTTCCGGGGCGCACCGTGTGGCGCAACCTGCCGCCCGCGTTCGTCTACCACGCGCGGCGCCCCCGACGATGATCTCGCGGTCGGCCGAACTTCGTTCTAGCATGACGCGCGAGCAGGATAGGAGGCGGCCATGGACTTCTCGCTGCCGGACAGCGCGCAGGCGGTGCGACGAGGGATCGGGGACATCTGCTCCCGCTACGGGATGGACTACTGGGAGCGCTGCGAGACCGAGAAGCGCTGGCCCGAGGAGGTGTGGGCGGACCTCGCGAAGGGCGGCTGGCTGGGCCTGGCCGTCCCCGAGGAGTACGGCGGGGGCGGGCAGGGCCTGCTCGAGCTGGCCGTGGCCACCGAGACCCTCGCGGCGTCCGGGGCCGCGGGCGGCTCGGCGTTCGTGTACGTGCTGACCCCGGGGTTCGGGGCGATGACCCTGGCACGGCACGGCTCGGCCGAGCAGAAGGCCGCGCTGCTGCCCGGCCTGGCCGCCGGCGAGATCGAGACCTGCTTCGCGCTCACCGAGCCGGACGCCGGGTCCAACTCACTGGCGATCTCCACCTTCGCCCGGCGCGACGGCTCCGACTTCGTCGTCAACGGGCGGAAGATCTGGATCACCGGCGTTCAGCGGGCCACCTGGATGCTGCTGGTCACCCGGACCGTCCCGGCCTCCGAGGCCCGCCCGCGCACGAGCGGGATGACGGTGTTCCTGGTGAACGTCCCCGAGGCGGTCGCCGCCGGGCAGCTGTCCTACCAGCCGATCCCCAAGATGGGCGCCAACTCGACGCCGTCGAACATGGTGTTCGTCGACGACCTGCGGCTGCCGGCGTCCAGCGTGGTCGGCGAGGTGGACGGGGGCGTCGGCGTGCTGTGGGACGTGCTCAACCCCGAGCGGATCCTGCTCGGGGCCGCGGCGATCGGCGGGGCGGAGGTCGCCCTGCGGGCGGGCGTGAGCTACGCGAAGGAGCGAGAGGTCTTCGGCCGGCCCATCGGGGCGAACCAGGCGATCGCGTTCCCGCTGGCCCAGGTGAAGGCGAAGATCGAGCTGGCCAGGCTGATGCTGCACAAGGCCGCCTGGTCGTTCGACAACGGGCTGCCCTGCGGGACGGAGGCCAACATCGCCAAGCTCACCGCCTCGCAGGCGGCCTGGGAGGCGGCCGACGCGGCCTTCCAGACACACGGCGGAATGGCGTACTCGCTGGAGTATCCCGTGGCGCGGCTGCTCGCCGACGCTCGGATCGGCAGGATCGCCCCGGTCACGGAGGAGCTCCTGCTGAACTACCTCGCCACTCAGGTGCTTGGGCTGCCGAGGAGCTTCTGACCCCCGGAACGGGGGATAATCACCCGTGAACGGAAGGGAGCCGTCGATGCCACAGTCGTACGCCAGCACGGTGATCGCCGCGGACGCCGGGGAGGTGTGGGCCTTCCTGCGCGGCTTCGGCAACCTGGCGGAGTGGCTGCCGGGGATCTCCATGTGCGAGATCGAGGGAGGCGGCCCGCCGGAGCCCGGCGCCGTGCGCCGGATGGACGCGGGGGGAGACCTCTTCCGGGAGCGGCTGCTGTCGCTCGACGACGAGGCCAGGTCGTTGACGTACGAGATCCTGCAGTGCCCGCTGCCGGTCGAGAACTACCGGGCCACGTGCCGGGTGGCGCCGGTGACCGACACCGGCCAGGCGTTCGTGGAGTGGTACGCGGACTTCGACGCCGCGGACCCGGCCAAGATGGCCGGGATCTTCACCAACGGCGTCTTCGCCCCTGGCCTGGCGGCCCTCGGCAAGCGGTTCGCATAGCGGTCAGGACAAACGGGCCGGGCCGGGAAAAGCGGGACGGTCTAGGAGAATCAGGGCGGTCTAGGAGAAGCGGGGCGGGCGCCGCTCGCGCAGCGCCTGGACGCCCTCCTCCAGGTCGGGGCCGGTGAAGCCGAGGAACTCCATGGCGAGCGACGCGTCGAACGACGGCCCGGCCAGCCGGAGCCAGTTGTTCAGGGCGTACTTGGTGAGCCGGATCGCCTCGGCGGGCCCGGCGGCGAGCCGCACGGCCACGTCCAGCGCCACCTCGTGCACCCGATCGTCGTCCGCGCACAGGCTGACCAGGCCGATCGCCTCCGCCTGCTCGCCGGTGAGGGGCTCGCAGAGCAGCAGGTGGTACTTGGCCTTCGCCATGCCGCACAGCAGCGGCCAGATGATCGCCGCGTGGTCGCCGGCCGCCACTCCGAGCCGCGTGTGGCCGTCGATGATCCGCGCGGTGCGGCCGGCCACGGACACGTCCGCGAGCAGGGCCACGGCGAGGCCTGCGCCGACCGCCGGCCCCTGGATCGCGGACACGACCGGCTTGGCGCAGTTGACCAGGTTGTAGACGATGTCGCGGGCCTCGCCGAACACCCGCATGCGGGTGGCGTGGTCGCGCGCCATCTCCTCGATCATGGACAGGTCGCCGCCGGCGGAGAACGCCTCCCCCTCGCCGCGGATCACCACCGCCCTGACGTCGTCGTCGCGGTCCACGTCGCGCCAGATCTCTGCGAGCTCGCGGTGCCCCCTCCGGTCGACGGCGTTGCGCCTGGCCGGCTCGCTGATCACCACGCTCAGGACGCCGTCGGCGGCCCAGCCGGTCTTGAGCTTCTCGTACTCCCGCACGCCGCCCCTCCTCACGCCTCGAACGCGGACCTGAGGCGGGCGGCGAGGTAGTCGCGCGCCTCCTCCGCGTGGTCGAAGAAGCCGGGCAGGCCGAAGAAGCCGTGAAGCGCGCCCTCGTAGCACCGGTACTCGACGGCAACACCTGCCTCCGCGAGCGACGTCGCGTACGCGGCGCCCTCGTCGCAGAGCACGTCGCACTCCGCGGTGATCACCGTGGCGGGGGGCAGCCCCGACTTGTCGGCCAGGCGGAGCGGGGCCAGCCGCGGATCGCGGGGATCGGCCTCCCCCGCGTACTGCCGGGCGAACCAGGCCATCTCCGCGGCGGAGAGCCCGAACCCCTTGCCGTACGCCCGATAGCTGGGGGTGTCCATCGCCACGTCGGTGATCGGGCAGACGAGCGCCTGGTGGACGAGGGGCAGCCCGGCGTCCCTGGCCAGCCGTGCGGCGACCGCCGCCACGTTGCCCCCGGCGCTGTCGCCGATCACGGCCACCCGGCGGGCGTCGCCGCCGTAGAAGGCGGGACGGGCGTGGACGTCCCCGACCACGGCGAAGGCGTCGTCGGCCGCCGCCGGGAAGAGGTGCTCCGGGGCCAGGCGGTAGTCCGCCGAGACCACCACGGCGCCGGTCCTGCGGGCGAGGTCGCGCGCGAGGAGGTCGCTGCGCTCGACGGAGCCGAACACCCATCCGCCTCCGTGGAGGTACACCAGGACGGGCAGCGGGTGGTCACCGGGCTCGGGCCGGTAGACCCGCACCGGGACGCCGGCGGCCCGCTCGTCGCGCACGTGCGGCAGCTCGATCAGCGGCCCCCGCCGGCCGGGCGTGCCGTCCATCGTGCGCAGTGCGGCGATCTCCTCGCGGGTCAGCGCGGTGAGGTCGGCCGCCTCGTGCGACGAGAGCAGCCGGAGGTAGGCCTCCGCCTGCGGGTGCAAAGCCATGCTCCGCACAGTAACAGCGCGGCCTGACAAGTCACCCGGGTCTCATCGGGGTCAGGGACGGGCCGCCTCGACGAGCGCCTCGACCAGCCGGTTGTCGGCGCCGCGCTCGGGGTGCCACTGAACGCCCACGGCGAACCGGTGGCCCTGCAGCTCGACGGCCTCCACGATCTGGTCGTCCGCCCACGCGACCGCGATGAGGCCGGTGCCGAGCCGTTTGACCGCCTGCCGGTGCGCGCCGGTCACCTCGGCCCGGTCGCCGACGGCCTTGCCCAGCTTGCTCGACACGCTGATGGTGACCACGTGCCGGGCCGTCTCGTGACGGTCGTGGCCGACCGTGTCGGGCAGCGAGCCGATCAGCGTGCCCCCCTGGGCCACGTTCAGCACGTGCATGCCCCGGGAGACGGCCAGGATCGGCAGGCCGGCCTGCACGGCGTCCTGGGCGAGGGCCAGCTCGCACCGGTCCCGGTACGGCTGGGGGCCGCCGTCGGCCTGGTCCTGCCCGGCGGTGTCGGCGGCCGGCTCGCCGGCGTCGGCGTACAGGGCGGGGTCGAGCTCGACGCCGCCCGCCAGGACCAGCGCGTCCAGGCCCCGCACGTAGTCCCCGGCGGTGGCGGGGGTCAGCGGCGGAAGGAGCACGGGCGCGCCGCCGGCCTTCTCCACCGCCCGCGAGTACGCCTGGGGTGAGACGGCGGCCTCGCGGACCCACACACCCCACCGGGCGGCCTCGAGGTAGGTGGTGATGCCAACGATCGGACGCGGCATGGTGATCTCCCGGATGTGGTGCGTGACGGCACGCCCATCATGGCGCAGTCGATTTCCTTTTTGTCAATTTTCTCATCCCTCACAGTGGTAACACGGCGCGAAGTCACGCACTATCACCATCCATTCACTCTCCGTACGGCTTCGCACCACCTTGTCGTGAATCGGTTGTGACGCCTGACTCCGAGTGAAACACTCGCGAATGAGCGATCGGTTGAGCCGGGGCCGCCGGTGCTCGTCACCCGGAGCCGTCAGGGAGGTGGATCGAGAAGACCGGAGAACGTATCCGGTCCCAAGGGTGGGACACAACTGATGTCGCTGAATCCGCGCCTGGTCAAGGAGAGCTTCGCGCTCGTGGAGCCCGTCGCGCCGAAGGCCGCGGCGTACTTCTACGGACGCCTGTTCTCCGCGAATCCGCATCTGCGGGCGATGTTCCCGCCCGCGATGGACATGCAGCGCGACCGGCTCTTCAACGCGCTCACGAGGATCGTCTGGATGCTCGACAGTCCAGGCGGGCTGTCGTCGTACCTCGCGCAGCTCGGCCGCGACCACCGCAAGTACGGGGTGATCGCCGAGCACTACACGGCCGTCGGCACCGCGCTGCTCGCCACGATCAGGCACTTCGCCGCCGAGGTGTGGACCGACGAGATCGAGGCCGCCTGGGTGGCGGCGTACGGCATGGCCTCGGAGATGATGGTCGAGGCCGCCTCCGCCGACGCCGGGCAGGCTCCCCCCTGGTGGCTCGCCGAGGTCATCGACCACGAGGTGCGCTCCAGGGACATCGCGGTCGTCACGGTGCGCCCCTCGCAGCGGATGGATTACACGCCGGGGCAGTACGTCACCGTGCAGACCGCCCGCTGGCCGCGGGTGTGGCGCACGTTCTCCATCGCCAACGCCCCCCGCGACGACAACACGCTGCGCTTCCACGTGCGGGCCGTCCCCGGCGGCTGGGTGAGCTCGACGCTGGTCCGGCACACCCGGATCGGCGACCAGGTCCTGCTCGGGCCTCCGGTCGGCACGATGGTCCCGGTCGACTCCGGCAGGGACATGCTCTGCGTGGCGGGCGGCACCGGCCTGGCGCCGCTCAAGGCCATCGTCGAGCATGTGATCGCGTCGGGCCGCCGTCCCAACATCCATCTGCTCCACGGCGCCCGATTCGCGCGCGAGCTGTACGACATGCCCGACCTGGCGCGGATGGAGTCCGGCTTCCCGTGGCTGCGGGTGCTGCCCGTGGTGTCCGACGAACCGGCGTTCGACGGCATGCGGGGCGCGCTCCCGGACGTGACGGAGCGGTTCCACTCCTGGGCGGAGCACGAGGTGTACGTCTGCGGCCCGGCGTCGATGGTCAGCCGGACGGTCCAGCGGCTGCAGGCGTCCGGCGTGCCGCCGTGCCGGATCCACCGCGACACCGTCCAGGGCGAACCGTAGCGGCCTGCGGGATCTCCCGGCGGAGCGGGCGGCCTCCCTGGCACGATGGCACCAAGCCGTACAAGGAGGTCCCCCATGGACGCACTGCTGGCGATCGGCACTCGCAAGGGCCTGTTCCTCGCACGCTCCTCGGGAGGCGGCCCGTTCGAGGTGGAGCCGGTGCGCTTCTCCACCATCGGCGTCCACGCCGTCGCGATCGACACCCGGGGAGAGACTCCCCGGCTGCTGGCCGCGATCGAGTACGGGCACTTCGGGCCGTCCGTCATGTGGTCCGACGACCTCGGCGAGACCTGGGAGGAGGCCGCCACCCCGCCGGTCGCGTTCCCCGAGCGGACGGGCGCCTCCCTCACCCGGGTGTGGCAGCTGCAGCCCTCCCCCACCGAGCCCGGCGTCGTGTGGGCGGGGGCGGAGCCGGCCGCCCTGTTCCGGTCGGAGGACGGCGGCGCGACCTACTCCCTGGTGGACTCGCTGTGGGACCACCCGACCCGGCCGCTGTGGCAGGCGGGGGGCGGGGGCCTGTGTCTTCACACGGTCATCCCGCACGCGACCGACCCTCGGCGCATCGCCGTCGCGGCCTCGGCCGTCGGCTTCTTCCGCAGCGACGACGCCGGCGCCACCTGGCGGCCGTCCAACGAGAACATCAGGGCGCCGTTCCTGCCCGAGGGCGCGCAGTTCCCCGAGTTCGGGCAGTGCGTCCACAAGGTCGCTCAGCACCCGTCGGCGCCGGAGCGGCTGTACCTCCAGCACCACTTCGGCGTCTACCGCTCCGACGACTTCGGCGGCTCGTGGACCGGCATCGGCGACGGCCTGCCCTCCGACTTCGGCTTTCCCGTCGCCGTGCACCCCGACCGCCCCGACACGCTCTACGTCTTCCCCCTTCACGGGGACGTCGACCGTACGCCGGTCGGCCACCGGTACCAGGTGTTCCGCAGCGACGACGCCGGCGGCACCTGGCAGGGGTTCTCCAAGGGCCTGCCCGAGGGGCCCGTGCACGCGTCGGTCCTGCGGGACGCGCTGTGCGCCGGCCCGGCCGGTGTCTTCTTCGGCACCCGGGGCGGGGAGGTGTACGGCTCGCAGGACGACGGCGTGACCTGGACCTCCGTCGCCGGCCACCTGCCCGACGTGCTGTGCGTGCGCGCGGCGGTCCTCTGACGTGGCGAGGCCCATCACTCTGGTGACCTTCGTGCTTCCGGGCACGCTGCGCCACCTGGTGGACCACCGGGACGAGGTGCGCGTGTTCGCCGTGGCCGCGTCCGAGGAGGAGATCCCAACCCTGGGGGCCGCCCTGGACACGCTCCGCCGTACGCACCCCTCCCTGGAGGAGCGGCTGCGCGACGCGGACGGCGAGATCCGCCGGCACATGGGCCTGTACGTGTGCGGCGAGAACGCCCGGCGGCTCGGCGGGCTGTCGTGCGCGCTCCCGCCCGGCGCCGAGGTGTACGTCCTGCCCATGCTCGGCTGACCGGCCGTCCGGCGTCTCCGGGACCGGCGCCCGAGCAACTAAGGAATGATTAGTCACTCAGGATAGTTGATAGCGTGGAGCAGAGCATTCCCGCCAATCTCCTGAGGAGGGCCTCCGTGGCCACATTGAAGATCATCATCGCGAGCACCCGCCCCGGTCGCGTGGGCCTGCCCATCGGCCAGTGGGTGAGGGAGCAGGCGCTAGCGCACGGGGGCTTCTCCGACGTCGAGCTGATCGACCTGGCCGAGGTGAACCTGCCTTTCATGGACGAGCCCAACCACCCCAGGCTGCAGCGGTACACCCACCGGCACACGCGGGAGTGGAGCGCGACGATCGCCGCGGGCGACGCCTTCGTGTTCGTCACGCCCGAGTACAACCACGGCTACAACGCCGTGCTGAAGAACGCCCTCGACTACCTGCACAACGAGTGGCGCTACAAGCCGGTCGGCCTCGTCAGCTACGGGGGCATCGCGGCCGGCATCCGGGCCGCCCAGCAGATCAAGCAGGTGGTCGCGGCGCTCAAGATGACCGCGGTCGCCGAGGCGGTGGCCATCCCCTTCGTCACGCAGGTCATCGACGAGGAAGGTAATGTGATGGCAAACGACGCCATGATCGCGTCGGCCAAGACCATGTTCGACGAGCTGGCCAGGGTGACCGAGGCGCTGCGCCCGCTGCGGAGGGACGCGGTCTCCGCATGACGAGGTGAGCGGGGAAGCAGTGAACGAGATACACCCTGTCTGCGTGCGCTTCCACGCGGCGATCGAGCTGATCGGCGCCCGCTGGACAGGCGCCATCCTGCGCGCCGTCTTCACCGGGCAGTGCCGCTACGCGCAGATCAAGGCCGCCGTCCCCGGGCTGAGCGACACCATGCTCGCCCAGCGGCTGCGCACGCTGGAGGACGAGGGCATCCTCGAGCGGCACGTGGTCCCCGCCTCTCCCGTGCAGGTCGAGTATCGCCTCACCCCAAAGGGCCGGGATCTGGAGCAGGTCATGGATGCGGTGCGGGCGTGGTCCCACAAGTGGATCCCCCTGCCGCCGCAGGCCCCGGCCGCGGACGACGCCCCCGCCGTCCAGACGAGTCGCTAGCCGGCGGGTTCCCGCTCGCGAAGAGCGCTGATGAGCGTGTCGAGGGCATTGCCGTAGGCGTGTTCCGGCGGGGTCGCGTACCCGATGACGATGCCGAACGGGGCGTCTTCCGGCCGGCCGTAGAAACGGGCGACACCGTCGACGGTGACGCCGCGCTCCTCCAGGTGGGACAGGAGAAGGGGCTCTGAGGCGCTGGTGCCCGGGAACCGGAGGACGGCGTGCAGGCCGGCGGCGATCCCGGACAGGCTCCCATGCGACAGGTGCCGGGTCACGGCGTCGCCGAGGCGGTCTCTGCGGCGCCGGTAACGGGCCCTGCAGCGGCGCAGGTGCCGGTCGAGCTCACCGGTGCGGATGAGCTGAGCGAGTGCGAGCTGGTCGATGACGCTCACGTAACCCTCGTCCCAGCGCATCGCCGCCCGCAGCGGCGCGACCAGGCCGGGGGGCACGACGATCCAGGCGGTGCGCAGGCCGGGGGCGATGGTCTTGCTGGCGGTTCCGGCGTACACGACTCGGTCGGGGGCGAGGCCCTGCAGAGCGCCGACAGGCTGGCGGTCGTAGCGGAACTCCCCGTCGTAGTCGTCCTCCAGCACGAACGCCCCTGTCCTGCGGGCCCAGGCCAGCAGCTGGGCGCGGCGGGCGGGGCTCAGCGTGACCCCGAGGGGGAACTGGTGGGCCGGAGTGACGATGACGGCGGCTTCGCCGGTGAGCCGGTCGACGACCAGTCCCTCGGAGTCCACAGGGATGCGGGACACCCGGAGCCCGGTCTCCTCGGCGAGAGCGGGGTAGTCGGGCAGGAAAGGGTCCTCGAAGGCGACGGAGGTCGCTCCTCGCCTGCGAAGCGCCTGGCAGACGAGCCGGAGGGCGTGGGTGTAGCCGGCGCACACGATGACGCGCTCCGGCGTGGTCACCACGCCGCGGGCCCGGCCGAGATACTCCGCGAGCACCTGTCTGAGCTCGGTGTGCCCGAATGAGTCGCCGTAGCCGAAGGCGGCGCCGGGAGTGGTCTGCAGGACTCGCCGTGTCGCGGCGAGCCATTCGCGCCGGGGGAAGCCCGACAGGTCCGGCAGCCCCGGTCTCAGATCCGTCCCCGCCGCGGGGGATGGGGCGGCGTGCGGCGGCGGCACGGTCTCGGCCGCCGGGGGTCCTGCCGGTTGATCGGCCACCCGGATGCCCGACCGCGGCCGGGACGTGAGGTACCCCTCGGCGACGAGCTGGTCGTAGGCCTGGGTGACGGTGCCGCGAGCGACGCCCAGATCACGGGCGAGGGTCCGGGAGGAGGGCAGCGGCGTCCCCGGCGAGAGCCGGCCGTCCCGCACCGCGTCGCGCACCGCGTGCTCAAGACCGGTCCGCAGGCCGTGTGCGGGACTGAGCCGGAGGTGGAGGTCCAGCCCCAATCTGGACCATTCATCTTCCATGGATCTGGACTATAACTTTGAGCCAGCCGGTCCGTAGGTTTCGTCGCATGAGACATGTGGCCTCCGCCGCCGGCCTCACGGTCCGCCTCCTGGGCCCCGCTCGGCGCCCGGGGCCAGGCGACGCGGCGGTCAACCCCGAACAGATCCTGCTGTTGTCCCTTCACCGGCGTGCCCGGCCGTCGGGGCGGGCCCGGTGGCGCGGACTTATTTGTGGACGATCAGCCAGGTGGCGACGGCGGTGACGGTGCCTGACCTGTTCCCGATGATGTGGGGCCTGCGGCAGGGGAAGGTGATCGAGTCGCCCTCCGCCAGCGTGACGACCTCGGTCTCGAACTCGACGGTCAGCTCCCCCTGGGTGACCGTGCCGACCTCGTATCCCTCGTGCTTGAGGAACCGCCCGTGCGCGTCGGAGATCGCGTTCGGCGGGTAGGTCGACTCGAAGAACTCCACGTCGGACGTCGGCACCGGGGAGAGCATGCGGAACGTCACCCCTCCGCTGAGCCGGATGGGGGCGGCCTCCCATGCCCGCCGGATGGCCAGCCCCTGGACGGGCGGCCCGCCGCCGGCCTCCATGGCGTCCGGCAGGGACTCCCCGGCGTCTGGCTGGTCGAAGACCGCCGCGAGCGGCGCGCCGATGGCCGAGACGTAGGCGATCAGCCTGCTCACCGAGGGACGCATCATGCCGCGCTCGATCTGGGAGACCGCGCTGGCGGAGATCCCCAGCTCCCGCGACAGGGCACGCAGCGACATCCCCGAGGCCAGGCGCAGCTCGCGGAGCCGCTGGCCGAGGCGCTCACTGGTGAGCGCCTCGATGTCCGTACGGCTGGTCATGGCCCCCACACCAATTCACACGAGGTTTACGCGAGCGAAATTCGCCGCCGGACGTCAAGGAATACATTCACGGCATCCGTTAAGTGGCCACTTAACAGTTCCGGCGCCCCGCCGTTCCCGCTCAGGGTCACCCCCTTGATCGGAGCCGTCGGTCCCACCCGCACGATACCCCCCAGGGATGCCGCAATGACCGAGCCCAGCGCACCTCCCGCGCCCCCGCCCCTCCCCTCCGCCCAGCCGGCCGGCCTGGTGAAGCCCGGCTACGACCCCCGCCTGGCCAACGAGGACCTCGCTCCCCTGCGGGAGCAGACCTGGTCGTCCTACAACATCTTCGCGTTCTGGATGTCCGACGTGCACAGCGTCGGCGGGTACGTCACCGCGGGCAGCCTGTTCGCCCTCGGCCTGGCGAGCTGGCAGGTGCTGGTCGCGCTCCTCGCCGGCATCGTGATCGTCAACGTCTTCTGCGACCTGGTCGCCAAACCCAGCCAGGTGACCGGCGTGCCGTACCCGGTGATCAACCGGGCGGTCTTCGGCGTGCGGGGCGCCAACATCCCCGCGCTCGTCCGCGGCGTGATCGCGATCGCCTGGTACGGCGTGCAGACCTACCTCGCCTCCCAGGCGCTGATCATCGTCTTCCTCAAGTTCTGGCCGGCGACGGCGGCGCTGAACGACACCGGCAGGTACGGCTTCCTCGGCCTGTCCGTCCTGGGCTACATCTGCTACGCGATCTTGTGGGTCGCCCAGGCGGTGGTCTTCTGGAAGGGCATGGAGGCCATCCGCAGGTTCATCGACTGGGCCGGCCCCGCCGTCTACGTCGTCATGGTCGTCCTCGCCGTCTACCTGGTGGCCAAGGCGGGCTGGAGCAACATCAGCCTCGACCTCTCCCAGGGGGAGCACCTCGGCTTCGGCGAGTCCGTGCCCGTCATGCTGAGCGCCGTCGCGCTCGTCGTGTCCTACTTCTCCGGGCCGATGCTGAACTTCGGGGACTTCTCCCGCTACGGCCGCTCGTTCAAGGCGGTGAAGCGCGGCAACCTGCTCGGCCTGCCGGTCAACTTCCTGTTCTTCTCGCTGCTGACCGTGATCACGGCGTCGGCCACCGTCCCGGTGTTCGGCGAGCTCATCACCGACCCGATCCACACGGTGCAGCGCATCGACACGCCGTTCGCGATCCTGCTCGGCGGGCTGACCTTCGTCATCGCCACCGTCGGCATCAACATCGTGGCCAACTTCATCTCCCCGGCGTTCGACTTCTCCAACCTCAGCCCGCAGCGGATCAGCTGGCGGACCGGAGGCATGATCGCGGCCGTCGGCTCGGTCCTGCTCACCCCGTGGAACTGGTACGGCAACCCGGACGCCATCCACTACACGCTGGGCCTGCTCGGAGCCCTCATCGGCCCGCTGTTCGGCATCCTCATCGCGGGCTACTACGTGGCGAGCAGGCAGCGGGTCTGGGTCGACGACCTGTTCACCCTCGACGAGCGCGGCAGGTACTGGTTCCGCGGCGGCTACAACCCCAACGCCGTGTGGGCCATCGTCGCCTCCGGGGTGCCGGCCATGGTCTGTGTGCTCGTCCCGAAGATGGTGCTCGACCTGGACCTCACGACCACCGACCTGACCTGGATCGCCGACTACAGCTGGTTCATCGGCTGCGCCCTCGGATACGTGGCGATGGTCGCGTTCGAGCGGATGTCGCCCCGGATCGCCGCCGCCGCCTCGCCCGACCGTCCCGACTGGGCGGGAGCGGCGCAGGACGCGGGATGACCCGCATCACGGTGATCAACCCCAACACCGCCCGGGCGATGACCGCCGCCATCGGCGCGCGGGCCCGGGCGGTGGCGGCGCCGCCGACGACGGTCACCGCCGTCAGCCCCGCCATGGGCCCCGAGTCGATCGAGAGCCACTACGACGAGGCGCTGGCCGTCCCCGGCGTGCTCGCCGAGATCGCCGCGGGCGAGCGCGACGGGGTGGACGGGTACGTCATCGCCTGCTTCGGCGACCCCGGTCTCGACGCGGCCAGGGAGCTCGCCTCCGGGCCGGTCGTCGGGATCGCCGAGGCCGCCATGCACGCCGCCACCCTCCTGGGCCGGGGCTTCAGCGTGGTGACGACGCTGTCCAGGACGGCGGGCCGCGCCTGGGACCTCGCCCACCGGTACGGCTTCGCCGCCGCCTGCCGGGGCGTGCACGCCTGCGACATCCCCGTCCTGGAGCTGGACGGGGACGGCGCACGGGAGACGGTCGCCGCGCTGTGCGCCCGGGCCGTCGAGGCCGACGGGAGCGACACGGTCGTGCTGGGCTGCGCGGGTATGGCGGCGTACTGCGACGAGATCGCCCGGGAGGCGGGCGTCCCGGTGATCGACGGCGTGGGGGCCGCCACCGCACTCGTCGAGTCGCTGGTCCGCCTCGGCCTGCGCACCAGCGTCCGCGGCGAGTACGCCCCGCCCGGTCCCAAGCGCTACTCGGGCCTGCTCCAGCCCTTCACGATTCCCGGGGCCGTGTGATCAGACCTTGCGCCAGCCGGGGATCCAGGCGCCGTTCTCCACCACGTAGTCACCGAACAGGGCCGGGGCCTCGGCTCGCATGATCTCGCCGATCCGCTGGAACACCAGGCGGATCTCCTCCTCCGCGCCTTCGGCGGTGCGGGCCTCGATCACGTTGCGGAGCGTGCGGACGTTGGCCGTCCACACCAGGCCGGTGGCGACTCCCTCGGGGGCGAAGCGGCGCATGAACGAGGTGCGGTGCTTCTTGTCCGCGAACGGAACACCTTCCTCGTCGAGCCCGAAGTGCCCGGCCATCCAGGTCTGGAACTCCTCCATCCGGTCCAGCAGATCGCCGGCCCGCTTCATCAGCTCGGCGTCCTCCCTGGCCCATTCGGGGAACCAGAACGGCAGGTCCGTCAGCCGGACGAACCGCAGCGACTCCTGGGAGATCGCCACCCCCGGCCGGTGCCGTACGAGCTCGTGGGTGAAGACCCGCGAGACGTTGTGCATCACGAAGCTGAAGTTGAGGTGCTCCAGGACGCTGCCGTGCGCGCTGGCCAGGATGTTGCGCAGGTACGCCTCCTGGTCCGTGCGGATGCGCGTGACGTTGGCGTTCAGCCCCGGCTCGAACGACCGGTAGCACAGGCGGCCGGCGAACTCGGCGAGGTTCTGGGCGTCGAACTCGCCCCGCTCCAGCCGGTCCAGCCAGCTCTCGCCCCCGATCTCCCGCAGATAGCGGGCGAGCTCGTCATAGTCCAGCTCGGGCCGGGCGACGATGAAGATCTCGGGTTCGACGCTGCGCATTCCAAATTCCCCGTCATGGTGGTGCGGCTGTGACCGTCCTAGCAAACCAGATCCCGAGCGCCCCCGGAGCGGCCGGCCAGGTCAAGCGGGCAGGGTCAAGCGGGCAGGGGCGGTCGGGCAGGGTCAGGCCGGCAGGGGCGTCACTCGTCAGGAGCGGTGCGGCGCGTCGCCGCGCAACAGGAAGTCCTCGACCACGAGCGTGGCGGCGCCGAGGGCCACGGCCTCGGGGCCGAGCCGTCCCAGCTCGATCGAGACCTGCGCCATGGGCTGGGTCAGCGCGTTCCGTCCCGCCGCCGCGCGGATCTCCGGCAGCAGCGCGCGGCCGATGAGCAGGCCCGCCCAGCCGCCGAGGATGACGCGCTCGGGATTGAACAGGTTGACCAGGTCGCCCAGCCCGGCGCCGAGGCAGGCGACGGCCTCGTCGAGCACGGGCCGGGCCGTGGGGTCGCCGAGCATCGCGGCGAGCGCGCTCTCCTCATCGCCCGCGGCCGGGCCGCCGCCGTACCGGCCGAGGAGCGCCCCCGCCCCGATGTACGCCTCCAGGCAGCCGCGGGCGCCGCAGCGGCACACCCTGCCGTTCACGGCGATCGTGGTGTGCCCCCACTCGCCGGCGCTGCTCGACGCGCCTCGGTAGGTGACCCCGTCGGTGATGACGCTGGCGCCGACGCCGGTCCCGATGAGGGTCATCACCACGTGGCGGGCCCCCTGGCCCGCGCCGAACCAGAGCTCCGCCTGGCCCATGGTCTTCGCGCCGTTGTCGGCGAACACGGGGATAGAGGTGCCCGCCCGCAGGCGGTCTCCGAGAGGGACGCCGTCCCAGCCGAAGGTCTGGCCGTGGACGAGCAACTCGGGGCACTGCTCGACGATCCCGGGCGCCCCGACGCCCATGCCGAGCACCTGTGACTCGTCCACCCCGGCGTCGGCCAGCACCGAGCCCAGCCCGGCGAGGATGTGCTCGATGACGGCCGGCGGCTCGTGGGCCCCGGGCTCCAGCGCGTACTCCGCCTTGGCCTGCTCGGCCATGGCGAGGTCGAACAGCTCCAGCCGGACCCGGGTCTCCCCCACGTCCACGCCGACCACGTATCCGTACGACTCCCGGATGCGCAGCAGCGTGCGGGGGCGGCCGCCGTCGGAGTCGACGGCGCCCGCCTCGATCACGATCCCGTCGGTGATGAGATCCGCGACGACGTTGCTCACCGTCGCCGGGCTGAGCCCGGTCAGGCGGCTGAGATCCTGCCGGCTGGACTCCTGCTCGAAGTAGAGGGTCCGGAGCAGCAGCGCGCGGTTCCCCCGGCGCACGCCGCGGAGCGTGCCTCGCTGCGGACGACCCACCGGCCTCACCCCCGCGCCCCATAGTTCAGGACTTATACCAAGCCCGCAAGCAGGAGGCTCAGGTGATGTCCCGCCGGACCGTCGTCGCCGACGCGACCACGGCGAACACCACGGCGTAGCCGACGAGCACGAGCGCCCCCGCCCACGCCGGCAGCCAGCGCGACGCGCCGAGGCCCGTGTCCACATCGATGCTCATCAGCGCCTGGGCGGCGCCGCCCGGCAGCCAGCGGCCGATCGGGTGCAGCACCGGGATCCCGGTGAAGATCCCCTCGATCACGTACGCCCAGACCACGGCGCCCACGATGCCGGCGATCTGGTTGCGGACCAGCGCCCCCAGCCCGATGCCGAACAGGGCGTAGAGCGCCAGCATGGCCAGGATCCCGATGCTGATCTGCGGGATGCGGGACGCGGACAGCGACAGCTCTCCCCCGGAGAGCAGCACGGCGGGGAACACCGTGACGGCCTCGAACACCAGCACCACCAGGCCGAACAGGGCGCCGACGAGCACTCCCGCGAGCAGCTTGGCGACGATCACGTGATTGCGTCTCGGAGTGGTGAGGAAGGTGCCGGTGATCGTCTGGTAGCGGTACTCGGAGGTCATCAGCACAACGCCGAGGATCATCGTGAAGATCGCGCCGCCGGAACCGGCCGACCAGGCGAGCTGCGCCCATTCGGCGGTGTCGCGCGCGGGGATGCCGGCCGACCCGTTCTGCCGGACCCCGGCCAGCCCGATGAGGAAGCCGAGGTTGACCGCCACCAGCACGATCATCACGAGCATCATGATCCACCACAGCCGGGTGGTGAAGAGCTTGCGCAGCTCCGCCTTGACGAGCGCGGTCATCGCTCCTCCGTCAGATCGAGGAAGACCTTCTGCAGGTCGGAACGCTCCTGGGCGACCTCGGTGAGCACCAGCCGCCGGTCGAGCGCGACCTCGCCGATCGCCTCGGCGTCGAGGCCGCGCACGCGCAGCACGCCGTCGCCGGCCTGCTCAACGGTCGCGCCCGCCGCCTCCAGGGCCGGCGCGAGCTCGGCCGGCTTCGCCGTGCGCACCCGTACGGCGGTGTCGCCGTTGGAGGTGAGCTCGGTCAGGGTGCCCTGCCGCACGAGACGGCCCTTGGCGATGATCACCACGTTGTCCACGGTCTGCTCGACCTCGGACAATACGTGGCTGGAGACCAGGACGGCGGCGCCCTCGTCGTGGGCCAGATGGCGCAGGAAGCCGCGCAGCCATTCGATCCCCGCCGGGTCGAGGCCGTTGGCCGGCTCGTCGAGGATGTAGACCCGGGGGCGGCCGAGCAGCGCGGACGCGAGGGCGAGCCGCTGCCGCATGCCCAGCGAGAAGCCCTGCACGCGCTTGTCCGCCGCGTCGGCGAGGCCCACCTGTTCGAGCGCCTCGCCGGCCCGCGTGAGCGGCAGCCCGGCCGCGGTGCACATGATGCGCAGGTGGTTGCGGGCCGTGCGGCCCGGATGGAAGCTCGTCGCCTCCAGGACCGCGCCCACCTCGGTCACGGGCGCGGGGAGGGAGGAGTAGCGCCTTCCGCCGACGAGGGCCTCACCCGAGTCCGGGGTGACGAGGTCGAGCAGGCAGCGCAGGGTGGTCGTCTTGCCGGCCCCGTTGGGGCCCAGGTATCCGGTGACGGATCCGGCATCGACCGTGAAGGACACGCCGTCGACGGCTTTGACCGCGCCGAACGACTTCACGAGGTTGTTGATCTCTATGGCAGCCATCCCGGCCGATTATCGCGCCCCTATCGCGGGGGTTCCTCATCACAAAGGATGATCCGTTCTTCCTCCCCCGGCAACCGCCTCCGGCACGCCGGCGGCCTACCCGAGCTCGGCGAGGTCCTCCGCGGTCAGCTTCAGCTCACCGGCGGCGACGTTCTCCTCCAGGTGGACCGGCGAACCGGTGCCGGGGATGAGGAGGATGTTGGGTGAGCGGGCCAGCAGCCAGGCCAGGGCCACCTGCGGCACGGTCGCGCGGTGGCGGGCTGCGACGGCGTCCACGCGCCCGGCCGTGAGCGGCTCGAACCCGCCGATCGGGAAGAAGGGAACGTAGGCCACGCCGGCCTCGGCGCAGGCGTCGACGAGCGGGTCGTCATCACGCCGTGCCAGGTTGTAGAGGTTCTGGACGCAGGCGATCGGCGCGATATCGCGGGCCTGGGCGAACTCGGCGGCGGTGACGTTGGAGACGCCCAGATGGCGGATGAGCCCCTCGTCACGCAGCGCGAGCAGGGTCTCCAGGGGCGCGGCCAGCGATACGGCGCCGCGGCCGAGGTCGCCCATCCGCAGATTCACCACGTCCAGGCGGTCCACGCCCAGCGATCGCAGGTTCGCCTCGATGCCACGGCGCAGGTTGTCCGGGGTGAGCCCGGTCATCTCCGCCGGCGGCAGGGCGATGTCGGAGCCCTCGACCAGCGCTCCCACCTTGGTCACGATGACCAGGTCGTCCGGGTAGGGATGCAGCGCCTCCCGGATCAGCTCGTTGGCCGCCACTCCGTCACGCGAGTAGTAGTGCGAGGTGTCGATGTGGTTCACCCCGAGCTCCACGGCCCGGCGCAGGACGGCCAGTGACGTCTCCCGGGCGGGCCGGTCGCCCCTCGGCCAGCCGGTCAGCTTCATCGCGCCGTACCCGATCCTCGCGACGTTCAGATCGCCGCCCAGCGCCCACCGTTCGCCCGTCATGGTCGTCACCCTACTCGGGTTCGGGGGGACGCCCGCGGATGTCACAGCCGGTAGACGCGGCGGGCGTTGCCCGAGCCGATCATGTGGGCGATCCTGGCGGCGTCGGCGGCGCTCCACTCCCCCTCGGCGAGCCGGTCGGCCAGCACGCGGGCGAGCCCGCGCCGGTGGTAGAGCGCCCCCAGGTAGCACGTCTCGGCGACGCCGTAGCAGTCGGAGCTGAACATCTGCTTGTGGAACGGCACCAGCTCCAGCAGCTCGCGCAGGACGGCGGCGGACCCCGCGGCGGTGTGGGTGAGGGCCAGCCCGACGTCGACGTGGACGTGCGGGAACACGCTCGCCAGGTACGCGGCCTGCCGGTGGTAGGGGTAGCAGTGCAGCAGGACGACGGGCACGCCCAGAGGGGCGGTCATCCGGATGAACCCGGTCAGCACGGCCGGGTCGGCCCGGTGCAGGTCGAGGTCGGTGTCGCCGAAGCCGCAGTGGAACTGGAGCGGCAGGCCGCGCTCCCTGGCGACGTCCACCCCGGCCCACAGCAGGTGCCGTACGAGCACCGGGTCGGTCAGGCGGGCCTTGGGGTCGGCGAGCCGCCGGCCCGCCGCCGCGATGACGCTGCCGCGGGACGGCCGGGACGGGTCGAAGTCGAGCCCGCACCGGTAGGCGGCGACGGACTTCAGCCCGGCGGCGCGCGCCGCGCGGGCGGCCAGCTCCTCCCGCAGCGCCGCCGCGTACTCGACCGCCGCAAGGCCGGCCTCGGCGACGTCGCACTCGACCCGCTCCAGCCGGACGATCTCGTCGGCCCCCGCGCCGCCCAGCCGGCCCATCTCGGCCGGGGGCAGCAGGCCGGGCCCGTCGAGGCCGGTGTCGACGAGGAAGGCCGAGACGCCCGCGCCGGTCAGCAGCCTCCGGTTGGCCTCGGCTCCGCCAAGCTCGGCCCGCCGCGACAGGTAGACGGCCGGTGAGGTGTGCGGGTCGAGGCCGAGGACGGGCGCGCACCAGCGCCGGATGGCCGCGCCCACCGGGGTGTCGAAGTGCGTGGTCCCCGGGGGCGCCGGCGTGCCCGCCTCCGTGATCAGCGTCTCGAACTCCGACCTCGGCGGGTCGTCGCGCCGCACGCCGTGGCAGTGGTGGTCGACCATCGGCGCGAGCAGCGCGGCGCGGACCTGATCGGGCAGCGCGACCGGCAGCGAGGCGGGCAGCACGTCGTCAGGTCTCGTCTCCGGCACGGGACTGGACTTTACGGTCCGCCGCGCGGCCGGGGTAGGGCGTTCCCGGCCCCTTTACCCGTTCTGGAGGGTCAGGAGCACAGCCGCAGCAGGTTGGCGATGATCCTGGCTCCCGCTCCGCCCTGGGTCGTGAGGATCGACTCGGGGTGGAACTGCACCGCGAACCGCCTGTTCTCGACGTCCTCGATCGCCATCGCCGCGCCGTCCGGCGTGTACGCCGTGACGGTGAAGCCCTTCACGCCCTCCTCCTTGGCGTGCAGCGAGTGGTACCGGGCGGCCACGAACTCCTCGGGCAGGCCGTCGAGGAGTGCGCTGCCGCCCTCCCGGCGTACCCGGCCGCGCTTGCCGTGCTCCGGGTACGGCAGGAGCTCAAGGGTGCCGCCGGCCTGCTCGACCATCGCCTGAAGGCCCAGGCAGACGCCGAACACCGGGAGCCTCCTGGCGTACAGCGCCTCGACCAGGGCGGAGCAGCCGAAGTCGGACGGCCAGCCCGGCCCGGGTGACAGCACCGCGAGCGTGGGCGCGATCTCCTCGATCATCTCCACCGGGAAGCCGTGCCGCAGCGTCACCACGGAGGCGCCCTGCTGGCGGAAGTAGTCGGCGAGCGTGTTGACGAACGAGTCCTCGTGGTCGACCAGCAGGACCCGGTGGCCCTCCCCCGGCAGGTCGGCCGGCGCCTCGGCGACGGCCTCGGCCTGCGGCCGGGCGGCGGCGGCCAGCGCGTCGAGCAGGGCGCTGGCCTTCAGCTCGGTCTCCCGCTCCTCGGCGCCGGGGTCGCTGTCGTACAGCAGGGTCGCCCCGGCGCGCACCGTGGCGACGCCCTCGCGGATCTGCGCGGTGCGCAGGGTGAGGCCGGTGTTCATCGAGCCGTCGAAGCCGACGAAGCCGACCGCCCCGCCGTACCAGCGCCGGGTGGTGGCCTCGTGGTCCTCGATGAACTGCATGGCCCACGTCTTGGGGGCGCCGGTGACGGTGACGGCCCACATGTGGGTGAGGAAGGCGTCCAGCGCGTCGAACTCGGGGCGCAGGCGGCCCTCGATGTGGTCGACCGTGTGGATCAGCCGGGAGTACATCTCGATCTGCCGGCGGCCGATGACCTTGACGCTGCCGGGGACGCAGACCCGCGACTTGTCGTTGCGGTCCACGTCGGTGCACATGGTGAGCTCCGACTCCTCCTTCACGCTGGACAGCAGCGTGCGGATCGCCTCGGCGTCCTCGACCGGGTCGGCGCCGCGGGCGATGGTGCCCGAGATGGGGCACGTCTCCACCCGGTCGCCCGTCACCCGGACGTACATCTCCGGGGACGCGCCGACCAGCTGCTCGCCGTCCCCGAGGTTGAGCAGGAACTCGTACGGCGCGGGGTTGGCCACGCGCAGCGACCGGTAGAAGGCGGCCGGGTCGGCGCAGGTGGAGTGGAAGACCTGCCCGGGGACGACCTCGAACAGGTCGCCGCGCTTGAACCGCTCCTTCGCCTGGGCGACGACCTCGGCGTAGGCGCCCTTGACCGGGTCGGCGGGGATCTCGGCAGGCGTGACCAGGGGCTCGGTCCGCCCGTCGCGCTCCAGCCCGGCGGTGGAGACCCCGTCGACGGTGAACTCGTAGAGGTACTCCATGCTCGTCTCGCGGACCCGGTCGATCACGACGAGCCGGTCGGGCAGGTGGAGCACCAGGTCACGCTGGTCGTCCGGCCGGGTCAGGCGGTAGCGGATCGGCTCGAACTGGAAGGCCAGGTCGTACCCGAAGGCGCCGTACAGGCCGAGATGCGGGTCGTCGCCGCGGAAGGCCGCGATGATCTCGCGGATCGCCGTGAAGACCGTGGGCCTGCGGCTGCGCATCTCCTCGGGGAGCAGGTCCTCCGACTCCGGGACGTGCACCTCGACGAACCCGGCCGTCGGCTCGGCCACCGGCTTGCCGGCCGCGAGCAGGCAGGAGGCGATCACAGGGAGGACGACCTCGCCGCGCTCGTTCAGCGCCCGCGCCGAGATCCGCCGCCCCCTCGCCACGATCTCCACGCAGGGGTCCACATAGCCGAAGGCCCATCGGCTGTAACGGCCGGGATAGTCCATGCCCGATGAGAACGCCCCGCCGCGGCGCTCGCTCAGCGCGGTGACGATCGCCTCAAGCGCCGCCTCCGGCACCTCGCGCACGGCCCGCTCGACGATGACGCCGCCGGCGGTGGTGTATCCGCTGGTCTGCACTGTCCACGCCCCTTGTCGTATGCCCCGGGGGCGGACACATAGAAGGCCGCCTCTTCGGGGCGGCCGTCAGATCCGATGATATGCGAAAACGCCGCCTGCTAGCGGCGCCACCACTGGGAAGGTGCGGAAGTTCGCATGTCGTAAGGGTAGCGGCGGGACGCTCGATCTTGCAATCGGAACCGCCGGAAACAGCACACGCGACCAGTCGATATTCTGGTTACCGGTAGGTAAGGAGGCTCGCATGGTCGACTTGCCGGCTCGTCTCCCGGTACGGGGGGCCACACGCGGGCCCGGCGGCGAGACGGGCCGCCGCGTCAGGGTCCGGCGCGACGTGCCCGTCCCGATGCCGGACGGCGTCACGCTCGCGACCGATCACTACTTCCCCGTCGGGGCCGACCGGCCGCCCACGATCCTCATCCGCACGCCGTACGGCAGGGGCGGCCTGGTCGGCTGGATGTACGGCTGGACGTTCGCGCGCCACGGCTTCCAGGTGCTGCTGCAGAGCTGCCGCGGCGGCTTCGGCTCGGGCGGGCGGCTCGACCCGCTCGCCGACGAGCGGGAGGACGGCCTGGCGACGGCCGAGTGGATGCGCCGGCAGCCGTGGTACGGCGGGAGCTTCGCCATGCACGGGCCCTCCTACCTGGGCTACACCCAGTGGGCCATCGCGGCGGAGACCCCCGATCTGCGCGCCATGGCCACCCAGGTCACCGCGTCCTGCTTCCGCGACGCCGCGTACGTGGGAGGGGCGTTCGCGCTGGAGTCGACGTTGATCTGGACGACGCTCACCGCCCAGCTGGACGGCCGGTTCGGCGGGGTGGCCGCGTTCACCGCCCCCTGGCGGACGCGCCGGGCCGTGCTGTCCGGACGGCCGCCCGCCGAGCTCGACCTGCTGTCGGCGGGCCGTGCGCTGCCGTTCTTCCAGGAGCTGCTGGCCAACCACGCCGACCCGGTGTCGCCGTACTGGGACAGGAGGGACTTCTCCGCCTCCGTCGGCGACGTGGGGGCGGAGGTCACGATGACCGGCGGCTGGTACGACGTCTTCCTGCCGTGGCAGCTCAAGGACTACGCGGCGATGCGCGCCGCCGGACGGCGGCCGTACCTGACCATCGGGCCGTGGTATCACGCCGACATCCGGCACGGCCGGGCCGCCAACGCCGACGCGCTGGCCTGGTTCCGCGCTCACCTGCTCGGCGACCCGTCGGGGCTGCGGGAGGCGCCGGTGCGGGTCTACGTGACCGGCGCCGGCGAATGGCGGGACTACCCCGACTGGCCGCCGCCTCAGGCCAGGCCTCGCCGCTGGCATCTGATGCCGGGCTCCGCCCTGTCCACCGGCGCCCCGGCGGACTCCGATCCCGACCGGTACCGCTACGACCCCGCCCACCCGACCCCGGTCGTCGGCGGCCCCGTGCTGATCGGCGACTCCGAGCCGCGCGACAACCGGCGGCTGGAGGCCAGGCGCGACGTGCTGGTGTACACCTCCGGCGTGCTCACCGAGGACACCGACGTGATCGGACCGGTGAGCGCCGAGCTGTACGTGCGCACCAGCCGGGTGCACGCCGACGTCGTGGTGCGGGTGTGCGACGTGCATCCCGGCGGCGCGTCCATGAACGTGTGCGAGGGCGTTCGCCGCCTCACCCCGGCCGACCGCGGCGACGCGGACGGCGTGCGCCGGGTGGAGGTCGACCTGTGGCCTGCCGGGCACCGGTTCCTCCGGGGGCACCGGATCCGCGTGCAGGTGGCGAGCGGCGCCTACCCCCGGATCGCCCGCAACACCGGCACGGGCGCCCCGCTGACGGACGGCGCCGTGATGGTGGCCTCCGATCAGGAGGTGCTGCACGACCCGGCGCACCCCTCGGCCGTGATCCTCCCGGTCGTCTGACTCCGGCACGGCCGGTGCGCGGGCCACCGAGGCGGGCGGGCCGTCCCGGGGGTCACCCCGGCAGGGGTGACCGGCGAGTCGCTTGGCGCGCCAACACGACCGTTCAGCGACCGGTGATGGCGCTGTTACAGGAGAAAATTTACGCTGCCGGTCAACCCGTGTCCGATTGGAGAGTGCGTTGACCACCCCCCGCACTGACCGCAGCCCGTGGAACTGGCTGCTCCTGCTGCCGATCGCGATCCCGCTCATCACACCGCTGTACAACGCCGTGGAGCCGCGGCTGTTCGGCATCCCGCTGTTCTACTGGCTGCAACTCGCCTTCATCATCATCGGGGTCACCGCGACGACGATCGTCTACCGCGTGTCGAGGAGGGACCGATGACCACCGAGATCGTCGTCTTCGCGATCCTCTTCCTGCTGGTCAGCGGCATGGGCTTCGTCGCCTCCCGCTGGCGGCGCCCGGACGATCTCGCGAGCCTGAACGAATGGGGCCTCGGCGGCCGGAACTTCGGCTCCTGGGTCACCTGGTTCCTCGTCGGCGGCGACCTCTACACCGCGTACACGTTCGTGGCCGTCCCCGCCCTCATGTTCGGCGCGGGCGCGATGGGCTTCTTCGCCCTGCCGTACACGGTCGTCACCTATCCCATCGTGATGCTCGTGCTGATCCGGCTGTGGTCGGTCTCGCACGTCCACGGGCTGGTGACCCCGGCGGACTTCGTACGGGCCCGGTTCGGCTCGCCCACGCTGGCGCTGCTGATCGCGATCACCGGCATCGTGGCGACCATGCCGTACATCGCGCTGCAGCTCGTCGGCATCGAGGCGGTGCTGAAGACGATGGGCGTGACCGGCGACCTGCCGCTGATCATCGCGTTCGCGATCCTGGCGGCGTACACCTACCAGTCGGGGTTGCGCGCGCCCGCGCTGATCGCCTTCGTCAAGGACTCGCTGATCTACCTGGTCATCCTCGTGGCGATCATCTACATCCCGGCGAAGCTCGGCGGATGGGGGTCGGTCTTCGGCGCGGCCCAGGCGAAGTTCGACAAAACGCCCGCCCCGGATGGAATCCTGCTCAACGCCAACAACCAGTTCCAGTACATCACGCTGGCCCTGGGCTCGGCGCTGGCGCTGTTCCTCTACCCGCACAGCGTCACCGGCGTCCTCGCCTCGCGGGACCGCAACGTGATCAAGCGGAACATGTCGGCGCTCCCCGCCTACAGCCTCCTGCTCGGCCTCATCGCCCTGCTCGGGTACATGGCGATCGCGGCGGGGATCACGCCCATCGGCAAGGACACCAACACGGTCATCCCCAAGCTGTTCGACGCGATGTTCCCCGACTGGTTCACCGGGGTGGCGTTCGCCGCCATCGGCATCGGCGCGCTCGTGCCGGCCGCCATCATGTCGATCGCCGCGGCCAACCTGTTCACCCGCAACATCTACCGGGAGTACATCAAGCGGGACGCCACCGACGCGCACGAGGCCACGGTCAGCAAGATCACTTCGCTGGTCGTCAAGGTCGGCGCGGTGCTGTTCATCCTGCTCATCGACCCCCAGTTCTCGATCGACCTCCAGCTCATCGGCGGCGTGATCATTCTGCAGACGCTGCCCGCGGTCGCGCTCGGCCTGTTCACGCGCTGGTTCCACCGGGCCGGTCTGATCGCCGGGTGGGCCGCCGGGATGGCCGCCGGGGTGCTGATGCTGTACAACATCGCCAATCCGGCCACCAACCACGCCCACTTCGGCAGCTCGGCCTTCCCCCTGTCGCAGCTCGGCTTCGACACCAAGATCACGATCTTCGCCGGGTTCCTGGCGCTCATCGTCAACCTCGCCGTCGCGGTTCTCGGCACCGTCGTCGCCCGGGCGATGAAGGCCCAGGACGGCCCGGACGCCACCAGCCCGGAGGACTACGTGGCCGACCGGGGCGACCCGCGCGTCCACGAGATCGAGGTGGCCGGCTCCACCTGAGCCCAGGCCCGTGGGCAGGTTTCACGGCCGGATCCCCCGGCCGTGAAACCTGCCACGAACGCCCGGTGACACGAAGGCGGCGCACGCGGCCGGCTGTAAGCCCCCGAGCGGACCGGTATTCGCCGCCGCCCTCCCGATCACGCGGGCCCCGCGCCGCCTGTCCTGGCGAGGGTCCGGTGAGCGCAGGGTTTCGCGGAGGCCGGGACGACCGGCCCGCCGCCCTCCTCGGGGAGCCCGTGACGCCGCCACCATCGCGCCAGCGGGCCGGGCGACCACCACGCCCACCGGCCCAGCAGCCGCATCGACGCGGGCACGAGCAGGCCGCGCACGATCGTCGCGTCCAGCAGGAGGGCCACCACCACGCCGACGCCGACCATCTTGAGCACCGTGACTCCGGTGGTGACGAACGCCCCCACCACGACGCCGAGGAGCAGCGCGGCCGCCGTGACGATCCTGGCCGTGTGCCGGACGCCGACCGCCACCGACTCGACGGTGTCCCCCGTCCGGAGGTAGTGCTCGCGGATCCGCGCGAGCATGAACACCTCGTAGTCCATCCCCAGCCCGAACGTGATCGCCGCGATCATCAACGGCATGGTGGAGTCGACGAACCCCGGCGCCTCGAAGCCGAGCGGCCCCGACAGCAGGCCGTCCTGGAAGATCAGGACCATCGCGCCGAAGGCCGCCGACAGCGACAGCAGGTTCATGACGACCGTCTTCAGCGGCAGCGTGACGGAGCCGAAGGCGAGGAAGAGCACCACGAACGTCACCACCACGACGATGAGCAGCATCCACGGCAGCCCTCGGGCGATCATGTCGAGCATGTCGACGATCGAGGCCGGCCGGTTGGTGAACATGGCCGTGGCGCCCCGCGGCGGCGGCTCGGCGCGCAGCTCCGCGACCACGTCCCTGATCTCCTGGCCGTACGGGCTCATCGAGTAGCCCAGGGTGATCCTGGCCAGGTCGCCGCTGACGCCGGTCACCCGGGCGCGCTCGACCCCCTCGACGCGCCCCAGCCGCCGGGCGAAGTCCTCCACCGCGGCCCCGGCCTGGGGGGCGCCGGCGGGCCCGGGCATCCGGACCACCGAGGTGATCACCTTCGTCGGGTCGTGGGAGAACTCGCGGGCGAGCTGCTCGGTGACCACGACGCTGTCGGTGCCGGAGGGCAGCGCCCACTCGGCCGGCCGCGACCAGACCGCGCCGAGCAGCGGCAGGCCGAGCGCGACCAGGAGCGCCGTGATCGCGAGGACGGCCGCGACCGGCCTGCGCATGACGGCGTGCGCGGTGCGGTACCACCGCGAGCCCGCCTCGCCGCCCCGCCGTCCCCACGGCAGCGGAACGCGCAGCGCGTCGATCCGGCGGCCGATCAGGCGGAGCGCCGCGGGCAGCACGGTCAGCGCGCTCACCACCGCGAACAGCACCACGCTGACCCCCGAGTACGCCAGGGAGGTGAGGAAGCGGGACGGGAACACGAGCAGGCCGCCCAGCGTCACGGCGACCGTGACCCCCGACACCGCCACCGTGCGGCCGGCGGTGGCGGTCGCGCGCACCACCGCGTCCTCCACCTCGCGCCCGGCGTCCAGCTCCTCGCGGAACCTGTTGACGATCAGCAGGGCGTAGTCGGTCGCCAGGCCCAGGCCCAGGATGACCACCACGTTGATCGCCGCCGTGGACAGCGGGACGAGCCCGCCGACGACCCGCAGCACGCCGAGCGACCCGACGGCGACGACGATCGCCACGGCGAACGGCAGCGCCGCCGCGACCACGCTCCGGAACACCAGGAGCAGCAGCACGATGAGCAGCGGGAAGGAGATCAGCTCCGCCCTGCCCAGATCCCGGTTGCTGATCGCGTTGAACTGCTGCGCCACCGCCGTGAGGCCGCCGAAGCGCTCCGTCAGGCCGGGCGCGTCCATCAGTTTCACGACCCGGAGGTAGACGGCCGCCTGCTCCTCCTCCACCGCTCCCGGAAGCTGGAGGGTGACGTATGTCTTGTGCCGGTCCGAGGAGACGAAGTCCGCCGACCCCGTCGACCAGTAGGTCTCCATCCAGGCGTAGAGGTCCTTGGGAAGCCCGGCGGCCGTCCGCTCGACCGCCTGGCGGAACCGGGGATCGTCCACGGTCATGCCGGTGCTCTCGTAGATCAC
Organism: Microbispora sp. NPDC049125; assembly: GCF_040802045.1. Lineage (NCBI taxonomy): Bacteria > Bacillati > Actinomycetota > Actinomycetes > Streptosporangiales > Streptosporangiaceae > Microbispora > Microbispora sp. NPDC049125. The sequence continues at coordinate 83,959 of NZ_JBEZDW010000004.1, read as the reverse complement.
CACCACGTCGGCGACGTGGCGTCCGAGCGTCCCGGCGAGGAGCCGGTTGGCCTGCGCCGACTCGCCGTAGGGGTTGTCCAGGCCGGCTCCGCCGCCGAGCGTGCCGCCGGCCCCGGCCCCCCACACGCCGCCCAGCACGACGAAGAGCACCGCGGCGGCGAGGACCCACAGCCGGCGCCGGGCGGCGAGCCGTCCGAGTTTCGCGAACATTGCCGTCTCCTTCGGGATCACGCGACAAGTCGTCGGGTCAGCGCCGGCGTCGCAGGGACGGGTCGGCCAGCCAGGGCGCCTGCCAGCCGCCGTCGGCGGGGTTGATCGTCACACCGGGAGGCACGATCTCGTCGATGCGGTCCAGCACGTCGGCGGTGAGCCGTACGCCGTCGGCGGCGAGGTGGCCCTTCAGGTGCTCCATCGTTCGGGGACCGATGATCGCCGACGTGACGGCGGGGTGCCTGACCACGAACGCCAGCGACATCTCGACCAGCGACAGGCCGCTCTCCTCGGCCAGCCGCGCGAGCTGCTCGGCCGCGGCGAGCTTGCGCTGGTTCTCCGGCAGCGCCATGTCGTACCGGTCGCCGACCATCACCGTGCGCCTGCTCGCGGGAAGCTCGGCGCCCTCGCGGTAGGCCCCGGTCAGCCAGCCGCCGGCGAGCGGGCTCCAGGCCAGCACCCCCAGGCCGTACGACTGGCAGACGGGGAGCACGTCGGCCTCCGCGCCCCGGGCGAGGATGGAGTACGGCGGCTGCTCGGCGGCGAACCGCTCCCTGCCGCGCCGCTCGGCCACCCACTGCGCCTCGACCATCTGGTACGCGGGGAACGTCGAGCTTCCGGCGTACCGCACCTTGCCGGCCCGGATCAGGTCCGTCAGGGCGCCCAGCGTCTCGTCGACGTCGACGGCGGGGTCCGGCCGGTGGATCTGGTAGAGGTCGATCCGGTCCGTACGCAGCCTGCGCAGGCTGTCGTCGACGGCGCGCATGATCCACCGGCGGCTGTTGCCGCCCTGGTTGGGATCGTCGCCCATCGAGCCGTGCACCTTGGTCGCCAGCACGACCTGGTCCCGCAGGCCGGTGTCGGCCAGGCACCTGCCGATCAGCTCCTCCGACTCCCCGCCGGAGTAGATGTCGGCGGTGTCGATGAAGTTGATCCCCGCGTCGACGGCCTGCCGGATCATGGCCAGCGTCTCGTCGTAGCCGTTCTCACCCCACCAGCCGAACATCATGCCGCCGAGGCAGAGGGGGCTGACCCGCATTCCTGTCCGTCCGAGCAGCCGGTATTCCATGACGATCATCTCCCCGATCGAGGCAATATGGATAGTGAACATGTCTACTATCATTTTGATAGGCTGGCAAGGTCCTCCGCCGGGTTCCGAGGACGCGAAGGAGGAATTCATGCGGATCGCCGAGCTCAGCCGCCGCGCTGACGTGCCCGTGCCGACGATCAAGTTCTATCTGCGTGAGGGCCTCCTGTTCCCCGGCGAACGCACCAGCCACAACCAGGCGCAGTACACCGACGGTCACGTCCGCCGCCTCAAACTGATCAAGGCGCTCATCGAGGTCGGCGGGCTCAGCGTCGCGGCCACCAGACACGTGCTGGGGAAGATGTACGAGCCCGGCATGAGCGCGCTGGACTCGGCGGGCAAGGCCCAGTTCGCCATGACGACCCCCCGCCCGGTGATCGACGACGAGGCGTGGAAGGCGGCGAGCGAGCAGACCGACTCCCTGATCGAACGGCTCGGCTGGGCCGTCCGCACGACCAACCCGGCACGGCAGACGCTGACCTCGGCGCTCGCCACGCTCTATCGCCTCGGCCACACCGACCAGCTGGAACTGCTCGACGAGTACGCCAGAGCGGCCCGGCAGGTCGCCAGGGCGGATCTCGCCCAGGTGCTCAAGGAGCCCGATCACGACAGGCTGATGGAGACCACCGTCGTCTGGACGGCGCTCGGCGACCTCGTCTTCAGCGCGCTGCGCCGCTTCGCCCACGAGGACGCGGCGTACGGCTCCTCCTCCTCCTCCGAGGGCTGAGCCGCCGCCGGGCGGGCGGAAAATGCGTTGCCGCCCGGTGCTCCGCCGTTCACGCTTGACCTGTGGCGATTCTTCAGGCAGTCTCCCTCGCCAAGCGCTTCGGCCCGGTGACGGCGGTGGACGACGTCAGCCTCACCGTCGGGGAGGGCGAGATCGCCGGCCTGCTGGGCCCGAACGGCGCGGGGAAGTCGACGACCCTGCACATGCTGCTCGGCCTGGTCACACCCGACTCCGGCACCGTCCGCATGTTCGGGCGGGAGCTGGCCGGCAACCGCGCCGAGGTGCTGAGCCGGGTCAACTTCTCGGCGAGCTACCTGGGCCTGCCCGGAGTGCTCCAGGTCCGTGAGGTGCTCGACGCCTTCGCCCGCCTGTACGGCCTGCGTCACCCGGCCCGGCGGGTCGCCGAGCTCACCGGCCAGCTCGACCTCGGGCCGCTGCTCAAGCGCAAGGTGACCGAGCTGTCGTCCGGTCAGCAGACCCGGGTGCAGCTCGCCAAGGCGCTGCTGAACGAGCCGAGCCTGCTCATCCTCGACGAGCCGACCGCCGCGCTCGACCCCGACGCCGGCGACCGCATCCGCCGGCTGCTGGTCGAGACGGCCCGGGAGTCCGGCCGCGCGATGCTGATCACCTCGCACAACATGCGGGAGGTGGAGCGCATGTGCGACCGCATCCACTTCATGGCCGGCGGCCGGATCATCGCCACGGGCACGGCCGCCCAGCTGGCCGACGACTTCGGGGTCGCCGACCTCGAGGAGGTGTTCCTCAAGGTCGCCCGACGCTAGGCCGCACAGTCCCCGGCCGCCCAGTCCCCGGCCGCCCAGTCCCTGGCCGCACAGTCCCTGGCCGCACAGCTCTTGGCCACCACGCATCAGCCGCACGCAACGCCGTACGGCGCCGGCACGTGCCGGAGGCCGCCGGATGAGGCAGCCATCAGAGAGGCCCGTGAGGATGACGACGCTCGCCTACCCACCGCTCAGCCCGGCCGCCCGCCGCCGCCGCGTCTCCGGCGTGGTGCGCCGCGACCTCGCGTCCTTGCGGCGCAGCCCGGTCCGGATGTTCGAGATCGTCTTCTGGCCGACGATCGAGCTGGTGGTCTGGGGTTATGTGACCCTGTTCCTCCAGGCCAGCAAGGTGCCGTTCGTGGTGTCGACCCTTTTGGGGGCCGTGCTGCTGTGGCAGGTGCTCCATCGGGCGTCCAACGAGGTGGCGATCGGCTTCCTGGAGGACGTCTGGAGCAGGAACCTGCTGAACATGCACGTCACACCCGTCACGGCCGTCGAATACCTCACCGGCCTCGTCGTGTTCTCCCTCGGCAAGATCCTGTTCGGCGTGACCGTCATGGGCGTCATGGCGTACGTGCTCTACGGGTTCGGGATCCTCACCGTGGGCATCGGGCTGGTGCCGTTCATGGCGCTGCTGCTCGTGCTGGGGTGGTCGCTGGCGATCGTCGCGATCTCCTGCGTGCTGCGGTTCGGTGAGGGCGCCCAGGTCATCGCGTGGAGTCTCGTGTTCGTCTTCCAGCCGCTGGCCGGGGTCTTCTACCCCGTCTCGGTGCTGCCGCCCGTCCTGCGGACGATCTCCTCGCTGGTCCCCGCCACACATGTGTTCGAGGGCATGCGCGCGGTGCTCACCGGCGGTCCCGTCCCCTGGGACCGCCTGGCCGCGGCGGGCCTGCTCGACGCCGTCTACGTGGGTCTCGCCCTGGCTCTCTACACGGTCACCCTCCGTCACGCACGTATGAAGGGGCGCCTGTCCCGCTTCGGCGAGTGACCGCCGCCCCCCGCCCATCCCGGGCGGGGGGCTCCGGTCAGCCGCCGCCCGCGTTCGCTCCGCCCTTCGCGTCGGACCTGTCCGCCGGGATCACCAGTTCGTTGGGGGCGATGCCGGCCTCCCCGGAGACGGCGGCGAGCTCGGAGCCGAGCGACTCGCACGCGACCGCGGTGTGCTTGCGCCCGATCCGTCCCGTCAGCGCCGACGCGGCCGCGGCGACCAGGCAGGCGGCCACGGCGAACCAGAAGGCGATGACCAGACCCTGGTGGAAGGGCCCGGCGATCAGATGGGGGAAGAACTCCTTGCTCGTGAGCTGCCTGCCGCCGTCCGGAAGCTTGGCGAGGACGCCGCCGAGGAGCTGCTGGAAGGGGTTGTAGCCCAGGAACGCCGCGAACAGCACGGCGATCGGCGGAAGGTGCGCGATGCCCTGCGCCTGCGCGTCGGGCACCCCCTGGAGCACGAGCTCGTCGTGCATCGCCGGGGGAAGCGAGTGCGACAGGCCCGCGATCATCAGACTGAAGAAGACGCCGATCGACAGCACCATCGACGAGTTCTGGAACGTGGCGGTCATCCCGGCGCCGACCCCCCGGGACTCGGCCGGCACCGAGTTCATGATCTCCGCCCGGTTGGGTGAGGCGAACAGGCCCGACCCGATGCCGTTGATCAGGATCAGGATCGCGAAGACCGCGTAGTCGAAGTCGGTGGGCAGTGTCATCAGGGCGTAGAAGCTCGCCGCCGTGATCAGGGCGCCGCCGACCGTGAAGACGCGCGGCCCGAAGCGGTCCGACAGCCAGCCGGAGACCGGAGCCGACAGCAGGAAGCCGATGGTCAGCGGGATCATGTAGATGCCCGCCCACAGGGGCGTCTCCTCGAAGCCGTAGCCGTGCAGCGGCAGCCAGATCCCCTGCAGCCAGATGATCAGCATGAACTGCAGGCCGCCGCGCCCCAGAGCGGTGAGGAGGCTGGCGATGTTGCCCGCGAGGAACGCCCGCGAGCGGAACAGCGAGAGCCGGAACAGCGGCTCGGCGACCCTGGTCTCGATCCAGGCGAACACCCCCAGCAGCAGGACGCCTCCGATCAGCGACGCGAGCACCCAGGGGTTGAGCCAGCCCATGGCGCTCGACCCGTACGGCTGGATGCCGTACGTGATGCCGACCAGGAGGGTGATCAGGCCGACCGCGAAGGTGGCGTTGCCCCACCAGTCCATCCGGGCCCTGCGCCGCACGCCGCTGTCACGCAGTTTGAGGAACGCCCAGATCGTGCCGAAGATGCCGAACGGCACCGAGACCAGGAAGATCGCCTTCCAGCTCACGGGCGCCAGCACACCGCCGATGATCAGCCCGAGGAACGAGCCGGTGATGCCCGCGATGGAGTTGATGCCGAGGGCCGTGCCGCGCTGGTGGGCGGGGAAGGCGTCGGTAAGGATCGCGGTCGAGTTGGCGAACAGCAGCGCGCCGCCGACGCCCTGCACGATGCGCCAGCCGATCAGCCACAGCGCGCCGGCGCTGCCCTCCAGCCAGGTGATCGACAGCATGATCGAGCACACGCTGAAGACGGCGAAGCCCATGTTGTACATCCGGACGCGGCCGAACATGTCCCCCAGGCGCCCGAACATCACGACCAGCACGGCCGTGACCACCATGAAGCCCATCATCATCCACAGCAGGTAGCCGGTGTTGCCGGGGTCCAGGGGGTTGAGGTGGATGCCGCGGAAGACGTCCGGCAGGGCGATGAGCACGATGGACTGGTTGATCATCACCATGAGCACGCCGAGCGTGGTGTTCGACAGCGCGATCCACTTGTAGCGCGGATTCTGCCCTGCCGTCGCCGCTTCCGCCGTGCGCTGGTTCATGAAGGCCACGCGGGTTCTCACCTCCGTACGGGACCGCGAATGCGGACGAAGATTAGTTAGGGGAACTAAGTTACCTCCTGCGGATGACATGGACGTTTCCGGGTGGCGGCCATGTGCGGTCATCCCTCCCGGGTCGCGCGGCCAGGCGCCGTCAGCGGCCCCGTCCGGCCGTGGGCCGAAGCGTCGCGGCCCTTCCCGTCTTCCCGGGAAGAGGACGGGCCGTCACACGGCGGGGATGCGGGCGGCGGCGGCTTTGAGCTGCCGGGACGCGTCCCGGGTCAGCGGCTCCCCGTGGCCGAAGCACGCGATCTCGACGTCGAGCTCCGCCTGCCGGCGCAACGACGCGACGGCCCGCGCGGGATCGACGTTGAACACCCCCAGGATCACCTCGCCCGACATAGTGCGGGCGACGGTGTCTCCGGTGAAGAGCACGCCTTCCTCGGGAAGGTGGACAGCGATGCTGCCGGGCGTGTGGCCGGGGACCGCCAGCACCCGTGCCCCACCTCCGAAATCGAGCACGTCGCCGTCGTCCAGCTCGCGGTCGATCCGCACGGGAGTCACGGGGGCGGAGGCGGGCATGCCGGCGCGGACCCGCTCCAACAGGGGCCGTTCCCAGTCGAGCAGGTCAGGCGGCGGCCCGGCCGCCTGTCCGAGGATGAACGGCGCCTCCGCCCGGTGGGCGTGGACGGTGACGTCGCCCCAGGAGGCCACCTCCGCCGCCCCTCCCACATGATCTTCGTGGAAATGGGTCAGCACCAGGTGCCGTACGTCGGCGGGGTGGTGTCCGAGTGTCCGCACCGCCTCCTCGATGGCCTGCGCGGAACCCGGGAGACCGCTGTCGATGAGGGCGAGCCCGTCGTCGTCGCGCCACAGGTAGGCGTGCCCTACGGGGAAGCGGAGGAAGTGCAGGCGCGGTGACAGCTCGATGACGTCCATGCGGCGACGCTAGGCACGGCGGGCGCCGCCGGGCCAGGCGTTACGCCGTGTGCGGATCCGCGCCGGGCGAACGCGCCGGAGAACGCGGGCGCAGCCGGCACATCGGAACCGCATCGGGCGGACAGGCGCGCATCTCGCAGGTGACGTAAGCGGTCCCAGCCGATCAGGTTGGGCCGGGTGCGCAGCAGGTCCCGGGGCTGGGGTCTAAGAACGTCAGGGTGCGCTCCTCCACCCGGACGGTGTGATCGAACAATGACAATGGCCGTCGACACCAGCGTGTCGACGGCCCGGGGGATCAGGTTCAGCGTGCGGCGACGCGGAAGGATTCCCGCATCTCGGGCGACCACAGTGCCCAGGCGAGGGTCGCGAGAAGGAGGCCGTGGACGACCTGTTCGGCGCGGAACCAGACCGGGATGACACCGGGGACGGCGACGTTGACCGCGACCAGGGCGCAGGCGACGAGGGAGATGATCCGGAGCCGGTCATAGGTGCCCTTCGATCCTGCGAGGACGCGCTTGGTCAGGACCAGACAGATCACCGACCCCGCGAGGATGCCGCCGGCCTTGGTCCACACGTTGTCCGCCGGTTCCTGACCGAAGGCGGCGACGGCCATCGTGAGCAGGAACACGCCGACGCCGAGGCCCGCGATGGTGTAGGCGAGCCGCTTGACCAATGTCTTCTTTGTCATGGCTGTGACACTAATTTAATTGCATGCAGCATGCAAGTACCTTAGACTGAAGTCATGCACCACCCCGAGAAACCCGACGAAAAGGACGTTCAGCGCATGGTCGACGTCCTCCTCCTGGTCAGCGACGGCATCGAACGTGCCCGCAGGCGACGACCCAACGCAGGCCTGCTGCGCATGCTGCAACTCATCGCCACGACACAACCCGTCCGCACCTCCGACCTGGCCAAAGAACTCGGTGTCCACCAGTCATCGGTCACCCGTCAGGTCCAAGCCCTCACCGAAGAGGGCAAGGTTCAGGTCCTCACCGACCCGGCCGACCGCCGGGCGAACACCATCACCATCACCGAGAAAGGCCGTGCCGAGCTCGCGACACTGGAACGCGTGGGCCTGCAACGCTGGATGCTGTTCACCGCCGACTGGGCCGCCGCCGAAGTCCAGACCCTCGAACGGCTCCTCACCAAACTCCGCGCCTCGATCGCGGCCGCCAACCGCAGGACGTAACCGGAGACCGGGGCTGAGCAGCAACCGAACGGCCAGATCACGTTAAGGAGCCCGGCCCGCGTCGGCGGCACGCTCCCGCAAAACGGCGCACGAAAGATCGGCCGACAACGGCACTGTCAAACATGTCCTGGGACTGATGTGTCAAAGCATGTCCCGGGACAGGACAATCACTTCTGCCGAATGGCGCTTCCAAGGGGCATGGCGCTTTCAAGGGTCAAGGGCGGCGCTCCGCCCATTCGGGCCGGCGCACACGATGCACCGCCGTATTCGACGCCCGTTCTCTCTCATCGACCCGCCGTCTCCACCGGTATTCAGGTTTGAATTGAAGTAAGATCGCCCGCCGTGCCCTCCTATTTATCGTTTGGCCACCTCTTCGAGGCCTTGGCCGTTCTGCCCCTCTTGATCGCGCTCTTTCGCGCTGCGCTCCCACGCAAGCGCGCAGGCAGGCTTCCTGTTTTTCGCACAGCGTTTCTCGCCAGCGGAGCTCTCCTGCTCCTCTGCCCGACCTTGACCGGTCTGGCGACCTACCTCACGGGCGATGATTACAGCACTGACTACCGAGTGGTATTCGTCTACGTCCTGGAAGGTGCCGGGCTCATGTTCGGCGGCTTGATCTGCGGGGTGGTGGAATGTTGGAAGAACAGCCTCCGGCAGGGACCTCGACTCCAGGATGATCGCCACGCGCAAGAGCCGGACTCCATAGAGGGCTGAGGCCGGTCTGATCGTCCTCGCCCACCATCCCCTGGCGCGCTGCCCGAGTTTCCCAGGCGCCCCCGATGTCCGTCCGGCGCCCGGAGCCGGCGTTCCGGTTCGGCCACCTGACGTGCCTGGTCTGCGGCAAGCCGCAACGGATCCGGGTGCATGGCGTCGCGGGCACCCGCCGACGCGGGCGGCGCGAACTCGTCGTCGGCCCGGTCGGTCTGCCGGTGATCCGGCGCCGGGATCGTGGTGTGGCATGGGGTTACGGGGCGCTCTGTCTCGCTGAACAGGGCGGAGCGCCGGGCGCCGGAAAGATCGCCGCCACAACACGGTCTGTCAGTCCGATCACCGGTCTACGGGATCGGAGACGCGAGGGATCCGGTACGGGCACTCCGCGGCGTCGGAGAAATTCGAGCATGACGCGGATCAGGATGCCGAGGATCACGGTAGGTCACCTACCCCTTGGGTCCTCGACCCGCGAGTAGCACCCGCTCACATCCAGGAGCTCACCTACCGGCCTACCCGTCACCGAATCCCCGTGGCCCGGGCGCCGGCACGCCGAAGCCCTGGCCGGCGGTAGTCGGCCAGGGCTTCGGGCGGACGTCAGATGTCGGCGATCTTGATGGTGGCGTTGCAGACGGTGCCGCTGGCGCTGCGCATGCTGGCCTTGTAGCTGGCGTACACGCCGTGCAGAACCTGGTTCACCCTTGTGTTCGTGCCGCTGGCGATGTTCTTGTTGTTGCTGGTGTCGAACACGCGCCAGGTTCCGGTACACAGGCCGGAGGTGACCACGCGGAGGTCGTGGGCCGCGTTGGCGTGGACGGCGCCGGTGGTGCAGGCCTTCAGCGCGGAGATCGACGTGCAGCTGGAGCTCGCCGCGAAAGCCGGTGCGGCCACCACCAGGACTCCGGCCAGGCCGAGGGCGGAACCCGTGGCGACCAGTCGGCCGAAACGCTTGTTCTTCATCGTTGCTCCTTACCGGGCTTCATTCATTGACGAAACCGTATGGCCGGCCGCGCTCGTTGTGATCCCTGCACCGGCCCTTGACGACCCCTACCGAGGCCGTCAGCAGGATCACGTCCAGGCCGATCATGTCGGTCAGGGTGGCGGGCCCATCGGGTGGCCACAGCCCAGGGTCATGCCGCGGTCGATGTCGGCGGCGGCGGCGAAGCCGGACTCGAGCATCCGTACGGCACCGAGCAGGTGCGGGATGAGCAGCGCGTCGACGACGAAGCCGGCGCGGTCGGAGCGGTGATCAGAGGGAGTGGCGAGGACTTCGCAGGGGTGCGCCCCACCCCGTCAGGTGCTCAGGCCGCGCCGCTCTCGCCTACTCCCTATACGTGCCATCTGGGCACATGACCGCAGTGCGCGTCACGGGAGCGACGGTTGCGCGGAGCCGCCCTTCGTCGCGCCGGCAGCGTGCCGTTGATCAGACCGGCACAGTGCTCAGGCGGGCGCGTTGACGGTGCCGATGCCGAGGGTGCTCTGCGCGGGCAGCAGGCCCGACTCGAAGACCGCGCCAAGCAGCGGCAGATTGAGCTGCGCCAGGCGCTCGGCCTTGTCGGCGCCGAGCGCCCGCCATGGCCCGGCGGCCAGCTCGTCGGTCGTCCGCTCGACCTGGTCCCGCAACTCGCGGCCCGCTTCGGTGGCCACGCCGTCGCCGTCGACGAGCCCGCGCGCGGCCAGCCGCTCACGCGCGGCCTCCCATTCGTCATCGGTCCAGCCCCGTCCGGCGAAGTTGGCCACGGGAGCGGCGCCGATCGCGGCGAAGGAGACCAGCGCCTCGCAGCCGTCGAGCCCGGCGGCCAGCAGCGCGGCCAGGTGACCGTCTCCACGGTGCTCGCGCAGCACCGTGTACGCCTGCCAGAGCACCAGATGCGGCTCCCGCGGCCAGGGGAGGTCGAGGTTGGCGGCGGCCAGCGGCCGGCCCGCGACGGTGACGCCCTCGGCGGCCCGCCGGGCCAGATCGGCGGCCTCCGCCACGTCATCCCGCTCCGCCACGTCCGGCAGCAGCGCGCGGAACGTGCGGTCCACCGCGCGCAGCCGGGCGGAAAGCACCTGATCCGGCCTCGCGACCGACCAGACCGCCGGAACGTGCTGGGCGACCGTGGCCGGGCTGAAGCTGTAGAAGGCCGCACCGACCAGGCCGGCGCCCGCAGCGCCGAGCGGCGCCGCACGCCACGCGAAATAGCTGGGCCAGCGCGACTCCACGTCGTACCCGAGCGCCCGCGCCTCGTCGAAGGCCTCGGGGGCGAAGTACAGTGCCGCGTGGACCGGCTCGATCTGGTGCCACATCCGCCGCGCGAGAGTTGAGAACTCCGACATGCTCACTCCGTTACTGGTCAATGCGATTTCGGCAGTCACCATAGACGTGGGCCGGATCCATGGTCAACTGTCGCCGGTGGTCGGCGACCTGACGGCGCGGCTGGTCACGCCCGCCTCTCCCGTACAGGCGGAGCAGGCCGCGAGGGCCACAGCGTCCCTGCCCGTCCTGCCGGGGTGGGCTCAGGCGGGCGGCTGGGGGTTGCTGGCCGGGAGCGCCCTGCTCGTGGGCGCCGCGCTGGGCTTCCTGGCGCGGGTGCCGCAACGTCTGATCGCGTCGGTGATGGCCTTCGGCGCGGGCGTCCTGCTCTCGGCGGTCTCGTTCGAGCTGATCGCCGAGGCGCACCGGCGGGGCGGGCTCGTCCCCACCGTCCTCGGCGCGGTCACGGGCGCGGTCCTCTACACGGGGTGCAACGTGCTGCTCGCGAGGCGGGGCGCCCGGCACCGCAAGCGGTCCGGCGGCCAGCAGCCGTCGGAGGAGGAGCAGAACGGCTCGGGCTCGGCGATCGCGCTCGGCGCCCTGCTCGACGGCATCCCGGAATCGATCGTGATCGGCGTCAGCCTGCTCGGCGGAGGGGCGGTCAGCGTCGTCACCGTGGCCGCGGTGTTCATCAGCAACGTCCCCGAAGGCCTGTCCAGCGCGGCCGGCATGCGCAACGCGCACCGCACCCCTCGCTACGTGTTCGGCCTGTGGTGCGGCATCGCCGTCGTGAGCGCCCTGGCGGCCGTGGCCGGATACACGCTGCTCGGCGGCGTCTCCGGAGGCGTGCTGGCCGCCATCACCGCGCTCGCCGCCGGCGCGATCCTCTCCATGGTCGCCGACACCATGATCCCGGAGGCCTTCGAGAACGCCCACCTGCTGATCGGGCTGATCACCGTCGCCGGCTTCCTGACCGCCTTCACGCTGTCCCGGGCGGGCGGCTGACGCCGGACCAAGCGCCGGACACGGGATGACGACGCCGAACGAGCGGCCTCTGGGTCACCGCCCCGCCGTCGCCGGCGTGGCGGAGGCGCCCGGGTCGCCCTGGAGGGCTCCGGCGATGACGTCGACGAGGCTGTCGACGACGGTGGCGCGGTCGAGCCGGGGGTTCTCCAGCCACCAGTCCCCGATGGCCTGCACCATGCCGACGAACGCGTGGCCCAGCACCTGGGCGCGGAGGGGATCGGCCACGCCCCCCTCGCCGAGGACCGCGCCCAGCTCCTCGCCGACGCTGCGCACGATGGCGGCCATCTGCGTGTGGGTGCGGCTGTCCTCCGCGCTGGCCCGGTGGAACAGGAACCGGTAGAGGTTGGGGTTCGCCGAGATCGTGTCCAGGTACGCGCTGATGGTGGCCCGGGCCCGCACGCGGGGGTCGGCCATGGCCTTGGCGAACTCCGGCCGCAGGAGGTCGATGACGATCCGGGTGTGCCGCTCGGCGAGCGCCTGGTACAGCCCGCTCTTGTCGCCGAAATGCCGGTAGAGGATGGGCTTGGTGATCCCGGCCTCCGCCGCGATCGCGGCCATCGACGCCTCCGGGCCCTCCCTGCGGATGACCCGGTCGGCCGCGTCGAGCAGCTCCTGACGGCGCTCCGGGCTCCGGCCGCCGTGATCCGCTGTGCCGCCCGTCATGAGCCCCAGCATAGGGGCCGGTCCGTCCCCGTCCCGGCGTATCGCCACCACCCGCCGCGCGCCGCCCGGCGCGTGCGGAGCACGGGTCCCGGCGTCGTACGGGCGGGGGCCCGCCGGACGGCCGGGTGACGGTCCGGGGACGGGTCTCCGCGGGCGGCGATCACGGGGCGATCCCTCCGGTAATGTGCCGGACGCGGGTTTCCGCCAGGTCTGGAGGTGTCAGGTGGGCGAGGCGGGCGGGCCGCTGGTGCCGGGCTACGAGACGCTCGGGATCCTGGGCCAGGGCGGCTTCGGGGTCGTCTACCGCGCCAGGCAGCTCGCGGTGGGCCGCGAGGTCGCCCTGAAGGTCGACAACCGCGTGCTGGTCTCCGACCGTGACCGGCGGCGGTTCATGCGCGAGGTGACCTCCGCCGGCGCCCTGTCGGGGCATCCCCACGTGGCCGACGTCTACGACGCGGGCGTGCTGCCCGACGGCCGGCCGTACATGGTGCTTGAGCTGTGCCCGAACGGCTCCCTGGCCGACCGGCTCCGCGAACGGGGGCCGATGAGCCCGCGGGACGTCCGCGACGCGGGCATGAAGATCGCCGACGCGCTGGCCGCCGCCCACGGCCTGGGCGTCCTGCACCGGGACGTCAAGCCCGCCAACATCCTCATCAACTCCTACGGCATGGTGGCCCTGTCGGACTTCGGGCTGGCCACCATGCCGGGCCAGGGCGGGGCTCGGGACGAGGTGTCGGTCACCCGCGAGTCGCTCACCCCCGCCTACGCCCCTCCGGAGGCCTTCGACCTGACCGAGCCGACGGCCGCCGGGGACGTCTACTCGCTCGCCGCGACGCTCTACGCGCTGCTGTCGGGCAGGCCTCCGCGCTTCCCCGAGAGCGGGGTGGTCAACATCGCGGTGATCATGGCACTGCACCGGCTGCCCGTACCCGACATCCCGGGGGTGCCGCCGGCGCTGACCGCGGTCTTACGCCACGGCATGGTGAGCGACCCCGCACGGCGGCTGCCGACGGCCGCCGGGCTCAGGGACGCGCTGGCGGCGCTGGAACCCGACGGCTCGGGCGCCCCCGCGGCCGCCGTCCCCGGCCAGCGGCCTCCCAGCTCTCCGCCCTCCGGCGCGTACGGCCCGCATGTGCCGCACTCCCCCGCGTACGACGTGGCGGCCCGGGTGCCCGAGCAGCGGCATCCGTCGGGGCCGGGCTCCCACGGGACCATTCCTCCTCCGCCCCACCTCGGCACCGGCCGGGGAGCCGTGCGGGACCCGCGTGACCTCCGGCGCGCGGCCACGTCGCCGCCCGGCGCGGGAGCCGTACGGGACCCGCGGGATGCCCGGCGGGCCGCGACCTCGCCGGGCGGGGCGGCCACGCGTCCACCGGCGGACCTCCCCGGCGGCGGGTCGAGGCATTCACTGGTCTTCGGCGCCGTGACCGCGGCGTTCGCGCTGCTCCTCGCGGGAGGGCTCGCGGTGATGCTCCTGGAGGGCCGGGCGCCGGGTGCCCAGCCCTCCGCCCGCCCCACCGCTCACCCCACCGTCCAGGAGACCTCCGGAACGGGTGAGCGGACGGCCACTCCTGCCGCCGTGGACGTCGGCGTGCCGGCCACGACGCGCGGCTGCCCTGCCGCGCAGGTCCGCGGGGCGGGCGCCGCCTGCGTGACCACGGCCGAGTGCTGGGCCGGCCTCGTCTCCGTCGCGGGTGACGTGACGGCCCGTCCGGTCGCCTGCGGCCGGACGCACGCGTGGGAGACGTTCGCGATCGCCCGTCTGCCCGCGGACCTCACGAGCAGCGACGAGGACACGGTCGCCAGGAATCCGACGGTGGCCGGGCTGTGCTCGATGGCGACCCTGCTGCGCTCGCGGCGCGGGCAGGCGGCCTCCGTGGCGGCGGGCCGGTGGAGTGCCGAGGTGCTCCCGCCCAGCGCCGCCAGGTTCGCGGCCGGCGACCGCACCTACCGCTGCGTCGGCCGGGTGACCGGGGAGGACAGGGCGGGCAGCTCGTTCCACGGATAGCCCGCGGTCAGTCGCCGCCCACGAGGGAGGCGAGGGCGCCCAGCTCCGCCAGGGCGTCGCGAAGGTAGTCGATGAGATCCCACACGTCAGGCACCATGTCGCGGTCGACCACGATGCCGAAGTCGAGACCGCCGTCGTAGGAGAAGACGGTGATGTTGATCCCGCCGCTCACGTCGGTGATGACAGACATGGGGTACTGGGCCAGCACCCGTGCCCCGCAGACGTAGAGCGGCGACTGCGGCCCCGGCACGTTGGAGATCATCAGGTTCATCGCGGGAGCCCTGCGGGAGGCGAGCCGGAAGGCGGATCGGGCGGCCAGGGCGTTGAGCGCGGCGGGCATGGCCGCGCTGAACTCGAGGATCCAGGTGGCCGGCGCCGCCGCCAGCCGTTCCTTGACCAGCCGCATGGAGTCGCTCACCGACCGCAGCCGCTCCTCCGGGCCGGCGACGTCGGTGGGGATCGTCGTCATCGTGAGGGTCACCTTGTTGGCCGCCGGGCCGTTCACGCCGTTCGAGCCGTTCACCGGCATCTCCCTGGTCGAGAACGGGATGCCGACGACGAGCGGCACCTGGGGCAGCTCGTCGCGCTTGGCCAGCCAGCGGCGCAGCGCGGCGGCGCAGATCGCCATGACGACGTCGTTGACGGTGACGCCGAAGGCGTTCTTGACCCGTTTGACCTCGTCCAGGGACAGCTGCCCGAACGCGAAGCGGCGGTGCTGGGAGATCCTGCCCGAGAACGGCGTGCGCGGCACCGCGATGCGCGGCAGGCCGGGCAGCCGCTCGGCGCCGATCCCGCGGACCAGCCGGGACACCAGCCCCGCGCCGGGGATCTGGGCGATGACCGGCACCTCGTCCAGCCGGGGCATCGCCTCGGCGACGAAGCGCAGCAGGGCCAGCGGGTTGTCCAGGACGCGGGCCACGCCTCTGATCAGCATCTCCACCGCGTCAGGGGCGTCCCCCTCCGGCGCGTCCTCGTCGTCGTACGGGGACGAGCCGTCGTACGCGGGGACGTCGGGGGGCGGCGCGGGACACGGCTTCGGGTCGAAGTCCATCAGCGCGGCCAGCACCTCGGCCCCCGTGACGCCGTCGATGGCGGCGTGGTGCACCTTCGTGTAGAGCGCCACCCGCCCCCCGGACAGGCCGTGGATCAGGTACAGCTCCCACAGAGGCCTGCGGCGGTCGAGCCGCTGCCCGTGCAACCGGGCGACCTGCTCGGCGAGCTGGTGGTCGTTCCCCGGCGAAGGCAGCGCGAGCGCCCTGACGTGGTAGTCGAAGTCGACGTCCCGCTCCTCCACCCAATAGGGGTGGTCGAGCCCCAGCGGCACCTCCACCAGGCGCCGTGTCAGCGGCGGCGCGAGGTGCAGCCGCCCGCGGAGCAGCGTGACCAGGCTCTCCCGGGTCACCGCGCCGCCCGGGGCCCCCGAAGGATCGAGGATCGTGAGCCCGGCTATGTGCGCCAGGTTGGTCGCCGTCTCGAAGTTGAGGAACTGCGCGTCGAACGCGCTGAGCTGCTGTCCCATGCCTAGTCTTTTGCCCCTAATCGTCACTATTGGACCGTCGTGTCCGGGCTGCGTCGTCAGTGCCGATGGGTGGCGTCGGTGTGCGCCGGATCTGCCGGATGCTCGTACCCGGGCATCAGCCGCACGGCGGCCTGACGGCCGTCGAGCCAGCGTGCGAAGGCCCGCTCCCGGCGCGCGTCGCCCAGCTCGCGGCGGATCCGCTCACGCACCGCGTCGTACGGCTCCCGCCCGCCCTCCTCGACCCGTTCGACGACCAGCGTCCAGGGGCCGCCCGGTCCGTCGACCGGGCCGACGGTGTCGCCCTCCCTGGCCGAGAAGACGGCGTCCTCGATCGGCCCTTCGATCTCGCCTCTCCTGATGGGCCCGAAAGGAGACGCCCATCGCGTCTCCGGACTGGTGAACCGGTCGAGGTTGCGCCGGTAATAGTCGCGGACCTCCTCCTCAGGCGGCTCGCACCCCCCGGCCACCGTACGGCACAGCGCCCGCGCGAGGGGCGAGGCCGCGAGCACGGCCGCCGCCACCCCGCCCGTGCGGAGAGCCGCTCCCAGCGTCAGCGGCCCGGCGGGCCACTCCGGCCCACCTTGCCCATCGTGCCCGCCAGAAGCCCCACCCGGCCCGCCAGAAGCCCCGGACGACCCGACGACCCCGGACCGCTCGTCCCCTTCGGACAGGTCGAAGGCCCAGGACGGCAGGACCCCGGACGGCTCGGAGACATCGGCGTCCCCGGCCGGCTCGGGGAGGACCCCGAGGCGGGCGGCCTCCTGCTCGACGATCAGCTCGGCCGCCATCACCTGGACCAGCCAGCGGCGCAGGTTGCGTCCCTCGGCGGTGCGCGGATCGGGTAGGCGGCCGGCCAGCGGCCCGCTCCTGAGCCGGCCCAGGCGTGCCTCCACCTCCACGACCGTGACGGCCCGCTCCCCCACGACGGCCGCGATTTCCACGGAGCCGCACGCGACCGGAGCGGCCGGAGCGGCGTGGTGCGGGTGCGCGGTCATCGCTCGACTTCGATCTCGATGCTGTCGGTGTAGTGCAGCCATCCGGCGCAGGCCACCTTGACGACCGCCCACCATCTGCCCGGCCTGGCGCCCCACGGGGCCCGGACGGGAAAGCGGACCTCCGCCTCCCCCGCCGCCGGGACGACGGCTCCGGTGTTCCAGACCGGGAACAGGTCGAAGGTCTGCCAGGGGCTGATGAGCTGCACCTGGGCCGGCATCGGCGACAGCGCCTCCGACTCCAGCCGGACCACGATCTCCGCCTCTCCCCCCGGCGGCAGCCGGACGGTAGGCGGGGCGCCCACGCCCTCCAGCGACACCGACAGCCCACGAGGATGGCGCCCGCCGACGTGCAACCGGGTGACGTCCTCGAACGTCTGCCCGCCGAACTCGGTCGACGCCCTCAACAGGTGCAGCCCTCCCTGGAGGTCCAGCGGAGGCGTCAGCCGTACCGGGACGCGGGCGTGACCGCCGGGGGGCAGCGCGTAGGGCCGGACGGCGGGTTCCACCGTCCAGCCGTCCGGCGGGGTGAGCACGACGACGCCGGACGCCTTGTCATCGGTGAGGTCGGACGCCACCGTGAGCGTCAGCTCGACAGGCCCTGTGACGTCGAGGTCGGCGCTGGACAGGTGGACCGCCACGGGGAGGTTCCCCATCGGCGCCGGCCCGGTGTTGTTGAGCCAGTACCGGGTGAAGACCGGCTGGTGCGGCTCCGCGTCCGGTGCCATCGCACCCCGGGCCCGCCACGACTCACTCCCGGCCCGCCCCGGCTCGTCTCCGGTTCCCGCGCCGACCGGCTCGCCCTCGCCGTCGCGCACGACTGGCCCGCTCTCGGGAACCCGCGCCGCCCACCTCGCTCCGAAGGCCACCGGCGTGGGATCACCCGGCGCAGGCTCATCCCTGACGCCGGTGGACGGCGCTCCGTCCGGTTGGAGGGGCGCGGTGAGTGTGACGATCTCCATGCCTTCCAGGGCGCCGGGAGCGGCGCCCGACGGGATCTCCAGCAGGTCGGCTCGCCGCCACGGCCCGGCGGGCAGCGCGGTCGTGATCGCCAGCGGCGTCCCGCCTCCGCCGGCCTCGTAGAGCCGCGCCGTGATCCCCGTGACCGGGCCGGGGAGGCGGCCGGAGGCCAGCGGGCTCCCGGCGCGCTTGAGTGCCGTCAGGACCAGCCCCGGCCCGGTCTCCAGGAACGACCGCGCCGCGTCCGGCTCCGCCGCGGTGCTCTCCGCCGCACCTTGTCCCGGCACCAGCGGGAGCAGAGGGTGATTGACGTCGTGCCCGATCCGTACGAGATCGGCGTCGCGCCAGTCACCGGGAGCGGCGACCAGCGAGCATTCGAACGAGTGCGTCCAGTGCTGGAGCTGGAAGTTGGAGCCGTCGGGCGCGGTGCGGCGCGGCGGGTCGATCCAGATGCCGGACGGCCATCCCGTGCACGACCGCATCAACGACAGGTGGAGCGCCCCCGACGGGTCGACGGCGAATCCGGGGACGCCCCGGTTGACGATGCCCACCGTGTAGTCGTCCAGGCCGGGCTCGACCGGCTCCGCGCCGGGCTGCACCACCTCGATCGTCGCGTCGCCGAGGTCGTCGATCAGCTCCTCGACCGCGCCCTCCCCGCAGACGATCAGCACCGGCAGCGCCCGCGTCCCCGTCAGGTCGGCGCTCGGCACCCACACCTTCTCCAGCGGCTCCTCGGCGGGGATCCACAGGCGCACCCGGCCCCGGGCGCCGAGCTGCTCGCGGAGCAGGGCCGCCGCCGCGTCGTCCAGCACCTCGGCCACGAACGGGTTCTCCTCCGGGGTGCCGACCGCGATCCGGACGTCGGGCAGGTTGGAGTCCACCGCCAGATCGCCGTACCGGGGCCCGGGGGCGGTGGAGCACGTCGAGGTCACGCCCTGCCGGACGAGGGCGACCGCCAGATCACGCGAGGACGCGCCGGAGGAGGGCGCGATGATCTCCGCGACGCCGATGGCGCGGGTGCCCGCGTCGCGCCCGCCGGGGGTGCGCACGGCGACGCGGGCGGTGGACGACAGGGCGAACCAGTTGTGCGCCGGGTTGTCGAGCGTCCACGGATGCTCGGCGGAGTCCACGTCGATCAGCGCGAAGCCTCGGCCGATCACGGCGTCGCCGACCTCGCTGACCGGGAGGGCGCCCGGCACCGCGACCGGCCAGCGCAGCCGCAGCAGCCGGTCCGCGCCCTCGAACTCGTCCACGTGGGTGGTGAGGCCGACCCGGGCGAGGCCGTCCCACAGCGTGATCTCCTGGGTGTAGGCGACCGGGCCCACGTGGCCGGTCACCGTGATCCGCCGCCCCGCCGGGCATCGCTCGGCCGTCACCTCGGCGTGCGACCCGGCGGAGCCCGTCACCCCGCCGCTGGGCACCAGGTGCCACGGGCCCTCGTGGAAGCGCGGATGGGCCGGGTGCTCGTCGTAGACCAGCAACTCGTTGCCCACCCGGCCGCGCTGGAGCAGCTCCCGGCCGTTGACGCGGAGGCTGGACACCGCGCCCCCTCTGGCCGGGTCGACCTCGACCACGTGGGTGGCGTTCTCGATCCGGGTGCCCTCCTGTGCGGTCCAGCCGATCGGGGACGGCTCGGACGTCGGGACGAGCCGGAACGTGCGATACCCGAGCGCGGGGACGTCCCTCGCGACGAACACGGCGTCCACGGCCGCCAGGCTGCCGTCCGGATGGCGCTCGGGATGCTCCAGCAGCAGGCCGCTCCCCTGCGCGTCGAGGACGACGCCGTACGAGCCGGGCTCGGGCAGCGACAGCCGTACGCGGACGAGGTCGGTGCGCGGCCAGGAGGACGGGTTCCAGACGGCGACCCCGGGCAGTCCGGCGCTGAGGCGGCGCAGAGAGGCGTCGAGGACCTGCCCGCCCAGGTCGTACGCCTCCCGCCAGCCGGTGAGCAGGTCGAGGTAGACCTGGTCGGACTCCGAGCCGGTGATCGCGTCGTGGTGCGCGCCGTACACGAGCTGCCGCCACGCCTTGTCGAGCGCGGCGTCGGGGTACGGCGCGCCGAGGACGGCGGTGGCGATCGTGGCGAGCTTCTCGGCGTCGGCGAGCCGGGTCTCCGCGTGCCGCTGGGCCTGCTTGGTGTCGATGAACGACACGTCCTTGCCGGTGTAGATCGGGTTCATGTCCCGGGTCTGGGGCGACAGCTCCACCGCCTCGGCCCGGACGGCGGCGAAGAACTCCCTGGGCAGCCCGCAGACGAACCTCGGCGAGACGTACCGGTCGTTCCAGTCGCGCTGGATGTCCATGATCCACTTGTTGGGCGGGGTGTAGTCGGTGCCGACGGGCAGCAGGACGTTCCGGGTGGCGGCGACCTTCTTGAGCAGCAGGAACAGGGCGTAGACCGCGGCCTCGGCCCGCTCCAGGGTCGGCGCGGAGTCCATCCACCACCCGGCGCTGTAGTGGGCCGGCATGTAGTGGGTGAGCACCCCGAGCCCCGACGGCGCCAGCCATTCGAACTCTGACGGGAACTGCATGACGGACGGATCGTTCCACCCGTCGCCACGGAGCATCGGCCCCCACTGGTGGAACGGCCCGCGCGCCCACGAGCTGGAGCCGAGCCCCGCCGCGGCGATCAGCCCGGGGAACTGCGGGTCGTGCCCGAACGCGTCGAGCTGCCAGGCCGTGCGGGGATCGCCGCCGAGCACGTCCCGCTGAAACCCGATCCCGTGGACGATGTTGCGGATCGTCGACTCGGCGCCGGTCAGGTTGGTGTTCGGCTCGTTGTGGGTGCCGCCCATGATCTCCAGCCGGCCCTCGTGGAGGAGTCGCCGCAGATGGGCCCGATCCTCCGGATGGGCGTCCCAGTAAGGCTTGAGGTAGTCGACCTCGGCCAGCACGAACTTGTAGCCCGGCTCCCTCCTCGCCGTGTCGAGGTGCAGCCGGACCAGCTCGAAGCCCGCGTGCTGGAACTCCGAGCG
Organism: Microbispora sp. NPDC049125; assembly: GCF_040802045.1. NCBI lineage: Bacteria > Bacillati > Actinomycetota > Actinomycetes > Streptosporangiales > Streptosporangiaceae > Microbispora > Microbispora sp. NPDC049125. The sequence goes on along the minus strand of NZ_JBEZDW010000004.1, from coordinate 63,104 downwards.
GCTGGCCTGTGCCCAGCCGCCGGCGTCGTCCCACGTGGCGGTGTAGGCGGCCTGGGTGTTCCACCAGACGGGGTCGTAGTGGAAGTGCGGCACCATCCACACGGTCCATCCCGGCTCGGCGACGACCAGCTCGCCGGTGGCGCTGTCCTCGCCGCCGTCACCCCCCGCCCGTACGGTGAGGGGGATCCGCGTGCCGGGGGCCTCGGCGGTCTCCACGGGGACCTCGACGGCGATCGCCTGGACCGGGGCGCCCTCCCGGGCCGGATGGTCGGCGGCGCGGTAGCGGGCGGAGCCCTCCACACCGGGGCCCTCCACCCGGATGGTCACATCGGCCGGCGCCGCCACAGGAGGGTGGGCCGCCGCAGGAGACTGGACGGTCGCGCCGGAGGCGGCCGGTTCGAGGATGACGCGGACGATCTGGCGAGGTCCATCGACGAAGAGCTCGGTGGACTCGACGGCGGTGATGCGCAACTGCGGGCCCCTAACAGGTGACGACGGCGAAGAGCATCCCCCGCCCGCGCCGCACCCACTCCCACCAGAGCCCACTCCCACCAGAGCCCACTCCCGGCATGACTTGAGGCTCGGCGTCCGCCGGGGCACGTCCACCGGGGCACGTCCACCGGGGAAGCGCCGCGCGGGACGCGGATCACAGCCTCGCTCCGCTGGAGGTGAAAGTTTCGCGGCTTCCGGCTGGTCACCTTCTGGCGTCCCCTGATCCGATTGACCGTTCCATCCCGGCGTTCTTACGGTCCCTACGGACGATGAGGGAGGATCCGATGGCATCACGGCTGAGGCTCGTGTGGATCGCCATGCTCGCGGCGCTGCTCGCCCTGACGATGAGCGTGGTGTTCACGGCGCGGCATGACGTCGCGAGGGCCGCGGGCGAGCCGTACAGGGATCCGGCCCTTCCCGTGGCGACGAGGGTGAACGATCTGCTGTCGAGGATGACCCTCGACGACAAGGTGGGCCAGATGACCCAGGCGGAGCGGGCCGCGCTGAGCCCCGTCTCCGACGTGGCGACCTACCGGATCGGCTCGATCCTGTCGGGCGGCGGCTCGGCCCCCTCGCCGAACACGGCATCGTCCTGGGCGGACATGTACGACAACTTCCAGCGGCAGGCGCTGTCCACCCCGCTCGGCATCCCGATGATCTACGGAATCGATGCCGTGCACGGTGACAACAACGTCGTCGGGGCGACGATCTTCCCGCACAACATCGGGCTCGGCGCGACACGCGACCCCGGCCTCGTGCAGCGGATCGGCCAGGCCACGGCCGAGGAGGTCTCCGGCACCGGGATCGACTGGACGTTCGCCCCCTGCCTCTGCGTCGCGCGCAACGACCGCTGGGGCCGCACGTACGAGTCGTTCAGCGAGGACCCGCAGCTCGTCACCCAGATGACCACGATCATCGACGGCTTCCAGAAGGCCGGGAACGCCTCGATCCTCGCCACCGCCAAGCACTACATGGGCGACGGCGGCACCACGGGCGGCGACGACCAGGGCAACACCGAGCTGAGCGAGGCCGACCTGCGGGCCATCCACCTGCCGCCGTTCAAGGCCGCCGTCCAGCGCGGCGTGGGCTCGGTCATGGCGTCGTTCAGCTCGTGGAACGGCGTCAAGATGCACGGCAACAAGTACCTGCTGACCGACGTGCTCAAGGGCGAGCTCGGCTTCACCGGGTTCGTCGTCAGCGACTGGGCCGCCATCGACCAGCTCGACGGGCAGACCGGCTTCACCGCCGCCGAGGTCACCGCGTCCGTCAACGCGGGCATCGACCTGGTGATGGTGCCGAACGACTACAAGAGGTTCATCTCGCTGCTCAAGTCGGAGGTCCAGGCGGGCCGGATCCCGATGTCCCGCATCGACGACGCCAACCGGCGGATCTTGACCAAGAAGTTCGAGCTCGGGCTGTTCGAGAAGCCGCTGGCCGACCGCTCCTACGCCTCCACCGTCGGCAGCGCCGCGCACCGCGCCATCGCCCGCGAGGCCGTACGCGAGTCCCTGGTCCTGCTGAAGAACTCCGGCAACGTGCTCCCGCTGGCCAAGAGCGGCGGCAAGATCTTCGTGGCCGGCAAGAACGCCGACGACGTCGGCAACCAGAGCGGCGGCTGGACGGTCACCTGGCAGGGCGCGTCCGGCAACACCACCCCGGGCACGACCATCCTGCAGGGCATCCGGGACGCCGCCGAGTCCGGCACGCAGATCACCTACAACCGCGACGGCACCGGCATCGACTCCTCCTACCGCGCCGCCGTGGCCGTCGTGGGCGAGACGCCGTACGCCGAGGGCGACGGCGACCGGCCCGGCTCGCTGAGCCTCGACTCGACCGACCTCGCCACCTTGCAGCGGCTCAAGGCGTCGGGCGTGCCGCTGGTCGTCGTGCTCGTCTCCGGACGGCCGCTCGACATCGCCTCCCAGATCGACCAGTGGAACGCGCTGGTCGCGGCATGGCTGCCCGGTACCGAGGGCCGGGGTGTGGCCGACGTGCTCTTCGGCGACTACTCCCCGACCGGCAAACTGCCGATGACGTGGATGCGCAGCGCCGACCAGCAGCCGATCAACGCCGGGGACGGCAAACCGGCGCTGTTCACCTACGGCTTCGGCCTCTCGTACGCCGGCCCGAGCCCGTCACCCTCGCCCAGCCCTTCCCCTTCGCCCAGTCCCTCACCGTCGCCCTCGCCCTCGCCCTCACCGTCGCCCTCGCCCTCGCCTTCTGCGTCGCCCAGCCCGACGCCCACCGCGGGCGGCTGCACGGTGACGTACAAGCCGAACGACTGGGGCGGCGGCTTCACCGCGGACGTCACGATCACGAACAGGTCGTCGGCGGCGGTCAACGGGTGGACGCTCCAGTGGACCTTCGGCGGCAACCAGAAGGTCACGAGCGCCTGGAACGCCACGATCACCCAGTCGGGCCAGCAGGTCACCGCGAAGAACGTGTCCTGGAACGGCACGATCGCCGCGGGAGGCGGCACCGCGAGCTTCGGCTTCCAGGGCACCTACAGCGGGTCCAACCCGGCGCCCGGCACATTCACACTGAACGGCACGGCCTGCGGGGCCGCCTGACCGCCTGACGTGGGGGCGGTCGCGGATTCCAGGTGACCGCCGCCACGGCGACCGATCGCAGGCGTGCGGAGGTCAGGGCCGCAGGCGCATCAGCGTCTCGGCCACCTCCACCACCGAATCGCCCAGGTCGAAGCGGCTGAACAGGTGGATCTGGTCGCCCGCGTCGATCTCCAGAAGCTCGGTGGTGAGGCCGTAGCGGCGATGGGAGTCCACCCGGATGCGGTCGACGTCGTTCCAGGAGATCCGCTCCCTGCCCGACAGGCCCGTGACGACGAGGCCGTCCGCCCCTGCGGAGAGCCGCACGGGGACGATCAGGTCGCGTACCGCGAGCACGGCGCAGCCGATGCCGGCCACCCCCGCGAGGAAGAGCTGACGGTGGTCGCCGAGGATCGCCAGCACCGCGCACACGGCGACGCCGGCGGCCTTCAGCGCGACGATCTGCCACGGCACCCGCCACTCGTGCCGCGTCTGCTCAACCTCAGCCATCGTGGCAGCGTAACGAATCCGGCCGCGGCGCGCGGATCTCGCCCCGCCGCCCGGCCCGGTCGGCTCAGGCCCGGTCGGCTCAGACGCGGTCGTCGCCCTCGATGTACATGGCTCTCTCCTCCGGGGAGTAACCGCCGACGTCGGGACCGACGTCGGTGCCGATCAGCTCCTTGTCCACGTCCTCCCCGAGACCCTCGTCCGGGTCGACGAGGCGGCCGGCCGGGAGCTGCTCGCCACCGTTGTACAGCAGGTCGCCGGCATCCCGGCCCTCCCCCAGGACGTCCGCCACCCCGTCGCCCGTCCAGGGATCCTCCTCGTCCACGGACGAGTCGAGCTGCTCGTCGCCCGCCGGCTGCTCCTCGTCCCGGTCGCCCACGCCGAGCCGTGGCTCGACGTCCGGCACCTCGCGCGACAACCGCTGGTCGAGGGGTTCCCCTTCGCGCATCTCCCGCGTCGTGGTGCCGTACTCGTCGAGACCCACGGGCCGGTCGCCGGGCAGCGGCGCCTCCTGCGGGTCCTGCGCCCACTGCTGCCCGGGGGTGCCCTCCTGCAGATCCGGAATACCTTCGTCCTCGAACCGCGAACGCGGGTCGGGTTGTGGTCTGTGCTCGTTCATACGGGGCCCCATGCCCCTCCTGAGCCGCCTTAGCCACCCTTCGCGTACGACTTTGGCGGCATGGTCAGCTGGGCGTGACGGAGATGTCCTGGCACGTCCGGTGCGCGGCGGGGTTCACGCTCCCGAACGGGTCGTTCCAATAGTCCGCCGAGCTGTACAACCGCCACCAGGTCAAGCAGGCGTGCATCCGATAGGTGTGCGCGGGATTGACGTACAGATCGTCGGAGGAGTAGGAGACGGGCTGCCCGGACTCGAAGGGGGTGCCCCGGTAGTAGAACGTCCAGTGGCCGTTGCCGATCGGGATGGGGGGCGGCGGCGTGCAGCCGGGCTCGGCGGCGCACTCGTCTGCCCTCGTCTGGTCGACGACCGTCATCTCGACGTCCCTGACCAGCTCGGGATGGACGACGCCGCTGAACGTCGCGGTCGCCTGCCCGGTGACGAGCTCGGTGCCGGTGCCCGGGACCTTTCCGGTCAGGGTGAAGGGACGGGGGCCGTCCGGCTCGGTGACCGTGCCGGTCGGGGTGTCCACGAACTGCTCGCCGAGGGCCGGCAGGGCGAGCCGGAGCCGCAGACCGCTCAGGAGCTGGGCCACGTCACCGTTCGCGGAGCCGTTCCGCACGGGGGCCCCGGTCACCTGGTAGGCCCTCTGGTCCATCCGGATCGTCACCCTCTCCCCGGGGGTGAGCGGGCCGTTCACCTTGGGCGGGGTGAGCGCGGCCGACCATCCCGGGCACAGTCCCCCCACGTGCTTGCCGTGGGGCCGTCCGCAGTGGGACGCGCTGGGCCGGCCGAGGCCGTTGGTGAGGTAGGAGACGAACGGCGCGAAACCGGCCGCCGCCTGCGCGGGCGTGCAGGTGTGGACGACGAGATAGGACAGCGGGGGCTCCCAGTAGTCGTGCCCTAGATCGCGGATGTAGACGTAGAAACACGAGTCCGCGGGCCAGGTCGAGCCGAATCCCGGCGGATCCTGGTCCTTCATGCAGACGGGATCGAACCGCAGCGCCCGGATCCGGTCCCTGCCCTCGGCGAGCTCCACGCGGCATTCCGCGGTGGCGGGCGGGACGTACGAACCGAGGGTCCAGTCGGCGGCGCAGGCGATGCCCCTCGCCAGGCACGTGCTGCTGCGCTCGGCACCACGGATCATCCAGGACTCCGCCGCGGGGGCGGCGGCCGCGGCCCTGGTGCGCCGCGGCATCAGCAGCAGCCGTTCCGGATGTCCCTCGTCGTTGCCCGAGCCGAAGCAGATGCCGAGGAAGGTCCCGTACGGGCAGGGGGTGGTGAGGCCGCCGCCGGAGATGGTGAGCCCGGCCGCTCCGAACGCCACCTCACCCTGTCCACGGCCGTTGAAGCCCTGCAGATAGTCGTGATGCCGCGGGTTGAGCAGGAGGTCGGCAAGCACGTCCGGGGGGCGGTAGCGGGAGGACGCCGCGATGGTGCCCTCCTCGGCGAAGTTCGCCGCGGACTGGGCCACGGGGGCCAGGTCGCCGATCCAGACCTGCATCATCGGCGAGATCGCGTCGGAGTCGAACAGCCGGTCGGTCCGCTCGCTCTCCCTGCGGCGGAACGTCGGATTGCGCAGCTCGCCCATGGACCCGGTGGCGGCCTTGGCCGCGATGAGGTCGAGCACGGCACGGACCTTCGGCCGGAGGGGGTCGTCCGCGGGCGCCAGGTCGTACAGGTTGAGCAGCCCGATCATCTGCAGACGCGCGTAGGGGCGGGAGTTGTACTCGAGGAAGTCGGTGGTGAGCCAGATGCCGAGCTTGCGGTCCAGGTCCGCGCGTACACCGTTGGTGGCGTTGTCGGCGTGCGCGTCGTGGACGTACACGCGGACGGCGTCGTTGGAGGCGGTCTCGACGTCGAACTGGCTCAGCGTGGGTAGCAGCTCGTTGTGGAGGTAGCGGGTGGACTCGATCATCAGGTTGTGGTTCTCGGTCTCGCTGATGTCGCGGCCCGCGATCTCACAGTTGACCGTGTCGGCCGAGGTCTCGCTCCCTTGCAGCCACACGACGCGGGACATCTTCCGGTCCAGCCGTTCCACGTCGGCGGGAGCGAAGTGGTAGCGCGCCAGTGACCAGGCGCGCAGCGCCATCCCCATCGTGAGGTCCCAGTCCCCGTCGTGGCACAGCTCGGTGAACTCGGTGCCGGGCCGGCCGTACAGCTCGGGCATCCGCTCCAGCTCGGACGCGACGATGTCCCAGCCCGGGGAGTTCACCCGGGTCTTGCCGTTGAACGGCACCGTGCCGAAGTCGTCCCTCCAGTCGGTGACCCGCCGGCTGAGGCACTCGGCGGCGTCGGAGGGCTGGCTGATCGGCGGATACGTGCGGGTGGTGCCGTCGTCGCCGCCGTTCACCGCCCGCTGGATCGAGACCGTTCCGTTCCGGGTGTCCAGCATGCGTAACAGCGTGACCTCGGCGAGGATGTGCGCCGGGTAGTCCTCGCCGTAGTCGCCCGGCGCGTTCTTGCAGGCGGCCGCCAGCACCGGCGGCACCCTGTACTCCTCGCGCGCGCCGCGCAACTCCACGAAGTTGTCCGGCGGTTTGATCGTGGCGTAGTCGACGTACGCGGCGTCCGCCCGGGCGGTCGCCGGCGACAGCGCCGCCATGAGCGCGGTGACGATAAGGATCGCTGGCACGAGTCTGCGCATGAAGAAACCATGCGGCCGGACTTCCCCGGCCGCGTGAGTATGCCCCTGCTCAAAATCGGCCGGCACCGGCGCGGCCTAGGTGACGGGCACGATCCTGGCCTCGGCCAGTCTCCCGTCACGGATGTCGAGGATGCCGATGGTGCCGTGGGGCTGGCGGCGCCGGTCGGTGGGCGAGCCGGGGTTGAAGACGCGGATTCCGTCCCCGGTGAGGTCCATCGGGATGTGCGAGTGGCCGAAGACGACGAGGTCGGCGCCGGGGAACCGGCGGCGCATGCGCCGGGTTCTGCCCGCGGCCTGGCCGCTGTCGTGGATCATCGCGACGGCGAGGCCGCCCAGATCGAGCTCAAGGGTCTCCGGGGCGCCCCAGGCGGCGACGTCCGGGCCGTCGTTGTTGCCGAGCACCGCGTGGACGGGGGCGTAGCCGGACAGCTCGGTGAGGACGCCGGCCGTGCAGACGTCGCCCGCGTGGAGGATCGCGTCGGCGTGCCGGAGATGCTCGGCCACCGCCAGCGGGCACGACTTCCACCGCCGGGGGGCGTGGGTGTCCGACAGGACGACGACTTTCACCCCCTCCATCCTCACCGGGATCGCCGCCGGCAACCGTCCCGGGCCCGGAAACGGGCCCGGGACACAGCCGGAACACCGCGCCGCAAGGTCGCGCGAGACGCCGAGTGCAATGTCCATGGCGAATCGAGGTGCCAAATCGCTCAATCTGGGAATAGGAAACTGCGTCCCCCAGATCCCTCAGCCCTGCACCCCAACGCCGGTCCCTCAACCGGCGCCGCTCGGGAGGAAATCATGAGCAGGCAGATCGCCGACGGCTTCCAGACGCCCACGCTGTCCGAGCTGGAGGCGCGGGTGCGCGGGCTGGAAACGCAGGTGGCTCGCCTCACCGAGCTGGTCAAAGCGCTCTCCAGCACAGATCGCGACTAGGTCGGCGGCACCGACTCGGGCGGCCCGCCGGGGCACTCTGGCATGATCACGGCGGGCTCCGGTTCGCGTGCCTGGCGCCGTTCGGCGCGCTTTTAACCGGTTGATCCCTTACGTCTTTAACCGGTTGATCCCTTACGTCCCGCTGGATACGGTGCTCCGGGTCGCGGCCTGAGCTGCGGTGTCGACGCGCTCTCGCGAAGCCGGCGGCGCGTCCTCCGGTCGCGGCCGCCCGCCAGCCGGCCACCGACGACGGAGAGATCGTGCCGATTCGCATCACCCCGCTGACCGAGCTCCGCCACGGCGCGTCCCCTCCCCGCCTGGTGTGGCTGGCGTCGCACAGCGACGGATACCCGGTCGGATCGGCGTACCTGCGGCTGACCAGCCGGGCAGGGCAGACACATCTGGCGGAGGCCGACCTCCACGTCCACCCGGACGAGCGGCGCCACGGCATCGGGTCACAACTGATGGCGGCCGCCGTTGCCGCCGCCAGGCAGGACGGCCGGCGCAGCCTCATCTCTCAGGCGGAGGCCGGCTCCCCGGGTGACCTGTTCCTCGCGGCCCAGGGCTTCCGCAAGGTGCTGACCTTGATGTTCACCCGGCTGGCGCTGGAGACGGCCGACCTGGCGGCACTCACCCGGATCGCCGCGCAGCCGCATCCCGGCTACCGGTTGACCTCCTGGGACGGCGTCGTCCCCGACGAGCTCGCCGAGACGTTCGCCGCCTCCCGCCGTGCCATGGACGACATGCCGATGGACGACACCGACTTCGGCACCGTGGCCTGGGACGTCGAGGCCGTCCGGGCCGCGGCCGCCGCGGTGGCGGAGCGCGGCGAGCTGCTGCACACCGTGGCCGTGATCGACGAGTCCGACGGGTCCGTCGCCGGGTTCACCGAACTCGTCGTCCCCGGTGACGGCGAGGGCGACGGCCAGCACTACGGCACCGGAGTCCTGCCGGAGCACCGCGGGCACGGTCTCGGCCGCTGGATGAAGGCCGAGGCGATCAGGCGGGCCCGGCAGCGCCACCCCGGCCTCGGCGGACTGCTGGCCGACACCGCGGAGGGCAACCTCCCCATGCGGCGGATCAACGACGCCCTCGGCTACCAGCCGACGCACCGGACGCTGCTGCGCCAGCTCGACCTCTGACGACGTGGTCCGCGACGTACGCGAGCCGCCGCCACGCCTCGGCCGGCGCGTGGCCGGGGTGCGGCGCGCCGGGACGGCGGTGGCGCGGGGTCACGCCGGTGCGCCTCGGCGTACCGGCGTGACCGCCCTCGGCGTGACCGTCAGCCCGCCCGCGTTCCTCCGCTCGCGTGGGAGCGGAGCGTCGCCGGCCCGGCACCGCGCAAGGACGCGGTCCCGCGGCCGCGCACGGACGCCGTCCCGGCTTGCGCGGCCTCGGCGTATCCGTACGCCTCCCGTCCCGTGATCGCCGCCATCACGCCCAGTACGACCAGCGTCATGACAGAGATCATCACCAGCGACACCAGCAGGAGCGCCGACACCGCCGCCAGGGAGACGAACCCTCCCAGCAGCTCCACCATTGCGCGTCCTCCACCTGTCGGCCCCGATGTCCGGCGGATGCCGCCCAAGGGCCGACACCGTGCACCCTCGAACCGGACTTTGCCGGATATGGGGGCATTGCCCGTTCAGTCGGGGGTCATACCTTACTGATCGGCCACCGAGAGGCGACTCATGGGCAGGATGTCGAGACGGCGCAGGATCATGCCCTCGCGCAGCGCCCATGGGCAGATCTCCAGTACCGGCAGGTCGAACAGGTCCATGGCGGCGTCGGCCACCAGCGCGCCGGCGAGGAGCTGCCCCGATCTTCCCACCGACACGCCGGGCAGCTCGGCCCGGCGGGCCGCCGACATTCGCGCCATCTTGCCGGTCCACTTGGCCAGGTCCTCGCGGGCCAGCGTCCGGGTGACGTACGCGCCCTCGCTGGACGGCGCCGCGCCCGCGATCCGCGCGAGCTGGCGGAAGGTCTTCGACGTGGCGACGGCGTGGTCCGGCCTGCCGTACTTGGTGACGGCCCCGACCGTCCGGGCGATCTCGGCGCGGGCGTGCCGCCGCATCGCGCGGACCTCCTCCTCCGCGGGCGGGTCCGAGGTGAACCAGTCACGGGTGAGCCGCCCCGCCCCCAGCGGCAGGGAGACCGCGACGTCGGGCTCCTCGTCGTTGCCCGAGGCGATCTCCAGCGACCCGCCTCCTATGTCGACGACGAGCAGCCGCCCGTACGACCAGCCGAACCAGCGGCGCACGGCGAGGAACGTCAGGCGCGCCTCGTCGCCGCCGGACAGCACCTGGATGTCGACCCGGGTGTCGGCCTTGATCTGGGCCAGCACGTCCTCGCCGTTCACCGCGTCCCGGACGGCCGAGGTCGCGAAGGCCACCAGGTCCTCCACGCCCTTGTCCTCGGCGATCCGCATCGCCTCCTCGACGAACGTCCGCAGGCGGGTGGCGCCCTGCTGGGACAGCCGGTTGCCGTCCACCAGGTGCTCGGCGAGGCGCAGCTCCTCCTTGTGGGAGAAGGCCGGAAGCGGCCGGGCGCCCTGGTGCGCGTCCATCACCAGCAGGTGCACCGTATTGGATCCCACGTCCAGTACTCCGAGTCGCATGACCTGACGCTACAGCCTGGGGCTCCTTCGCCGTCGCCCCCCGTCACGGCCGGGACCCCGCGCCCGCCCCGGTCAGCCCTCCGCCACGTCGATCAGGACCTTGCCGACGGCGCCGCTCTCGACCGCGTCGTGAGCCTCCGCGGCCCGCTCCAGCGGGAAGTGGTGCAGGGGAAGCCCGGCATCCTCCCCCACGAGCAGGGCTCCGGCGGCGACCGCCGCGCGGACGTCCTCCACGGCGGCCAGCTTGGCGGCCTCGGGCATGGTGTAGACGAGGACGAACTGGTAGCGGACGTTCCGGGTGTACAGCTCGCGCACCGGCAGGGTGGCCTCGTCTCCGCCGTTTTCCGCGTAGACGGCGACCACAGCGCCCGGGGCCACGACGGCGTTGTCGAGCGCCGCGTTCGGCGCCGGGGCCACCTCCACCACGATGTGCACCCCGCCGGGAGCCACCTTTCTGATCGCGTCCGCCGCGTCCTCCGCGCGGTAGTCCACCACGTGGTCCGCCCCCGCGGCGGCCGCAAGCCGGGCCTTCGCGGGGCTGCTCACCGTCGTGACGACGGTCGCTCCGGCCCAGCGGGCGAGCTGGACGGCGGCGTTGCCGACCGCCCCCGCGCCCCCCGCCACCAGCACGGTCCTGCCGCTCAGCGTTCCCGGGCCGAGGCGTTCCGGGCCGCCGTCCGCGACGGTGAGGCAGCGGTGGGCGGTCAGCGCGGGGATGCCGATGCTGGCGCCGAGGTCGAACGACGCCTGGTCGGGCAGCGGCACGGCCTGACGCGCGGGCAGCGCGACGTATTCCTGCGCCGTGCCGTCCGCCCGCTGCCAGGCGGCCTCCCACAGCCACACGCGCTGCCCCTCCTGAAGCCCCTCGACCCCCGGGCCGACGGCGTCGACGACGCCGGCGCCGTCCTGGTTCGGCACCGCCTCGGCGAAGCCGAGCCCGCCGCGCCGCGACTTCCAGTCGGTCGGGTTGACGCCCGATCGCACCACTCGGACCCGCACCTCGCCCGGCCCCGGCTCCGGTGCGGCGCGCTCGGCCAGGCGCAGGACGCCGCTGTCCCCTGTCTCGGTGTAAACGATCGCTCTCATACTGTTGTCCAAAGCCGCGATGCGGACCGCTATTCCCCGGGGTGCCGGGCGCGGCGCCGATTCCCCTGTGAACGCCGCGATTCGAGTGACAAGCCTGGGGTACTGCAGTGCCGATCCGGCGAGGGGAACGACGGCATGGGTGTGCGGCAGAGGTTCGGCGACCGCTCCGGCGGCCGTCCCGGCGACAGGCTGGGCGGCAGAGCGGGCGGCTGGTCCCGGGGATGGTCGGGAAGCTGGTTCAGCGGCTGGGCCGCGGGCCGGTTCGGCAGGCGGCTCGGCCCGCGGAGCCGCAGGCTGCGGTCGACCGCCCGGGAGGCGTTCGGGTGGGACCAGCTCCGCCCGGGCCAGCAGGAGGCGATGGAGCACCTGCTCGCCGGGCGCGACGTGCTGCTGGTGATGCCGACCGGCGCCGGGAAGTCGGCGGTCTACCAGGTGCCCGGCCTGCTTCTCGACGGCCCGACGGTGATCGTCTCGCCGCTCATCGCGCTCCAGCGCGACCAGGTCATGGGCCTGCTCAAGGCGGGCGCGGCGGGCGCCGTCGCGGTGAACTCGGCCGGTTCTGTCGACGCGGGCCTCGACCAGGTCACGGCCGGGGACGCCGAGTACGTCTTCCTGTCGCCCGAGCAGCTCGCCAAGCCGGAGGTGGTCGAGAGGCTGGCCGAGACGCGGCCGTCCCTGATCGCGGTGGACGAGGCGCACTGCGTCTCCGCCTGGGGTCACGACTTCCGGCCGGAGTACCTGCGGCTGGGCAAGGTCATCGAGCTGCTCGGCCATCCACCGGTGATCGCGATGACCGCGACGGCCGCGCCCACCGTCCGCGAGGAGATCATCGAGTCGCTGGGCCTGATCGGCGCCCAGCAGATCGTCCGCGGGTTCGACCGGCCCAACCTCGACCTGCTGGTCCGCCGGTTCGTCACCGAGGACGACAAGCGCCGGGCCCTCGCCGAGCACGCCGCCGGGCTCGACGGCGTGGGACTGGTCTACGTCGCGACGCGCAGGCAGGCGGAGGAGTACGCCGAGCTGCTGAGGGACAAGGGCCGCCGGGCCGAGCCGTACCACGCGGGGATGAAGTCGACCGACCGCCGCAGGATCCACGAGATGTTCCAGGGCGACGAGCTGGACGTCGTGGTCGCCACGTCGGCGTTCGGGATGGGGATCGACAAGCCCGACGTCCGGTTCGTGCTGCACGCCACCCCGCCCGAGTCGCTCGACGCGTACTACCAGGAGATCGGGCGCGCCGGCCGCGACGGCAACCCGGCGTCCGCCGTGCTGTTCTACCGGTCGGAGGATCTCGGCCTGCGCAAGTTCTTCGCCGGCGGCCGGGCCGACGAGGAGCTCATGCGGCGCGTCGCCACCATCGTGCGGGAGCACGGCGGCGAAGTGCCGTCGGCGGAGCTGCGTGAGCTGCTCGGCGTCGGAGCGGCCAAGCTCACCTCGCAGGTGAACCTCCTGGAGCGGGCCGGCGCCCTGGAGATGGCCCACGGAGGCGTGCTCACCTACCTGCCCGACGGGCCGTCGCCGGACGAGGCTGCGGCGCGGGCGATGGAGCTCGACGACACCCGGCACCGTCTTGAGGACTCGCGTCTGGACATGATGCGCGGATACGCCGAGACGACCGGCTGCCGCCGCCGCTTCCTCCTGGAGTACTTCGGCGAGCCGTACGAGCGGGCCTGCGGCGCCTGTGACACCTGCCGGGCAGGCACCGCCACGGTTCCCGAGACGGGCGAAGGGCCGTTCGCCCTGCACGCGAACGTACGGCACGCCGAGTGGGGGCACGGAGTGGTCATGAGCCGCGAGGAGGACCGGATCACCGTGCTGTTCGACACGGTCGGTTACAAGACGCTGGCGCTCGGCGTGATAGACGGCGTGCTCGAACTCGCCTGACGGTGCATCACTCAGCGCGGCCCAATAATTACCCATCGTGGCAAACGTCCCTCTTGCGGGGGTTCCAACTCCACGCGGACACTCGTAAACGGGGCTGTTTCGCGACCTGGGGGGTGACCACGGTGCATGAGGGGTTCAGCACCTACGAGACATGGCCGTACGAGTGCCTGCACTGCCTGCGCGTCTGGGAGGAGGAGTATGTCGTCCGGCGCGTCCCGGACGGGCACGGCGGCGACGTCACGGTGTGGACGCTGCGCGGCCTTCCGGCCCAGCCCCCCTGGTCGGGGAGGACCTGCCCGGCCTGCGGCTGCGGCAGCGTGACGACGTTCCCCACCGGTTACCTCGCCCATCACCCGGAGATCACGGTCACCCGTCCCGAGCCGGCGACGCCGCCGCGGATCCCCGGCAAGCGCGCCCGGCCGCCGTTCCCCACGCAGCCCCTGCTCGCGGCCTGCCTGCTCGTGCTCACCGGCGTCGAGGTCTGCTCCCGGCTCTACGCGCACTGACCTGTCAGCGCCGCGGGCCGATTTGCAGGCGGGCGACGCGGCCGGACCCTTCACCGCCGCCCGGTCGTCCACGGCGGGGTGGTCAGCTCACGTGCACCTGCGGGCGGCGGGCGACCTCCGGCTCGGCCTTACGGATGACCTCGCGGGTCAGCGGCGGCACGTCGCCTCCCCCGAACACGAGGTAGCGCAGCAGCGCGCCCACCGGGTTGCCCTCCGCCCAGTGGAAGTAGACGTGCGGCCGCCTGCCGGTCAGGTCGCGCAGGTGGAACAGGATCGCGGCGACGGTGTTGGCAACTGCCGGGCTGTGCACGGTGAGCACCCGGTAGCCGTGCCGCATCTCCCCAAGGACGCGGAGCTCGGACTCGAATTCCGAGGCGTCGCCGAGCGTGACCTCCAGGAAGATCATCGGCTCGTCGTCCGGAAGGTGATGGTATTCGCGTGTCTCGCGGTCCTTCTCGGCGTACTCGGCCGGGTCTCGCGCGTCCGGCTCGTTGGCGATCAGGCGTAGCTCTCCGTCGAGGTCGAGCACGATCTTCTTGGCCGTCTCGTCGAGCTCGATGTGGGTGGCGCGCAACTCCGTCGAGCGGGTCGCCCGCGAGATCAGCGACGTGACGACGATCGCGAGGACGAACAGCAGCGCGATCTGCAGGCCGTCGGGCCGCTCCCGGATGTTCTCCACCGCGGCGTACAGCAGGACGGCCGCGATCACGCCGAACGCCGCGCCGGACGCGCGGCGGCCCTCACGGAAGGCGGCGATCGTGACGGCCGTCGCCGCAGAAAGGATCAGGGCGAGCACACCGGTGGCGTACGCGCCGCCCTGCGGCTCCACCTGGGCGCCGAACAGGATCGTGATGCCGAACGAGATCGCGGTGAAGACCAGCACCAGCGGCCGCACCGCCCGGGCCCAGTCGGGCGCCATGCCGTACCTGGGCAGGTAGCGGGGCACGATGTTGAGCAGCCCGGTCAGCGCGGACGCCCCGGCGAACCAGAGGATGGCGATCGTGCTCACGTCGTACGCGGTGCCGAACCAGTCGCCGAGGTAGTGGTGGGCCAGGTAGGCCAGAGCCCGCCCGCTCGCCTTGCCGCCCTCCTTGAACTCGTTCGCGGGGATGAGCACGCTCGTCGCCACGCTGCTGGCCAGCAGGAACACGCTCATGATCACAGCGGCGGTGGTCAGGAGCCGGCGGGTGCCCTTGATCCGCTCGGACAACTCCCCCTTGATCTGGGGCATCACGGCGACGCCGGTCTCGAACCCGGACAGGCCGAGGGCGAGCTTGGGCAGCACGAGCAGCGACATCCCGATCATCGCCAGCGGGCCCGAGTGCTCCGTGGTCAGCGCGTGCCGCCAGTCGGCCAGCAGGCCGGGGTTGGTCACGACCTCGCTCAGCGAGACCGCCACGACGACCACGTTGAGCAGGAGATAGGCGGCGACCAGCACCACGGCCAGGCCGATCGCCTCGCTGAACCCGCGCAGGAAGATGGCGCCGAGCACGGCGATCAGCAGCAGCGTGATGACGACCCGCTGGCCTTGGAGGGACTCGGGGACGAAGGGATTCTGCAGGATGTGCGCGGTCGCGTCGGACGCCGACAGCGTGATGGTGAACACGAACGCGGTGGCGACGAACCCGAGCAGCACGAGCACGAAGAGCTTGCCCCACCAGCGGGGCAGCAGCCGTTCGAGCATGGCGATGGAGCCCATCCCGTGCGGGCTGCGCTCGGCGACCGCCCGATAGGTGGGCAGGGCGCCGAACAGGGTAAGCACCACCAGCAGCGACGTGGCGACCGGCGACAGCGCGCCCGCCGCCAGCGCGGCGATGCCGGGCTGGTAGCCGAGGGTGGAGAAGTAGTCGACCCCGGTGAGGCACATCACCTGCCACCAGGAGTGGTGGACGCCGGGCTCGTCGGCGTGGGGGCCGCCCGCCCCTCGGTCCCGTTGAAGACCTTCGAGAAGCCACGAGCGGACCGATCCGGCCGGCTCCTGCTGCTGTCCGGGGGTGGTCACCGGGCTCACTCTCCTCGGCCTCCTGGTGTCGACGGCTGGGGAGACCCTACCGGTCCCCGGCGTACCCGGCTGATCGGCGGGAGTTCCCTGTGGACAACCCCGCCACGCGAGCCGGTACGACGAGGATGTCCACAGGCCGGAGCCGGGGGCGCCGGAGATCCGGCAGAATGAGAGCCCTCCCGGAAGAAGGCGGACCAGGATCGTGACGACCTCCATCCAGCGGCGGATCGCCGAAGAGCTCGGCGTTCGCGAGAACCAGGTGACCGCGGCCGTCGACCTGCTCGACGGCGGGGCCACGGTGCCGTTCATCGCCCGCTACCGCAAGGAAGCGACGGGCATGCTCGACGACGCGCAGCTGCGCGCCCTTGAGGAGCGGCTGCGCTACCTGCGCGAGCTGGAGGAACGGCGGGCCGCCGTCCTGGAGTCGATCCGCTCGCAGGGCAAGCTCGACGAGGCCCTGGAAGCGCGGATCATGGAGGCCGACTCCAAGGCCCGGCTGGAGGACATCTACCTGCCGTTCAAGCCGAAGCGCCGGACGAAGGCGCAGATCGCCCGGGAGGCGGGGCTGGAGCCGCTCGCCGACAAGCTGCTGGCCGACCCGTCGCTCGACCCGCACGCGACCGCCGAGGCGTTCGTGGGCGAGGGCGTCGCCGACTCGGCCGCGGCCCTGGAGGGGGCGCGGGCCATCCTCATCGAGCGTTTCGCCGAAGACGCCGACCTCATCGGCGACCTGCGTGAGCGGATGTGGGCGCGCGGCCGGGTGGTCTCGCAGGTGCGGGACGGCAAGCAGGAGTCCGGGGCCAAGTTCTCCGACTACTTCGACTTCTCCGAGCCCTTCACCAAGCTGCCCTCGCATCGCATCCTCGCCATGTTCCGCGGCGAGAAGGAGGAGGTGCTGGCCCTCACGCTCGACCCGCAGGCGGAGGAGCCGAACGACTACGAGATGCGGATCGCGCGCCGGTTCGGCGTCTCCGGCCAGGGCCGGCCGGCCGACCTCTGGCTGTCGGAGACGGTGCGCTGGGCGTGGCGCACGCGCATCCTCGTCCACCTCGGCATCGACCTGCGCACCCGCCTGTGGCAGGCCGCCGAGGAGGAGGCCGTACGGGTGTTCGCCGCGAACCTGCGCGATCTGCTGCTCGCGGCGCCCGCCGGGGCGAGGCCCACGATGGGTCTCGACCCGGGGCTGCGGACGGGCGTCAAGGTGGCGGTGGTCGACGGGACCGGCAAGGTGGTCGCGACCGAGACCATCTACCCTCACGAGCCGAAGCGGCAGTGGGACCAGTCGCTCGCCGTGCTCGCCCGGCTCGCCGCCGAGCACGGCGTCGAGCTGGTGGCGATCGGCAACGGCACCGCCTCACGCGAGACCGACAAGCTCGCGGGTGAGCTGGTGACCCGCATGCCGCACCTGACGAAGGTCATGGTGTCCGAGGCGGGGGCGTCGGTCTACTCGGCCTCCGCCTACGCCTCCCAGGAGCTGCCGGGCCTCGACGTGTCGCTGCGCGGCGCCGTCTCGATCGCGCGCCGCCTCCAGGACCCGCTCGCCGAGCTCGTGAAGATCGACCCGAAGTCGATCGGCGTCGGCCAGTACCAGCACGACCTGTCCGAGGTGAAGCTCTCCCGCTCCCTCGACGCCGTGGTGGAGGACTGCGTGAACGGAGTGGGCGTCGACGTCAACACCGCCTCGGCGCCGTTGCTGACCCGCGTCTCGGGCATCGGCTCCGGCCTGGCCGAGAACATCGTGACCCATCGCGACGCCAACGGCCCGTTCCGGTCGCGCAAGGGCCTCAAGGAGGTCCCCCGGCTCGGCCCCAAGGCGTTCGAGCAGTGCGCGGGCTTCCTGCGCATCCCCGGCGGCGACGACCCTCTCGACGCCTCCAGCGTCCACCCCGAGGCGTATCCGGTGGTCCGCCGCATCCTGGAGTCGACGAGCAGCGACCTGCGCGCCCTGATCGGCAACACCTCGGTGCTCCGCTCGCTCAGGCCCGCCGACTTCGTCGACGGCTCCTTCGGCCTGCCGACCGTCACCGACATCCTCAAGGAGCTGGAGAAGCCGGGGCGCGACCCCCGTCCGGCGTTCAAGACGGCCACGTTCAAGGAGGGCGTCGAGAAGCTCTCCGACCTTGCCCCCGGAATGCTGCTGGAGGGCGTCGTCACCAACGTCGCGGCGTTCGGCGCGTTCGTCGACGTCGGCGTGCACCAGGACGGCCTCGTCCACGTGTCCGCCATGTCCACGTCGTTCGTCAAGGACCCGCGGGAGGTCGTCAAGCCGGGCGACATCGTCCGGGTGAAGGTGCTCGACGTGGACATCCCGCGCAAGCGCATCTCCCTCACCCTGCGGCTCGACGACGAGGTGACGACCCGCGGCGGCGGGCGCGCGCAGGACGGCGCCCCCGAGGACGGCGGCAACCGAGGCGGCGGCAACCGAGGCGGAGCAGCCCGGGACGGCGGCGGCAGAGCGGGAGGCAACCGAGCGGGAGGCGGCCGGGCCGCAGGCGCACCCAAGGACGGCCCGAAGGACGGCCAGCAGGGCCAGAGCGGCCAGCAGGGCCAGCGAGGCCAGGCCCGGCAGGGCCAGGGCGGCGGGGGCCGCGGAGCGGGCCGCGGCCAGGGACGGGGCGCCGGCGCTCCTCCGGCGAGCGGCGCCATGGCCGAGGCCCTCCGCCGCGCCGGCCTCACGGACCCCGGCTCGCCTTCCCGCTGACCCCGGCTCGCCTTCCCACTGATCACGGCTCGCCTTCCCGCAGATCACGGCTCGCTGTCCCGCAGATCACAGCTTCGGGACAGCGCCCCGCGGAACCGCCGCGCGACCACGCAGGCGCTCGCCCGCGCTCGACAGTGTTACCTTGGTAACATGGTAAAGGTTGAGCGGATCCAGACCGGGCTGCGCCTCGAACGGAACACCCTGAAGGTCCTGAAGGGCCTGGCCGAGTACCTGGACATGTCCCTCGGCGACCTGGTCGAGGGCATCGTGCTGCACGCGTTCGAGGGCAAGACGCCTTTCGGCCCGCAGACTCTCACCGCGATCGAGCGCCTCAGGTCCGTATACGGCCACACCCTCACCGCAGCCGACGCGCACGCCCTGGAGGAGAAGTGAGCGCCCCGGCGCGGCGGCGCCTCACCGGCACCCTGCGCGTCCCCCTGCCGCCGGCCCGGGCGTTCCCGCTGTTCACCCCTTACGGCGAACGGGCGTGGGTGCAGGGCTGGGACCCCCGGTTCCCCGACGACATCGACGACATCCGCCCCATGGGCGGCAAGGGCCACGCCGGCGATGACGGCGGCGACGGGCCGGCGGACACCCGGCCGGGAACGGTCTTCCAGACCCACGCCCACGGGGAGACGACCACGTGGGTGGTCGTGGACCGGCGGCCCGGACGGCGCATGGCGTACGCGCGCGTCACCCCAGGGGCCCGCGCCGGCACGGTCGAGGTCGACCTCGACGACGACCCCGGCGCGCCCGGGCACAGCGTGGTGACCGTGACCTACGACCTCACGGCGATGGACGAGGCCGCCCGGGCGGAGCTCGGCGTGTTCGCCGCGGGGTACGGCGGCTTCCTCCGTTCCTGGGAGGAGGCCATCGCCGCGTCCCTGGCCCGGGACCGCCCCTGACCCCTGGTCGCCGTCCGGCGACCAGGGCCCCTCTCAGTCCGCGGCCTCCGCGAAGGCCATGAGGTCCTCGGCCGACCAGGCCAGCTCGCCGCTGCGCAGGTCGTCGGTGACCGAGCGGAGCCAGCCCAGCTCGGCGGCGGTCACGGCACGCAGGTATTCGGCCTCCAGCATGGCGATGCGCGGCAGGCCGCTCCCGGCCTCCGCCTCCAGGTCGGCGTCCAGTTCGGCCAGCGCCCGGCCGACCGCCTCCATGCGCCTCTCCAGGGCGTCGCGTATCTCCTGAGGGGCGAGCATCAGCAGGTGGGACAGCGCCGCCGGGAACTCGGGAAACTCCGGCTTGGGCCGGGCGACCATTTCCAGCAGCCACTCGCGGGCGGCCGAACGCCCCGCCTCGGTGATCTGGTAGACGGTCCGCTCGGGGTAGGCCTGGTCGCGCTCCGTCTCTCTCACGCTGATCAGCCCGTCCGCGGCGAGGCGGTCGATCGTGCGGTGCAGGCTGGTCCGCTGGCCCACGTTGACCACCTTGTCCTTTCCCCACTGCTTGATCAGCCGCTGGATGCCGTACGGGTGCAGCGGCTTGTACTGCAGCATCGCCAGGACGGTCACAGCGAGCGGGGATCCGCGACGAGGAGTGGTCATGCCCCCATACTAATCGAAGCGGTACAAAGAAACTAGTTGACGTGCAACTAGTGTCACTGACATCATCAGGTCATCGACCCGAGAGGAACCCCACGATGACCACCGACCACCAGCAGCCTCAGCCGGCGGACACCGCCACCGGCTTCGTCACCTCCCACGACGGCACCCGGATCGCCTTTCGCACTCTCGGGCAGGGCCCCGGTCTGGTGCTGCTGCACGGCTCCATGGAGACAGCCGGAGACCACCTGGCCATGGCCCGGGAGCTGGCCGACGCTTTCACCGTCCACCTGCCCGACCGCCGCGGCCGCGGCCTGAGCGGCCCCTACGGGGACGGGTACGGCGTGCGGACCGAAGTGGAGGACCTCGACGCGGTCCTGAACGCCACGGGCGCCCACTTCGTCTTCGGCGTCAGCGCGAGCGGCGTCGCCGTTCTCGAGGCTGCGCGCCTGCTGCCCGCGATCCACAAGGCGGCCGTCTACGAACCGGCGCTGCTCCTCGAGGACATCCCGCACCTGACCGGGTGGGTCGACCGGTTCGACCGCGAGATGGCCCGGGGCGAGGTGGCCGCCGCGCTGGTGACGAGCATGCTGGGCCTGCGGCTCGGGCCGCCGGCCATGAACGTCATGCCGCGAGGACTGCTCAACTGGCTGACCGGCCTGATGATGAAGAGCGAGGACAAGAACGCCGGCCCTGACGACGCCACCATGCGCGCCCTCGCCCCGACCCTGCACTACGAGGGCGTCCTCCTGGCGGAGATGGCCGGCAAGCTGGACGACTTCGCCGGTGTGCGCGCCGATGTGCTGCTGCTGGGCGGAGGCAAGGGGCTGCCCTACCTCAAGCCCGCTCTGACCGCCCTGGAGAAGACCCTTCCCCATGTCCAGCGGGTCGAGTTCCCCGGGCTCGACCACGGCGCGTCGGGCGACCCCAGCAAGCGGAACCCCGGCGGCAAGCCGCAGGTCGTGGCGGCCGAGCTCAGGCGCTTCTTCGCCTCGGCGACCGCGGCGCGTCCCTGACGCCGCATCCCCACACAAGCCGACCTCAGGGGCCCGCCCCGGCTGGCGTCACGACCCGTCAAGGGACGCGGAGGCGGGCAGGAGGTCGCCGAGGACGCGTGCCAGAGCGGCGACCCCGGCGAGGCAGTCGGCCTCCTCCGCGTGCTCCTGCGGAGAGTGGGACACACCGGTCGGGTTGCGTACGAACAGCATGGCGGTGGGCACGGCGGCGGCCAGGATGCCCGCGTCGTGGCCCGCACCGGTGGGCAGGACGGGGACCCCGCCCAGGACGCGCGCCACCCGGTCGCGCAGCGGCCGGTCGAACCGCACCACCGGCGTGGCGGACTCGCATGTGACCTCCGCGTCTTCCGCCGCCCTGGCGATGTCCTCGACCAGCGCCTCCAGGACGGCGGCCTCGGGGGCGCGGCAGTCGAGCCAGGCGGTCACCAGCGACGGGATGGCGTTCGTTCCCCCCGGCTCGACCTTGACCTTGCCGAACGTCGCCAGGCCCCCCAACTGACCGGCGCGCTCGCGGGCGGCCAGGACCGCGGCCGCGTACGCCGGCATGGGGTCGCGGCGGTCCTCCAGCCGGGTGGTGCCCGCGTGGTTGGCCTCCCCCCGGAAGTCGAACCGCCACCGGCCGTGCGGCCAGATCGCCGACGCCACGCCGACTGGATGCGGCGTCCCCCCGAGGTGGCGGCCCTGCTCCACGTGGAGCTCCACGAACGCCCCGATGCGGGCCAGGCGCTCGGGATCCGGCCCGGCCGCGGCCGGGTCGTGCCCGGCCCGCTCCATCGCGTCGGCCAGCGGCACGCCGTCCGCGTCGCGCAGGCCGGTGACCGCCTCGGCCGGAAGGGCGCCCGTCATCAGCCGGGACCCGGCGCAGGCCACGCCGAACCGCGCGCCCTCCTCATCGGCGAAGTTGACCACGGCCAGCGGCCTGGCCGGCCCGGCCACCCGATCGCGCAGCAGGTCGACCGCCGCGAAGGCGGCGACCACGCCGAGCGGCCCGTCGTACGCCCCGCCGTCGGGGACCGAGTCCAGGTGGGATCCGGTGACCACGGCGTCCCCCGCCGCGGGGTCGCCGAGCCAGGCCCACTGGTTGCCGTTGCGGTCCACCTCGTACGCGAGCCCCCTGGCCCGCGCCTGCTCCGCGAACCAGGCGCGGCACTCCGCGTCCGCGGCCGTCCAGGCGTGACGGCGGTAGCCGCCGGTGCCGGGATGCCGGCCCACCGGCAGCAGCTCCCGCCACATCCGGCGGAAGCCCTCCACCGCATGCGCTGGCAGGACGGCCTCTCCGGCAGCGCCCCGCCCATCACCGGAAGCCCCGCCGGACCCTCCATCGGACGTCCCACCGAAAGCCTCGCCGTCCCGCCGGCCGGGCGCGCCGGTCACGACTCTCCTTCGGCCATCGGGATCCGCACGCCCCGCTCGCGCGCCACCTCGGCGGCCTGGTCGTACCCCGCGTCCACGTGCCGGATCACGCCCATCCCCGGGTCGTTGGTGAGGACCCGGCGGATCTTCTCCCCCGCCAGCCGTGTGCCGTCGGCCACCGTGACCTGCCCGGCGTGGATCGACCGCCCGATGCCGACACCGCCGCCGTGGTGGATGGACACCCATGACGCGCCGGAGGCCACGTTGACCAGGGCGTTCAGCAGCGGCCAGTCGGCGATCGCGTCCGAGCCGTCCAGCATCCCCTCGGTCTCCCTGTACGGCGAGGCGACCGACCCGCAGTCGAGGTGGTCACGGCCGATCACGATCGGCGCCGACAGCTCGCCCGACGCCACCATGTCGTTGAACCGCTCGCCCGCCCGGTCCCGCTCGCCGTACCCCAGCCAGCAGATGCGCGCCGGCAGCCCCTGGAAGCGGACCTTCTCCCCCGCCATCCGGATCCAGCGGGCCAGCGGCTCGTTCTCCGGGAAGAGGTCGAGGACGGCCCGGTCGGTTTTGGCGATGTCGGCGGGGTCGCCGGAGAGGGCGGCCCACCGGAAGGGGCCCTTGCCCTCGCAGAACAGCGGTCGGATGTACGCGGGCACGAACCCCGGGAAGTCGAACGCGCGGGCGTACCCGGCGGCCCTCGCCTCCCCGCGGATGGAGTTGCCGTAGTCGAAGACCTCGGCCCCCGCGTCCTGGAACCCCACCATCGCCTCGACGTGCCGCGCCATCGACTCGCGGGCGCGCAGCGTGAAGCCCTCCGGATCCTTGCGCGCCTCGTCGGCCATGTCCTCGAACGCCACGCCCAGCGGGAGATAGGCCAGCGGGTCGTGCGCGCTGGTCTGGTCGGTGACCACGTCGATCTCCGCGCCGCGCGCCAGCAGGTCCGGTACGGCCTGGGCCGCGTTGGCCTCCACGCCGATCGACAGCGGGCGGCGGGCGTCCCTGGCCTCATGGGCGAGGCGCAGGGCCTCGTCCAGATCGGCGGCCTTGACGTCGAGGTAGCCGTGGGCGATCCGCCGGTCGATGCTCCGCGGGTCGCAGTCGACGCAGACGGCCACGCCGCCGTTCATCGTGACCGCCAGTGGCTGGGCGCCGCCCATGCCGCCGAGCCCGGCCGTGAGCGTGATCGTCCCGGCCAGGCTGCCGCCGAAGCGTTTGGCGGCGACCGCGCCGAAGGTCTCGTAGGTGCCCTGCAGGATGCCCTGGGTGCCGATGTAGATCCACGACCCGGCGGTCATCTGGCCGTACATCGTGAGCCCGAGCTGCTCCAGCCGCCGGAACTCCGGCCACGTGGCCCAGTCGCCCACCAGGTTGGAGTTGGCGATGAGCACGCGGGGCGCCCACTCGTGGGTGGTCATCACGCCCACCGGGCGGCCCGACTGCACGAGCAGCGTCTCGTCGGCCGCCAGCGTCGTGAGCGTACGGACGATGGCGTCGTAGGAGGGCCAGTCGCGGGCGGCCTTGCCGCTGCCGCCGTACACGACGAGCCTGCCGGGGTGCTCGGCGACCTCCGGGTCGAGGTTGTTCATCAGCATCCGCAGGGCGGCCTCCTGCTGCCACCCGCGGGTGTTCAGCTTCCCGCCCCGGGGCGCCCGGATGGGCTCCCGGCCGTCGTCGTGTGCCACGGCCCCTCCTTCGATGGATGCGTCCATTCATCGGTATCGCGTATGAATACTTTCAGTCAATGCGCTATCCGAGGAAGAGGCCCCGGCGAGCCGCCGACAGCTCGAAGGCCTCCAGGCGGGACTGCGCTCCCGGCAGCTCGTCGCACATGCGCTCGAGCAGCACCCGGCCGAGCAGCATGGGCGCGCACGCCGTGTCGAAGACCAGGCCGGTGCCGACGGCGGCGGTGAGCAGCACATCGGACAGCGTGCCCAGCTCCCCGCCCGTCTCCCCGGAGGTCTGTCCATTCGGTAGCCCGGCCACGTCGGGGTTCACCGGCTCAGCCAGGCTGTCGGCGACGGTCACCACGCTGAGCCCGGCGTCCTTCGCCGTGGTGAGCGCGGAGACCAGCTCGGCCGGATGGCGCGGCAGCGCGAAGCACAGCAGCGCGGTCGCCCCCGCCGTGGCGGCCTGCTCGATCCGGTCGTCCAGCATCGAGCCGCCCTCGTCGAGCAGCCGCACATCGGGGTGGACCTTCGCGGCGAAATAGGCGAACCCCGCCGCCTGCGCGGCGGCGGCGCGCAGGCCCAGCACCGGCAACGGCCGTGAGGCCGCCAGCAGCCGGGCGGCCCGCGCCACCGGCTCGGGGTCGGCCAGCAGCCCGGCGAGGCTCCGCAGATTCTCGATCTCGGCCAGCACGGCCCGCTGCAGCTCGTTCGGCGGGGCCCCTGTACGCGGCGGATGCCACGGATTTCCCGCCGGATCGTGCGCCGGGCCTCCCGCGGAGCCCGCCGGTGGCGCGGTCACGCCGACCTCTCGCAGCCGCCGCCGCAGCCCCGGATAGCCGTCGAATCCCAGCGCGGTGGCGAACCGGGTCACCGACGGCTGGCTGACGCCCGCCAGCTCGGCGACCTCCACGCTCGACAGGAAGGGCGCCTCGGCGGCGTGCTGGACCAGGCAGTGGGCGATCCGGCGCTGCGCCGGCGTCAGCCGGCGGCCCTCGAACAGCCGCAGCAGGCGTGATCCGGCGTCGTCTGTCCTCATCGGTCTCCTCGCGGCCCGGTTTCTGCATAAGTTCATTCATCCGGAAGTCTGCACGCGCCCTCCGAAGGCGGCAAGCCCGCCCGGGAGGGAACAGGACGGGGGCCGCCCCCGAGCGCGTCGACGCAGAGCTGGGCGGACCAGGCCACGCCCGGCAGCAGCAGCGTCCAGCCCGCGATCGCCCAGCCGAGATGCAGATGCGAGGCCGCGTGCGCGAGCGCCGCCACGCCCTGGGCGCGTACGCCGTCCGAGCGCTCGTAGGTCATCCGCCGCAGGCCGCCGGGGTGGTCCTCGGCGGGCAGAACGCGCAGCCCCACCGGGCGGCGCCGGGCGATCCACTCCCCCACCGGGCGGCACTGCTCGCAGGTCACCGAGACGTGGACGACGGCCTCCGGCATCACCGGCGAGGGCCGCAGGCGCGGCAGCCAGGGCCGCACCCGCCGCCGGTAGCCCGTCCACGCCTCGCCGTGCCGGGCGGTGAGCTGCTCTCCCTCGTGCCATGCCGCGAGCCCCGCGCCGTACGCGACCACCGTGGCCGCGCCCAGCAGGAAGCGGGCGTCCAGCACGCCGAGGAGCGCGTACGCGGCCGCCATCGAGACCTGCATGGGGTTGCGGACATAGGCGTACGGCCCGCCCGTCACCAGCCGCCCCGGAGGGTCGTACGGCAACGGGGTGCCGCCTCCCGCCGTGGCGAACTCCCGCACCGCCGCGAGGCCCAGCGTCAGCGGCACGGCGAGGACCTGCGCGGCCAGGCCGAGCACCCAGCCCGGCTGCCGCCACACCTGCGTGAGCGTCACCGGCAGCGCCAGCATCAGCCCTCCCGCGAGCACCGCCTGGAGGGCGGCCCGCTGGGGCAGCCTGCGGCTCTCCCGCGTCCATCGCGCGAGCAGCAGCCCGGGGATCAGGGCCAGTCCCGCCGCGAGGGCCTCGCCGTACAGCCATCTCTCCCCGAGGCGCACGACCGGGCCGGCGATCGGCATGAGCGCCAGATCGGCCCAGACGAGCGCGGCGGCCGTCAGCGGGACCGGCAGTCGGCGCGCGGCGTGGGCGGGCAGCGCGCCCCACAGCAGCGCCCACCCGAGCAGGAGGTCGGCCGGGACTCCGGCGACGACCGCCCCCTCCGCGTGGAAGGACCACCAGCCGGCGCGGAGCGCGACGGCGTTCACAGCGGCGAGGGCCGCCAGGTTCCAGGCCGTCGCCAGGATCATCGCGGCGACCTCCCGCTCGGCGGGCCGCCGTACGGCCGCCGCGACCCAGACCGCCGCGAGCGGCGCGAACAGGGCGACGCCCCGGATGAGCGCGATCACGAGGTGAACGTCCCGGCGAGGTAGCCGGCCGCCTCCGACAGGGCGTACCGCTGGAGCGGGCCGAAGTACCACCCCGGGTCGAAGGTGCGGCGATAGCGCAGCGTCACCTCCAGCCGGCGCCCCCGCCAGCGGAACTCGGCCTCGCGCAGATCGAGCCACCGGGCGAGGGTGGTGTCGCGCTCCACCCGGAACACCGCCCATCCGGGGCCGCGCCCGGCCACCCGGAGCGTCATGGTCCGCGCTTCCAGCGGGGCGCCGATGCCGAGCGACCGGCGCGGCGTGAACGTGACCGTCCTCGTGTCGCCCACCGCGAGTCCCCGCCCTTCGGCCCTGACCGGCCGGGGGAAGCCCAGTCTCAGCAGCGGCGATCCGACCGGGCCGAGGGACGGAGGCGCGGCCAGCGCGTCCTCCGGGTCCACCGCGCGCGCCGCCGTCCGGGAGGCCGTCACCTCGCCCTCGCGTGGCAGCGAGATCCCCGGAACGGCGCCCTCCGCGGCGACGCCCAACAGGAGCGGGGCGACCAGCACCAGGGCCTGCGACCGCCCGGAGCCGCCCCGCATCCAGTCGACGGCCAGCGCCACGAAGAGGCCGACGAGGTAGAAGAGGGGCGCCGCCATCAGCAGGCACACCACGCCCTCGCCCAGCAGCGGCCCGGCCAGGCACAGCCCGATCGTCACCGTGGCCATGGTGAGCCCGACGGTGGTCCGGGGCCTGGCCGTGGCCGTGACCGTCAGCGCGATGACCGCCGGGATCCCCACATAGAAGAGCGCCGTCTGGTCCAGCCGGCCCGCGTCCAGCGCCCGATAGAGCACGTACGCGGCGAACAGCCCGGCGAGAAGCGCGGCCAGCGTCAGCCGCGCCCGCGACGGCTCATGTGGATCCTCCATGCCCGCCCTCCATTGACCGATCGGTTTAATCGACTGATTAAACCGTATGATGAGAGGCACGTCCGATGTCAAGGGGGTTCGATGGCCGGCAGGCAGCAGCCGGGCGAGGAGACGCGTGAGCGGCTCATCGAGGCGGCGGCCGAGACGCTGCGCACCGAGGGGTACGCCGGCACGAGCGCACGAGTGATCGCCAGGGCCGCGGGGGTCAACTCGGCGCTCGTCTTCTACCACTTCGGCGGCGTCGACCCCCTCCTGCTGGCCGCCCTGGACCGGTCGTCCGAGCAGCGCATGCGCACATACGAGGAGGCTCTCGCGGGGGTGCGGACGCTGGAGGAGCTCGTCGAGGCGGCCAACGGGATCTACCGGGCCGACATCGAGGGCGGCCACATCACCCTCTTCTCCGAGCTGGTCGGCGCGGGCATCGCCCGCCCGGAGCTGCGGGCGGAGATCGTGAAGCGCGCCGAGCCGTGGATCGACTTCGTGGAGCGCACGGTGGAGCGCGTCATCGGCGGCTCACCGCTGGCCAGGCTCCTCCCGCCGCGCGAGCTGGCGTACGCCGCGATCACGTTCTACCTGGGCGTGAACCTGTTCACGCACCTCGACGCCGACCGCACGCGCACCGACGCGGTGTTCGGCCTGGCGGCCCGCCTCGCGCCGCGGGCCAGGCTCCTCACCATGCGCCTGCCCCGCCGCCACGAGAAGGGCTGACATCCGATGGTTCGCCCCACATGAACAGGCCGCCGCAGGAGAGACCAGCACGTCGGCTCGTGCGCCTCGGGACACCTCTCGCGGGATAGGTCCTAGGTATCCGCGTCGAAACCCTTCCCGGGCAGGCAGATCATCCTTACCTCGCCGCCCGGAGATCCTACATATCGATCCTGTTGCGCCTGCTGTGAGAGTTGTTGACGCGCGAGGACGGAGGGCGTTATACATCGGATCATTACTGAGACATTGCGGAGGCGGCAGATGAAATCTCGCATTCCCGCTGGTGCGGCGGCCGGGCTGGCGGTGGCGCTGTCGCTGGCCGCGTGCAGCTCTACCGACACCGGACCCAGCACGGCGACCAACGCGGCGAGCGGAGCGGCAGGAGGGAAGGTCGGCATCGACCACCCCCGGGCCGACACCGACTTCTGGAACAGCTACATCAAGTACGTGCCCGAGATGGCGCAGCAGCTCGGCGTCGACCTGCTTCCCGCGACCAACTCGCAGAACGACGTGCAGAAGCTGGTGTCCAACACCAACGCGCTCGTCGGTCAGGGCGCCAAGGCCATCGTCATGGCCCCCCAGGACACCGGTGCGATCGCCTCCACCCTGGAGCAGCTCGCCGGCAAGAAGATCCCCGTCGTCTCCGTGGACACCCGCCCCGACAAGGGCCCGGTCTACATGGTCGTCCGCGCCGACAACCGGGCGTACGGGCAGAAGGCGTGTGAGTTCCTCGGCGACAAGCTCGCCGGCAAGGGCGAGGTCGTCCAGCTCATGGGCTCGCTGTCGTCGGTCAACGGCCGCGACCGCGCCGAGGCGTTCCGCGAGTGCATGAAGAGCAAGTTCTCCGGCATCACGGTCTACGAGGCGCCGACCGAGTGGGACGGCGGCAAGGCCGCCTCGATGCTGCAGACCTTGCTGCAGCAGCACCCGGGCATCAAGGGCATCTACATGCACGCCGGCGGCGCCCACCTCGCGCCGACCCTCCAGGTCCTGAAGTCGAAGAACCTGATCGTCCCCCCGACCGACCCCAAGCACATCTTCGTGGTCTCCAACGACGGCATCCCCCAGGAGCTGGCCGCGATCCGGGCCGGCGAGATCGACGCGACGGTGTCCCAGCCCGCCGACGCGTACGCGAAGTACGCCCTCTTCTACGCGAAGGCCGCCCTTGAGGGCAAGACCTTCAAGCCGGGCCCCACCGACCACGACAGCACCATCATCCAGCTTCCCAACGGCCTCGAGGACCAGCTTCCCGCTCCCCTGGTGACCAAGGAGAACGTGGACGACAAGGCGCTGTGGGGCAACCAGATCAAATGACAGCCGTCGAGGCGCTTGACGTCACCAAGAGATTCGGCGCGACGGTCGCCCTCGCCGGCGCGGGCATCCGCGTCGACGAGGGCAGGACCCACGCGCTCGTAGGGCGCAACGGCGCCGGCAAGTCGACGCTGGTCTCGATCCTCACCGGGCTCGCCCGCCCGGATGAGGGCTCGGTCCTGTTCGACGGCGAGCCCGCCCCTCCGCTCGCCGACCGGGACGCCTGGCGGCGGCGGGTCGCCTGCGTCTACCAGAGATCCACCATCATCCCGGCGCTCAGCGTCGCGGAGAACCTGTTCCTGAACCGTCAGTCGGACAGTGGCCCCATCCGGTGGCGGCAGCTGCGGCAGCGGTCCCGGGAGGTGCTCGAAAGGTACGGCGTGGACGTCCCGGCCGACCGCCTCGCCGGCGACCTCACGGTCGAGCAGCGCCAGCTCGTGGAGATCGCGCGGGCGCTGTCGGGCGGGGCGAGGTTCATCATCCTCGACGAGCCCACCGCGCAGCTCGACGGCCCGGCGATCCAGCGGCTGTTCACCCGGATGCGGGCGCTCAGGGAGCAGGGCGTCACAATGCTGTTCATCTCCCACCACCTCGAAGAGGTGTACGAGGTGTGCGACGACGTGACGGTCTTCCGTGACGCCCGGCACGTGGTCACCCGGCCGGTGGCGGAGCTGCCGCAGGGCGAGCTCGTCGCGGCGATGACCGGCGAGGCCGTCTCGCTGGGCGGGCGCTCCGACCGGCCGGCCCCGGCCGAGGACGTCGTTCTCCAGGCCGAGGGGCTGACGCTGCCCGGCCATTACGAGGACGTCGACCTGCGCGTACGCCGGGGCGAGGTGCTCGGCCTGGCCGGGTCGGGCAGCAGCGGCAAGGTCTCGCTGGCGGAGACCCTCGCGGGCCTGCGCCGCGCGGCCGCGGGGACGGTCGCCATCGACGGCGTGCGGCCCCGGCCGGGCGACGTCCCCGCGGCGCTGGAGGCAGGTCTCGGCTTCCTCCCCCAGGACCGCGGCAAGGAGGGGTTCGTCCCTCTCCTGGCGCTGTCGGAGAACGTCACACTGCCGGTCGCGCACAGGCTCGGCAGCTACGGAACGGTCTCGTCCTCCCGGCAGCGGGAGTACGCGAACAAAATGATCAAGGAACTGGACATCCACGCGAGCGGCCCGGGCCAGCCGGTCGGCGAGCTGTCCGGCGGCAACGCGCAGAAGGCCGTCATGGCCCGCGCCCTGTCCAACTCCCCCAAGGCGCTGGTCGTCGTCGACCCCACGGCCGGCGTGGACGTGCGGGCCAAGGAGGCGCTGCTCGGCGCCATCGAGGACGCGGCACGCGGCGGCTCGGGAGCCCTGGTGGTGTCCGACGATCTCGACGACCTCCGGGTCTGCGACCGGGTGCTGGTGATGTTCCACGGCCGCGTCGTACGGGACCTGCCGCGCGGCTGGACGGACCAGGAACTGGTGGCCCTCATGGAAGGCATGGCATGACGGAGCAGAGCGAGCGGATGAGGTTCGCGCCGGTCTCACTGAAGCTCGGGCGGTTCAGAGATCTGACCCTGGTCCCGGTGATCGTCGTCCTGCTGGCCGCGGGCGCGACGGTGAGCCCGACGTTCCTGACCGGCGAGAACCTGGTCAACGTGCTGCAGCAGCAGAGCGCGCTCGCTCTGGTGGTCCTGGCCGAGACGCTCATCCTGGTGACGGGCAAGTTCGACCTGTCGCTGGAGTCGACCGTGGGCCTGGCGCCCGCCCTCGCGGTGATGCTCGTCATCCCCACGTCGGCGGGCGGATTCGGCATCGGGCTGCCGTCCTTCCTGGCGATCCCGCTGTGCCTGCTGATCGGCGCGCTCACCGGGGCGCTGAACGGGTTCCTCATCCTGCGCTTCCAGCTGTCCGCGTTCGTCGTCACGCTGGCGATGCTGATCGTGGTCCGCGGGCTGCAGCTCGGCTTCACCGGCGGCAAGAGCCTGTTCCAGCTCCCCGAGTCGTTCACCTATCTCGGCAGCGCGAACTGGCTCGGCATCCCGGCATCGATCTGGATCACCGGCGTGCTGTTCGCCGCGGGCATCGTGGCGCTCGGCTACTTCCGGGTGGGCCGGGCCCTGTACGCCATCGGCGGCAACGACGACGCGGCCCGCGCCGCGGGCGTGCGCGTCAACCGGGTCGTGTGGGGCGTGTTCATCATCGGCAGCACGCTGGCGGCCCTCGCGGGGCTGCTCACCACCGGCTGGCTGGGCTCGATCAGCGCCAACCAGGGCAACGGGTGGATCTTCATGGTGTTCGCGGCGGCCGTCATCGGCGGCGTCAGCCTGGACGGCGGCAAGGGCACGGTCTTCGGCGCCCTCACCGGTGTCCTGGTCATCGGGCTCGTGGAGAACATCCTCACCCTCAAGGGCGTGCCCGGCGAGTGGAAGCAGCTCGTTTACGGCGTGATCATCCTGGTCGCCCTGATGATCAGCCGTCTCGCCGGAGGCAAGGCGCAGGACTGACGCGGCCCGGCGCGCGCTCCGGCGTGACCGCCTAGTCTGAACCGCAGGATCCAGCAAGGAGAATGCCGTTGAAGACTGGTGGACATGGCCGGAGCGCGGGGCTCGCCGCAGGGGCGCTCGCGCTCGCCGCACTGGGATGGGTGTCGCGGGACGTCCCGGCCGCCCTCGGCGCCAAGCCGGCCGGCGACCGGGCCGCACGGGTGCGCGGGTCGAGACAGTTCAGCGACGGGGCGTTCCGCAACGAGACGCCGGCTTCCGTGATCCCTCCCGGCACCGGCCGCAAGGTCGCCGGTGAGCTGCTGCTGGAGCGGAGCAGAAGGAAGCCGCGCCTCCCGGTGCCCCTCGCCGTCCCCTCCCCCGCGTCGGGGAGCGACCTCGAAGCCGTCTGGTACGGCCACTCGTCCGCCCTCGTCGAGATCGAGGGGCGGCGCGTGCTGCTCGACCCGGTGTGGAGCGACCGCTGCTCCCCCTCGGCCCTGGTGGGCCCCCGGCGCCTGCACCCGCCGCCCGTTCCGCTGCACGACCTGCCCGAGGTCGACGCCGTCGTGATCTCGCACGACCACTACGACCATCTGGACATGGCCACCGTACGCGTGCTCACCCGCACCCAGTCGGCGCCGTTCGTCGTGCCGCTGGGCGTCGGCGCCCACCTTGAGCGGTGGAAGGTGCCCGCCTCCCGCATCGTGGAGCTCGACTGGGAGGAGGAGGTGACGGTCGGCGGCGTGCGCCTGACCGCGACCGCGGCGCGCCACTTCTCCGGCCGGGGCTTCGAGCGCGACCAGACGCTCTGGGCCTCCTGGGTGATCGCGGGCGAGCGGCGGCGGGTCTTCTACACGGGCGACTCCGGCTACTTCGACGGCTACGCCGCCATCGGCGAGGCGCACGGGCCGTTCGACCTGTCGATGATCCAGATCGGCGCGTACAGCGAGGGCTGGCCGGACATCCACATGACGCCGGAGGAGGCGATCAGCGCACACCTCGACCTGCGGGCCGGCCTGCTGCTGCCGGTGCACTGGGGCACGTTCACCCTCTCCACCCACGCCTGGGGCGACCCCGTCGACCGGCTGTGGAGCGAGGCCAAGGCGCGCGGCGTCCGCCTCGTCGTCCCCCGTCCCGGCGAGCGGGTCACGGTGGACGACCCGCCGCCCGTCGACGGCTGGTGGCAGACGATCGCCTGACGGCCTGGGGCGCTACACCGTCCCCGCGAGGCGGCTCTCCCACGCCCAGGCGGCGATCTCGACCCGGTTACGCACCCCGAGCTTCGCCTGGATGCCCGAGATGTGGCTCTTGACCGTGCTCAGCGAGATGAACAGCTCGGCGGCGATCTCCTGGTTGGTGCGGCCTCTGGCGATGGCCCGGACGACCTCGGTCTCCCGGTCCGACAGCGGCCGCGCCGGCTCGCGGGCGGCCGGCGCCCCGGCCGCCGTGAGGTGACGCAGCAGCCGCAGCGTGAGCGACGGCGAGACCAGGGCGTCGCCCACGCTGGCGGCCCGGACGGCCTCGACCAGCAGGACGGGGCCCGCGTCCTTCAGGACGAAGCCCACCGCCCCGCCACGCAGCGCGCCGTGGACGTACTCGTCGAGGTCGAAGGTGGTGACCACCACCACCCGGAGCGGGTCGGCGACGCCCGGGCCGGCCAGGGCGCGGGTGACTTCGATGCCGTCGAGGCGAGGCATCCGGATGTCCACCAGGCACACGTCCGGCCGCAGCCGCCGGGCGAGGCCGACGGCCTCGACGCCGTCCGCGGCCTCCGCGATCACGCTGATGTCGGGCTGGTCCTCCAGGATGAGCCGCAGGCCGCCGCGGACCATCGCCTGGTCGTCGGCGATCAGGACCCTGATGGTCATCGGCGCTCCTTCCCGGGGACGGGCAGAGTGGCGAGCACGGACCAGCCCGCCCCGGGGCGCGGGCCGGCGCGCAGCGTGCCGCCGAGGGCCTCCAGGCGTTCGCGCATCCCGACCAGGCCGTAGCCGCCGCCGCGGTGGTGCCGGGCCGGGCCCTGCGGGGCGTCGTCGGCGACCTCGACAGTGACGGCGCCTCCATCCTGGACGACGCTCACCGTCACCGACCGGGCGCGCCGGGCGTGGCGGGCGATGTTGGTCAGCGACTCCTGCACCACCCGGTAGACGGTGCTGGTCACCTCCGCGGGCCAGGCCGGTTCGCCCTCGGGAAGCCGCAGGTGCACCGCACGGCCATGCCCCTCGAAGCGCCTGACCAGTTCGCTGAGCCGTTCGGGCCCGGAGGTGGCGGGGGCCCCGTCACCGGTGTCGCGCAGCAGGCCGACCACGCGGCGCATCGCCGCCAGCGCCTCGGAGCCGGCCGCCTCGATTCCCGCGAGGGAGCCCTCCAGCCTCTCCGGCCGCTTGCGGGCGACCAGTTGGGCCGCCTGGGCCTGGATCACGATGCCGGTGATGTGGTGGGCGACCACGTCGTGCAGTTCCCTGGCCAGCTCCAGGCGTTCATCCCGGCGCACCCGGTCGGCGACGGCCCGTCTGCGGGCGTCGAGCAGCCGGGGGCCCAGCCCGGCGGCGACGGCGGCGAGCCACCCCGCGCCGTTCAGCACCACCACCCCGCGCACGCCGGATGAGGCGGAGGCGCTGAGCAGGCTGCCGGCGACCACGGCGAGACCTCCGGCGGCGACGGCGCAGGCCTGCCGGGCCGGAAGCGTCCTGACCGCGGAGCCGACGAGCACCCACAGGGCCACCGCCATGGCGAGACCCGGCTCCGCCGGCAGGTGGGCGGACCGGGCGATCAGGATGGCCGCCGCGGCGACGGCGAGACCCGCGGCCGCCGCCCGCGCCCGGCCGCGCCGGCGCAACAGGGCGATCAGGCACACCGCCGCCCCGGCGGCGCAGTCGAACCGCCAGTAGCCGCCACCCCAGCTCCGCGCGATCTGAACCGCCTGGAAGGCGAGCGCCGCCGCGAACACGGCGGCGAGGCCTGCGTCGGCCACGATCCGGGCGCCCCGGGCCAGCCACTCGCGAGCATTCACGCCGCTCAGGCTACGAGATCCCCGCCGGACGCCGGAACCGGCCGAAAGTACGGTCCCGGCGGCGCGAGCCGTGCTTTCGGCCGATGCCGGGAACGGGCCGCCGCGCGCAGGATGGGGTCCCATGCCACACGGAGATCTTCCCTCTCACGCTGAGAGCCGCGAGCCCGATCAGGCGGCCCGGCGGCCGCCGGGCTCAGCCCCGTCCGCGCATCCGTCAGGCCGGGCTCATCGGGCCGACCGGACGCGACCGGACCGGCCTGTCCATCACCCGCTCGGAACCGGCGGCGAGACAGGGCCCGCGACGACCTCCGCCGGCCGGCCGCGCATCGCCGCACTCGACGTGGTGCGCGGTTTCGCGCTGTGCGGAATCCTGCTGGCCAACGTCCAGCCGATCGCCAACATGGGCCGCGTCGTCGTCGAGCTTTCACCGGTTAGCCTGGACGACGCGGACGCCTGGCTGGGGCTGTTCGTCGGGCAACGCTTCTTCCCGATCTTCTCCCTGCTGTTCGGCGTCGGGTTCTCCCTGCTGCTCGGCTCCGCGGCGGACCGCGCCGCGCGCCCGCGGCTGCTCCTGCTGCGCCGGCTCCTCGCGCTGCTCGCGGTCGGCCTGGCGCACTACGTGCTGCTGTGGCAGGGCGACATCCTGACCGTCTACGCCGTCGTCGGCCTGGTGGTGCTGCTGCCCTCGACCTGGTTGCCGCGGTGGGCCGTGGCCGGCCTCGCCGCCGCGCTCATCCCGGCGGCGGCGCTCTTCTTCGGCGGCTTCCTCACGCTGGTCCCCGGGCTGTTCCTGCTGGGGTCCGCACTGGTCAGGTACGGGGTGATCGACCGGATCGAGCGGTCCACCCGGATGCCGGCCGTCCTGGGCCTGATCCTCGCGGCGGGGGCCGTACCCGCCGTGTGGTGGCAGGTACGGGCGCAAGGAGGCGACGTGGGGGGCGCGGACTTCGGCCGGTCGATGTCCGTGGCCGGGTTGCTGCTCGCGGGGGTGTACATATGCGTCCTGCTCGTCCTGCTGAGGACTCCGCTGCGACCGGCGCTGCGGGCCGTCTTCACGCCGCTGGGCCGGATGGCGCTGACCAACTACCTGACCGCCACGCTCCTCGTCCTGGGGGTCACCCGGTTCCTCGACGGCCCGCCGCACAGCTGGTCGGCTGCGAGGGTGCTGCTGATCGCCGGCGCCATCCTCGCGGTCCAGTGGCTGTGGTCCACCCTCTGGCTGCGCCGCTGCCGCCAGGGCCCTGTCGAATGGCTGTGGCGCTGGGCCACCTGGGCGCGCCGCCCGCCCCTGAGCCGTACGCCTGAGCACGTGGCGTGACAGCGCCGTGTGCGAGCGATGTCAGCGCGGGCCGCCACTGTGGGCGTCATGAATTCGACGACGTACGCGATCCGGGCCGAGGGCCTGGTGAAGCGATATGGGAGCACGACCGCGCTCGACGGGGTCGACCTCGCCGTGCGGCAGGGCACGGTGTTCGGGCTGCTCGGGCCGAACGGCGCCGGCAAGACGACGGTCGTGCGCGTCCTCGCCACCCTGCTGCGCCCTGACGGGGGCACGGCGCACGTCGGGGGCTTCGACGTCGCACGGCGTCCCGAGAAGGTCAGGGAGCTGATCGGGCTGACCGGGCAGTTCTCCGCGGTCGACGAGGACCTCACCGGGCACGAGAACCTCATGATCGTCGCCCGGCTGCTCGGCCTGTCGCGGCCGGACGCGCGTGGCCGCGTCCGGGAGCTGCTCACCCGCTTCGGCCTCGCGGAGGCCGCCCGGCGCACGGTGAAGACCTACTCCGGGGGGATGCGCCGCCGGCTGGACCTGGCCGCCAGCCTCATCGGCCGTCCCCGGATGCTGTTCCTCGACGAGCCGACCACGGGGCTCGATCCGCGCGCCAGGGGGGACGTGTGGGACCTGGTGCGCGACATGGTCGCCGGCGGGACGAGCGTGCTGCTCACCACCCAGTACCTGGAGGAGGCGGACCGGCTCGCGGACGAGGTGGTGGTGATCGACCACGGCCGGGTCGTCGCCACCGGCACCCCCGACGGCCTCAAGGCCAAGGTGGGCGGCCAGACCCTCGACGTACGCCCGGCGGATCGGACGGCGGCGGGCGCGGTGGCCGCGATCGTCGCGGAGGCGGCGGGCACCGCGCCGGTCCGTGACGGGGCCGACGGGGTGGTCTCGGTGCCGGTGGAGGCCGGGAGATCCGGTACGGAGGTGCTGACCGCGGTCGCGCGGCGGCTCGACGCGGAGGGCATCGCCGTGAACGAGCTGGGGCTGCGGCTGGCCGGCCTGGACGAGACGTTCCTGTCGCTGACGGGCACGCCGCCGGTCGCGCCCGTCCCGGCGGGCCGCGGCGGCGAGGACGACAGGAAGAGCCGATGACCGCGCCGGAGCCGGCCGCCCGCCGTCCCGCCGCCCCCGTGCGGGTCGCACGGGAGGGCCTCACCCTCGCCTGGAGGAGCATCCTCAAGATCAGGCACTCGCCCGACCAGCTTCTCGACCTCTCCCTGATGCCGATCACCTTCGTGGTGCTGTTCACCTTCCTGTTCGGCAACGCGGTGTCCGGGGACTGGCACGCCTACCTGCAGTTCGTCCTGCCGGGTGTGGCGGTGCAGGCGCTGGTGTTCGCCTCGATGAACACGGCGATCGGCTTCAACTCGGACCTGCGGTCGGGCGTCTTCGACAGGTTGCGCAGCCTGCCGATCTCACGGGCCGCGCCGCTGATCGGGCGCGTCCTCGGCGACGTCGTCAGGAACGTGGTCTCCCTCGCCATGGTCTTCGCCGTCGGCGCCGTCCTGGGGTTCCGCGCCCACGCCGGCCTCCTCGCGATCCTGGCCGCCTGCGGGCTGATCCTGGCCTTCTCGCTGTCGATGTGCTGGATGGCGGCGCTGGCCGGGCTGCTGGCGAGGAGCCCGGAGAGCATGGGCGGGTTCGTCTTCATCACGGTGGTCCCGCTCACCTTCGGGAGCAACGTCTTCGTGCCGACCGAGAAGCTCCCCGGCTGGCTGCAGGCGTGGGTGAAGATCAACCCGGTGTCGCGGCTGTCGGAGGCGGCTCGCGCCCTGATGACCCGCATGCCGGTCGGCGGCAGTGTCCGTGACTCCCTGCTGTGGACGGCGGCCATCCTGGCGGTGTTCGCGCCGCTCGCGATCATGGTCTACCGCCGCAAGGCCTGAGGCCGTCCCAACCGGGGGCGCCGGGGGCCCTCGGCCCCCGGGAGTCACCGATCCCGGAGGGCGGCCAGCGCCGCGTCGGTGCCGAGCCGGGCCGTCGCGGCGTAGGCGGCGGCGTGGGCGGCCTCCCCGAGCGTCGCCCGTGCCGCCGCCTCGGCCCGCAGCACGTCGGGGCTTCCCCGGTCGGGGACCCCGCGCACCGCCGCGGCGAGCCCGAGCAGGCCGGCGGCCTCGCCCGTCTCGCCCTCGGCGACCGCCAGGGCGGCGAGCCCCTCCGCCACGCCGGCGACGGCGGACCGGTCTCCCGCCTCCTGGGCGGCAGCGAGGCCTTCCCGCAGGCGGGACCGTGCGGCGTCGAGGTCGCCGTCGGCGATCTCGACCCGGCCGAGGCTGAGCAGGGCGCGCGCCCGGAGCTGCGGAGGTGCGCCGCTCACCCCGTCGAGGTCGCCCAGGGCGCCGGCCAGCAGGGATCGCGCCACGGTGAGATCGCCGCCGGCGCGCGCCAGCTCGCCCAGCCCGGCGCGGGCCGAGGCGGTGATCGCGGCGGAGCGGCACGCCAGCCCCTCCGCCTCGGCCTCCTCCAGGTCGGCCCGGGCGGCGACGAGGTCGCCCATGCGCACGCGCTCCAGCGCCAGATCGATGAGCATCCACGGGACGTCGCCCTCGGATCCGAGCATCCGGATGAACGTCACCGCCTGCCCCATGGCGGCCACCGCGGCGGCGTGGTCGCCGCCGAGACTGTGGCAGCTGCCCAGGGAGCTCACCGCCGCCGCCATGCCCCAGCGGTCGCCCACCGCCGCGAATCCGTCCCTGGCCGCGGTCAGGTCGGCGGCCGCCTCGGCCGCGCCGCCGAACGCCGCCAGCGCCAGCCCGCGGAACAGCCGGGCCGCCGCCGCCAGCCAGGGGTCGTCGCTGTCCGCCAGGCCGGCCAGGTGCCGCAGCGCCGCCGAGTCGTCGGCCTCACTGTGGTCCGGGTGCATGCGGACCAGCACGTCCATGAGCATGATCATCGGGTCCGTCAGGTGTGCGGCTCCGGCGAGGCGGTGAGCGTGCGCCGCCGACCACAGGGCGGCCCCGCTGTCCCGGATCGCGAAGTGATGCATCGCATGATAGGCGTACGCCCGTGCGACGGCCCGGTGGGAAACCGGCCCGCTCCCGTCCAGGCCGGGCAGTGCGAGCGCCTCCCGGAGCCAGGAGGCCGCCTCGTCGTGGGTGTTGTGCAGGTTCCAGAACCAGCCGAGTGCCGCGGTCAGCCGGACGGCCGTCTCCGCGTCGGCCGAGTCGATCGCCCAGCGCAGGGCGGCGGCCAGCTCGCCCCGCTCGCGGGCCAGCCACTTCAGCCACTCCAGCTGGTCCGCCGTACGGAGTGCGGGGTCGGCCGTCTCCGCCCTGTCCAGGAAGAACGCCGCGTGGGCCCGCCGCACCCTCCCGGCCTCACCGGAACCGGCCAGCGCCGCCGCCGCGTACGCCCTGATCGTGTCGAGCATGCGATAGCGGGGCGGGGCCCCCGGCGTCTCGAGGAGCACCACGAGGGACTTGTCCACCAGCGCGCCAAGGGTCCGCAGGACGTCCTCCGGGGGCAGCACCACCCGCCCGTCCTCCCCCTTCGCCGTGCCGGCGCACACCGCCTCCGCCGTTTCCGGGGTG
Organism: Microbispora sp. NPDC049125; assembly: GCF_040802045.1. Taxonomy (NCBI): domain Bacteria; kingdom Bacillati; phylum Actinomycetota; class Actinomycetes; order Streptosporangiales; family Streptosporangiaceae; genus Microbispora; species Microbispora sp. NPDC049125. Next base: position 23,464 of record NZ_JBEZDW010000004.1, on the reverse strand, counting down.
GCGCCCGCGGCGAAGACCGCGAGCCGGCGGGCCAGTGCCCGCTCCGCCTCGGTCAGCAGGTCCCAGCTCCACTCGACCACGGCCAGCAGCGTCTGGTGCCGGGGCAGGGCCGTACGGCTGCCTCCGGTGAGCAGGCGGAAACGGTCCCCGAGCCGCGTGACGATCTCCTCGACGGGCAGCGTGCGAAGGCGCGCGCAGGCCAGCTCGATGGCGAGGGGCAGGCCGTCCAGCCGCCGGCACGCCTCGGCGACGGCGGGGAGGTTGGCCGCGGTGAGTGAGAACCCCGGGCGGACGGCGGCGGCCCGGTCGGCGAACAGGCGCACGGCGGGGAAGGTGAGCGCCTCCTCCAGGGGCACTCCCGGCGGGGGGACCCGCAACGGGCCGACGGAATGGAGCACCTCACCCGTGATCGCCAGAGGCTCGCGGGACGTGGCGAGGACCCGGACCCCCGGGCACCGGCCCGCGACCACGTCGGCGAGCCACGCGCACGCGTCGATCAGGTGCTCGCAGTTGTCGAGCACGATCAGCGTCCGCCGGTCGCGCAGCGCCTCCGCGATCTGCTCGATCCTGTCGTGCGGCGGCCGCGGAGGAGGCCCGCCGCCGTGCCGCGCGTCTCCCCGGTCTCCCGGGCTTCCCGAGGTTTCCCAGGTTTGCGAGGTTTCCGGCGCCGCCGGGTCCTCCGCTCCCGGAGCCGCGACGCCCGGCGCTTCTCGCGGGTCCACGCGGGACTCGTTCTCCCGCAGGCCCAGTGCGGCGGAGACGGCCGCCGGGACCTGGGCGGGATCCCGCACCCCGGCCAGCTCGACCAGCCAGACGCCGTCACGTACGTGACCGGCCCGGCGGGAGGCCACCTCGACCGCGAGCCGGGTCTTGCCCGCGCCTCCAGGGCCGACCAGCGTCACCAGCCGTGCCTCGTCCAGCAACCGGCCGACGCGCTCGGCCTCCTCGTCCCTCCCGACGAAGCTCGTCAGCGGAGTGCGCAGGTTCGTGCGGGGACCGGCGCGTCTGGAGGACGGGCCGGCCTCGCCCCGCAGGATCGCCACGTGCAGCGCGCGCAGGGCCGGTGAGGGATCGGCGCCCAGCGTCTCGGCGAGCGTCCGGCGCAGGTCGTCGAAGGCGGCCAGCGCCTCCGCGGGCCGCCCGGCCGCGCACAGCGCCCGCATCCGCGACTCCCACAACCGCTCACGCAGCGGATGTTCGGTGGTCAGCTCCTCCAGCTCGGCGACCAGCTCGCCGGCCTTCCCCAGCGCCAGCCTCGCCTCGGCGAGATCCTCCACGGCGCGCAGCCTCATCTCCGCGAGCCGTGACACGGCCGCGGACGCGAACTCCGCCGCGCGGAGCCCGGTCATCGGAGGCCCCCGCCACAGTCGCAGCGCCTCGGCGAACCGTCCCGCCGCCGTGGCGAGGCCGTCGAGGGCCGGCGCCTCCCCGGCCGGCGTCCACGCCGCCCGTCCCTCCGCGATCAGCCTCTCGAACCGCCCGGCGTCGATGTGGTCCTCGGGGACGGCCAGCCGGTAGCCCGCCGGCAGCGACTCCACGAGCGCCGCGTCGGCCGCCGGCAGGGCGCGGCGGAGCCGGGAGACGAGCGACTGCAGCGCGTTGGCGGCTCCTCCGGGCGGCTCGCCACCCCAGATGGCGTCGATGAGCGCGTCCGCCGTCACCGGACGCCCGTGGGAAAGGGCCAGCCGCGCCAGGAGCGTGCGAAGCCTGACGCCGGTGATCTCGACGAGGTGGCCGGCGTCGTCTCGGACCTCCAGAGGGCCCAGCAGCGCGATCCGCACGCGGCCAGGGTCTCACGGTTGAGGGATCTACCCGTACAGATCACCATGGAAGGACCGGCGGCGTCCGCCCAGGTGGCAGAGGGGGCGTCTTCGCTGGTTTCACTGCCGTCCCTGGGGTAGACGCAGGTCATGGGCAAGCGAGCGATGACGGTCGTCTGCCTCGCGGTCACCGTCGCCGGATGCGCGCGGGCCGGGGACGAGCCGGCGGCGCGGACGGCTGAGCGGTTCTTCGCCGCCGTCGCGCAGGGACAGGGCGACCGGGCGTGCGCGCTGCTGTCGCCGCGTACGGCCGAGAGCGTCGACGACTGCGCCGGGGACATCGAGTCCAAGGGCCTGCGTGGTGGCGCGGTGGGGGACGTCGAGGTGTACGGCGACGAGGCACAGGTGCGGATGGGCGGGGACACCGTCTTCCTGCACCGCTTCCCCGACGGCTGGCGCGTGCGGGCGGCGGGCTGTGCCCCGCGGCCCGGCCTGCCGTACGACTGCCAGGTGAGCTCATGAACGGCGCCCGCACCCTCTACGTGGTCCTCCTGGGGGTCATCGCGCTCGGCCTGGCGTACGTCGTCGTCCTCGGTCTGATGCGGAGGTAGCGCAGGTGAGGCGTCTCATCCGGGACAACGCCCTCGGTCTGGTCTTCCTGGCGCTGTTCCTGCTCAGCCTCGCCGGGCAGTCGATCTCCGGCGTGGCGGCGTTCAACGAGGAGCAGCTGGCCGGTGGCGGCTCCCCCGTCTCGTGGGCGGCGTACGTCACCTCGTCGTCCTTCGCCGTGGACGTCGCGGAGAACTGGCAGTCGGAGTACCTCCAGTTCCTCCTCTACATCATGCTCACGGTGTGGCTGGTCCAGCGCGGCTCGCCGGAGTCGAAGAAGGTGGGCGAGGAGGGCCCACAATCCGACGCCGAGCAGAAGGTCGGCCCCCACGCCGGCGAGGACTCACCGAGATGGGCGAAGGCGACCGATTGGCGGCAGACCCTCTTCGGCCACTCGCTCGGGATCGTCATGGGCGTGATCTTCGTGCTGTCCTGGCTGGCCCAGTCGATCGCGGGCGTGGCCGCGTACGACGCCGAGCAGCTCACCCGGCTGGAGGACCCGATCGGCTGGAGCCGGTACGTCCTGTCGGCCGACTTCTGGAACCGGACGCTGCAGAACTGGCAGTCGGAGTTCCTCGCGGTCGCCTCGATGGTGCTGCTCGCCGTCTTCCTGAGGGAGCGTGGGTCGTCCCAGTCGAAGAAGGTCGGCGACCCGCACGCCGCCACGACCTCGGCCGACTGACGCCGACGCACCCCTAGGTGCAGATCCGGTCAAACCTATCCGACCTGGGCGAATATCAATCGATGCGGAGGTTTGCCGTTCTCCGGCGGCTGGGTAGGCCCTGCCGAGTCGCGGGGAAGGAGCAGCCATGACGTTCGATCCTCTGCGGGAGCGGGGCGTCCCGCTCGACCGCCAGCTGCGGAACTGGCGCGAGCTGAACGTCGCCCCGATCGACCCCGACCGCGCCGATCCCTACACCCGCTGCCGGATCATCACGATGAACGGCATCGAGATGGAGGCGATCGGCTTCAGCCACCACTTCGCGCGCCGGTGCCGGGAGCCCGAGGTGAGGCAGCGCCTGGCGGAGGTGCGGTACATCGAGGCGCAGCAGCAGAAGGTGGTGAACTGGCTGCTGCCGGGGCTGGCGTCGGTGCTGGAGACGACGATCGCCTATGAGCAGGTGGCGGTGGACCTGACCGCGTGGGTGGCGCGGATGGAGCCCGACCCGTACCTGAAGCAGGCCTACCAGTTCGGCGTGCTGGAGGACTTCGATCATCTGTACCGGTACGCCAACCTGTACGAGATGATCGAGCACCGGCGGGCCGAGAAGATCGTAGACCGGCTGACCGAGGTGATGCCGGGCCGGCCGACCAAGATGCATCACCGCCATCCGGTCGACAACGTGCGTGAGCCGTACGACCGTGAGGCGGCGGCGCCGATCTCGAAGCTGCACGCGTTGACGATCATGTCGGCGGAGCAGCAGACGATGAACTTCTACATGAACGTCGGGCCGACGTACATGGAGCCGATCGCCCGGCGGCTGTACCAGGAGATCGGGCTGATCGAAGAGGAGCACGTCACGCATTACGAGTCGCTGGTCGACCCGGGGGAGACGTGGTGGGAGCAGCTGGTCAACCATGAGTACAACGAGTGTTACCTGTATCACTCGTTCATGGAGACCGAGTCCGATCCGAAGGTGAAGGCGATCTGGGAGCTTCATCTGAACATGGAGCTGGAGCACCTGCGGATCGCGGCCGAGCTGATGCGCCGCTACGACGGGCGTGAGCCGGAGCAGGTGGTGGCCCCCCGGCTGCCGGCGCCGGTGACCTTCGAGCCGAACAAGGGCTACCTGCGGGAGCTGATCGCCACCCAGATCGACTACACCACCCTGGGCACCGGCTACGTCCAGGAAGCCCACGAACGCTTCCAGCGGTGGCAGGAGCAGATCCACGGCGGCGAGGAGCCCCCCAGCGAGACCGTCATCGAGGACAACCGCGCCGTGTCGGGCGAGGAGTACCGCCTGGAGACCGAGGGCACGCACCCGCTGTACAGCCTGCGGACCCACTGACCGGCTCACGCCGCACGGCCCCGGGCCTCATGGGGCCCAGGCCGTACGGCGTCTCTCAGGCACCCCCCTCAGGCGTCCCTGAGGCGTGCCTGCCCGCCGCCTTGCGGATCAGGTCGCGGGCCCGGTCGACGATCGCGGCGGGCGGGCCGAACAGGAGGTTCCTGGTGGCCGACTCCACCCCCGGGTGCGGGTGGGTCGGCGCCACGGCCTCGGCCGCCCGGACCCCGAGGGCCATGGCCCTGCGCTCGGCGGCGGACGTGCGGGCCTTGAGCCGGGCGAACTCGTACCGCTCCTCGGCCCGGGCGTGCGCGAGCACGGCGAGCCGCAGCGAGTCCAGGCGCGCCGCGAAGTCGGGATGGCCGGGGCCCTCCCGGTCGAGCTGCGCGAGCAGCTGTTTGGCCTCGTTCTCCTCGCGCAGCCGGTCGGCCACCACGCCCTCGCCGCCGTCGATCCTGCGCCGCGCGTAGGGGTGGACGACCTCCTCCTCCGCCGTCTCATGGACGGCCAGCAGCCGCACCAGCCGGTGGAACGGCTCACGCCGCTCGCCGGGCGCGGCCCGCTCCACCTCGTCGAACAGGTCCCTGATCATCCCGTGCTGGTGGATGAGCAGGTCGATGACGTCGGGCTCCTTCATCATCTCGGGAACGCGGTGCACATCGGTCATCGCCCTCTCCCTTCGGACGCGATCCCCGGCTCGCTCCGGAGCCCGCGAGGCAGGAGCGCCCCACCCTGAGATCACCGCCCCCATAAACCGACATATCCGACAAATATGCCCTCGCAGGCCGGGTCGTACCAGGTAGAGGAGGGATGGCGCGGACGGCCTCCCGCGGCACGCCCGCGTGAGCAGGCCGAGGCCCGTGCCCCTGGAGCGGGACACGGGCCTCGGCGAGCGGCGATGGAACGGGGGCGCTCCTGCTGTCAGCAGCCGATCGGGCTGGAGCCGAGCGCCACGTCGTCGTACCAGAGGGTGTCCGCGTCACCGGAGTAGCTCTCCCAGCCCAGGCGCAGCGTGCTCGGGCGGGGGGCGGTCGTCCGGCGCAGCCACTGCGAGTCGATGTCGCGGGTCGGCGTGGTGTCCAGGTGGAGCCCGGCGACCTCCTGGTCGTCGAGGTAGGTGCGCATGGCCTGCTGGGTGGTGTCGATCTGGAAGCGCAGGCACACCCAGCGGCCGGTGGGCAGCGGCGAGCTGAGCGACACGCCCGTCGGGCTCTGCTCGGGCAGCGTGGCGTCGTCGGACTCCCTGTTCCATTGGAGCGCGGCGTTCTGGCCGCCGATCCTGAGGTCCTTGCCGCCGTCGCGGGTGTCCGCCATCGTGATCATCGCGATGTGGGAGACGGGGAGCGCGGTGGTGTGCCGGACCCACATCCGCCCGTACACCACCGGCCCGACCGTCGAGACGTCGCGGGTGGTGGCGGCGAAGACGTGGTTGCAGTAGCCGCCGCCTCCGTTGATCCGCAGCGACCTCGCGCCGCTGTGCGTGGTGGCGGTGTCGATGACGGCGGTGCCGGTCCCCTGGCAGTTCGGGGCGGTGACCTGCCAGTCACCCGAAGGTGCGGTGCCCGTCTGGTCCTCGAAGCCCGAGCACACCGCCAGCCCCGCACCCGAGCAGCCTGAGGACGTCGGAGTTGGAGTCGGCGTGGGCGTGGGAGTCGGCGTCGGAGTGGGGGTGGGAGTGGGAGTCGGCGTCGGCGTCGGCGTGGGAGTCGGCGTCGGCGTCGGCGTCGGCGTGGGAGTCGGCGTCGGCGTCGGCGTGGGAGTCGGCGTCGGCGTCGGCGTCGGCGTCGGCGTCGGCGTCGGCGTGGGGGTCGGCGTGGGGGTCGGCGTGGGGGTCGGCGTGGGGGTTCCGCCGCACGGCACGCCGTTCAGTGAGAAGTTCGTGGGCGTGGCGAGCGCGCCGGACCAGGTGCCCTGGAAGCCGAAGTCGGTGGCGCCTCCGGTGGCCAGCGTGCCGTTCCAGGCCGCGTTGACCGCGGTCACAGCGGTGCCCGACTGGGTGACCTGGGCGTTCCAGGAGTTCGTCACCTGCTGGCCGGCCCCGGCGGTCCAGCGCAGCGTCCACGAGGTGACGGCTGGCCCGAGGTTGGTGAGCCGCACCTGTGCGGTGAAGCCGCCGGTCCACGGGTTGGTGGAGTAGTTCACCGCGCAGACCGAGTCGGCCGCGGCGGCGGGGCCCGGAGCGACCAGGACCACGACCCCCGCCACGAGCGCGGCGAGGGCGGCGAGGATCCGCCGCGCTCGCGGCCCCCGCGTGCCTGGCGCGGCCGTCGCGGCGGCCCGCAGCGGTCCGCGTGCCGGACGGGAATGGGAACCGTTCATGACGTTCCTCGCTTCCTGGCGCGTGTGCTCATCAAGCGCCCGGGCTGGGCGCGTGCGTGCTCGTCACGACGCCCGGCGCTGCCTGCCCGTCAGGGACGCCCCGGGGTGGGGGCGCTCCTTCAGGGACGCCCCGGGCGGGGCGTGTGTTCTCCTCCGGCGCCCCTTCCGGGGCCCGGACGTCCGGCCGGGGCCGCCCCGGAACGGGGAGCTCGGCACCGAGGGCGCATGCGCCGGCGCCCCCGGACGCAGATCGTTCTTCCGGGCAGGCCGGGGGTCAACGCCCGGGCACCCGCCGCGGAGCCGGGAAGGCCCCGGACATCACGGCATCACGGCTGGCCAAGGCCGTCGTGAAGGGCTACGGCGGCCCGCATGGGGAGCTGAATGTTTCACCTCTCCGGCTCGCCTCCGCTCCCCCGCTCGCTTCCGGGCGGCCTTTCTGACGCGCCTTCTTCGGAAACGCCCGCCGCCCGCGTTCGCCGGTTTGTGGCGGCTTGGTGCCCGGGCGGCCCGACTCTCGTAGTCTTCGCACTGACACGCGCGGAAGAAGGACACTCCCCTATGGCTTATTCAGGGCCCTGGGTCGTCGTCGGACTCGACAACGGCGGCACCAGCAACAACGCGACCGTCCTCGACGCGTCCGGCCGGTTCCTGGTGGACCGGCTGGTCGAGACTCCGAGCCTGGTGCGGGAGGGCCCAGACGTGGCGGTGGAGCGGCTCCTCCACGCCCTCGACAACGTGCTGCGGGTCACCGGCGTGCCCCGTTCGAAGGTCCGCGCCGTCGGCCTGGACACCCCGGGCCCGGCCAGCGCCGAAGGTGTGATCTCCTCCAAGGGCGCCACCAACTTCGTCGACCCCGGCTGGTACGGCTTCGACTTCCGCGGCGCCCTGGAGGCACAGGTCGAGGTGCCCGTCGTCTACAACAACGACGGCAACGCCGCCGCCCTCTACGCGCATCACGCCCACTTCGGCCCGGAGGCCTGGCACCGGTCCTCGATCTCGGCCATCGTCGGGACCGGGCTCGGGGGCGGGGTGATCGAGGCCGGGCGCGTGGTGAAGGGCGCCGCCGGCATGGCCGGAGAGCTGGGCCACGTCCACATCCCGCTCCACGGGGTGCTCGAGGAGGGCCAGCCGCTTCCCTCGTGCAACTGCGGCTTCGCCGGGGACGCCGAGAGCGTGGCCTCCCTCACCGGGATCGAGAGGAACCTGCTGCCGTTCTGGCTGACCCGGTTCCCCGGCCACGAGCTCGGGCTGGTGGAGCCGCCCGGAAAGGCCGCCAAGCTGCTGCGCGGCTACGGCGAAGCCGGCGACCCGCTCGCGCTGAAGGTCTTCGAGCAGCAGGCCATGGCCATCGGCAGGCTGCTCACCATCGCGGCCAACTTCACCGACCCGGACGCGTACTTCCTCGGCGGCGGGGTGGTGGAGGCGGCCCCGCACTTCCGCGAGTGGTTCCTGGAGAAGGTTCGCGACCACACCCTCCTGCGGGAGGAGCAGCGGCGGGTCGCCGGGGTATGGCTGGTCGAGCACCTCGACATGGCCGGGGCACGGGGCGCCGCGCTCGCCGCGCTCTCCGACGTCGTCGGGCGCTGAACCGCCGCCGCGCCCGCGGGCGGCGGCGAGCGTACGCCTGATCCGGCGCCCCATGTCGTCGAATCGTTCACACCAGCGGCTCCGGTCCCACGAAACGTAACTGGCAAAAGTGGGCAAACAACCGCTATCAGCGCCAGAAATCGCTTTAAGCACGATGGAGGATGGAAAGGTCATTTTCGCAGTTATGACCTCGCGGGTCGCACGTCGGCGATCCGGCATCGGGGAGATACGTAGCCGGGAGGAACCATGACCGTGACCCAGACGCGGACACCCCGCGGGCGCACGACGCCCGCCCCGACGTCCGCATCAGCCTCTCCGACCGCCCCCAGGACGGCGCAGGAGCCGGGAACGCCGTTGCTGGACCTCAACCTGCCGTTCCTGAGGGTCCAGGTGCGGCCCCCGGAGATGCACATGCCGCACATGGAGTTGCCGCACCTCAGCCGCCGGGACATGGGGCACGCGGTGGACATCGCGCGGACGTTCCTGCCCCCGCCGGAGCGCATCATGTACTACGGCGGGCTGGGAGCGCTCGCGGCCTTCGGGCTCCTCGAGTGGCCGGTGGCGGCCGCCATCGGCGCCGGGACCATGATCGCCCAGCGCACCCGCTCGCGGGACCAGCGGTGGTCGCCGCTGAGCCGCCCGGGCGGCCAGAAGAGCGAGGAGGCCGGTGCGGGCGCGCGCGCCGGCAGGGCCGGGGCGAAGTCACCGGCCGAGGCCATGGCCGAGGCGACCCGAGGCGGCCGGGCCGGACAGAAGGCCGAGACCGGCGCGGCCAAGCCCTCCGCGGCTTCCGCCAGGAGCACGGCCGGCCGCGCCAGGACCGCCACCAAGTGAGAGCGGCGTCCCGGCGCCCGGCCTGATGCCTCTGTGGCATCGGCGGGCGCCGGGGTGTCGTGAGTCGTAACGGTAATCAACCGTTCACCGAACCGTAACCTCACCTATGCCGACACGGGAGGTTTATGCCTCACTCTTACAGAGAAGCCCTTTTGCCGCGAAGAGGTATCTCGTGTCCGATTTTCTTGCCGCCGTACTTGCCAAGGCGGCCCTGATAGTCCTCGAAGCGCTCGTCATCCGCCTGATCCAGGCGTTCATGACCTCGGCGTTCCGCTCGCCCGCCCCCCAGGCGGCCTGACAAGCACATCACCCCGGTCACGCCGTGCCCCCTCGCATCGGGGGCCGGCGTTTTCGTCGTACCGCGTTCCCTCAACGCCGCCTAATCTCAGCGCCGCGTAGCCCCAGCGCCGCGTTCTCTCAGCACCGCGTTCCCTCAGCGCCGCGGCACCGTCGTCGCGACCGCTGCGGCGCGTACGCCCCCGGCATGATCTGCGGCCCGCCGTCGCGTCATGATGCCGCCATGCCCCCGTGCCCGGCTCGGGCTGCGGAAGAAGGGCTTACGGAAGAGCTTCGGGCGCCAAAAGGGACGAGAGCCCGGCTCGGAGCGATGCGCTCCGGCGGTCTCCCGTCCCCTGGCTTGGCGGGTCAGTCCTTGAAAGCGTCCTTGACCTTGCCGGCGGCGTCCTTCACCTTCTCACCGGCCTGCTTGATCTTGCTTTCCGATTGGTCGGCGCGGCCCTCGGCCTCAAGACGCTCGTCGTCGGTGACCTTTCCGAGCCCCTCCTTGGCCTTGCCGGCGACCTCGTCCGTCTTGTTGCGGAACTTGTCCTCAGCACTCATAAGGGTGTGCTCCTCTCGGTCCTCACGTCTGACTTCTTCCTCCTTCCCCAGGCCGGGACCCTAAACCCCAGGTGAGCGCCGGTGAGGCGGATCATGCCGCATGCGCAATAGAAAACCCGCAAATCGGGAACAAAGGACGAAACGGGCGTACGCTGGAATCAACGGATCGCCCCACACCTCAGAAGGGTGGTGTGACGGATGACGCACAGCACGGACATCGGGAGTCATCCCGACATCATGCAGATGCGAGCCCGATACGACAGCGCCGCGGCGAATCCCGCCGCTCAGCTCGCCGACGGGCTCACCTTGCTCAGCGGCATGTACCTCGCGCTTTCACCATGGATCGCCGGGTTCAGCGGACGCGGCCCTCTCGCCGTGAACAACCTGGTCACCGGCATCGTGGTGGCGCTTCTGGCCCTGGGCTACAGCTCCGCGTTCGGCCGCACCTACGGGATCTCCTGGGTCGCTCCGGTGATCGGCCTGTGGACCATCGTCGCCCCCTGGGTGATCCGCGGATCCATGGCGGACGCGAGGACCATCGCCAACAACGTGATCGTGGGCGCGCTCATCCTGATCCTCGGGCTGGCCACCATGCGCTTCGGGATGATGGAGCGCGGCAGACCGTCCGGGTTCCGCAGGCCGACGTCCTGAATCCCGCGCCGCCGCCCCGGGGACGGGGTGGCGCGGGCTGTCCAACCCTGTGTTCACCTCGCTGGGCACAGGGTTCCTCTCTCCCGGGGCCCGCGCGGAAACGGCGCGCGGGACGGGAAGAGCGGCCGGGGGCACGGACCCCTCACCGCCGGTGGCCGGAGCGCCCGGATACGCTCGGAAGATGACCACCACGACGCCCGTCGCGAGCCCCGTCGACTTCGACGCCTTCGGCGACTACACCGTGAAGGCGCCCACCGGCCCCGACGGGGCGTTCGTGCGCCCGCTCTCTCCCTTCCGGGGCCGGATCACCGCGGGCGGCGGCGACTTCCCCGCCGAGCCCGGCCGCTACCACCTGTACGTGTCGCTGGCCTGCCCGTGGGCGCACCGCTCGGTGATCGTCCGCGCTCTCCTGGGGCTGGAGGACGTCGTGACGATGTCGGTGGTCGACCCGGTACGGGACGGCCGCGGCTGGGCGTTCCGCGAGGGGCCCGGCCACGGGCCCGACGAGCTGAACGGCTTCACACTGCTGCGGGAGGCGTACGAGGCGACCGAGCCGGGCTACGACGGCCACGTGTCCGTCCCGGTGCTGTGGGACCGCGTGACACGCGGGATCGTCAGCAACAACTTCCCGGACATCAGCATCGACCTCGGCACCCAGTTCTCCGAATGGGCGCGGCCGGGTGTCGATCTCTACCCGGCCGACCTGCGGCCGGAGATCGACGCGCTCAACGAACGTGTCTACGCCACCGTCAACAACGGGGTCTACCGCTGCGGCTTCGCCGAGAGCCAGAAGGCGTACGACGCGGCGGTGACGACCCTGTTCGCCACGCTCGCCGACCTGGAGGAGCGCCTGGCCGATCGGCGTTACCTCTTCGGCGACCGGCTCACCGAGGCGGACGTACGCCTGTGGGTCACGCTGGCGCGCTTCGACGCGGTCTACGTGACGCATTTCAAGGCCAACATCAGGCGGCTGGTCGACCACCCCAACCTGTGGCGCTACGCACGCGACCTCTACCGGATCCCCGCCTTCGGCGGGACCACCGACTTCGGCCACATCAAGCGCCACTACTACGGCACCCATCCCCGGCTCAACCCGCTCCGCATCGTGCCGGCGGGCCCGGAAGTCGACTGGGACGCTCCCTAACCGCCGCCGGTCCGCCCGCCCGCCGGGGCGGGACGGGAGAGGACGTGGTTGTCGACCAGGTCGAGCAGGGCGCGGACCGCCGCGCTCGGCCGCCGGGTCGAGGAGGTCGCGACGGCGAGCGACCAGACCATGTCCGCGTCCGCCGCGCGCAGCAGGCACAGGTCGGGTGAGTGCGGGGCGACGAACTCCGGGAGGAACGCCACCCCGAGGCCATGCCGTACGAACGCCGAGCCGGTGGCGAGGTCGGTGACCTCCACGGTGACCCGGCGCTCGAGCCCGGCGGCGGCGAAGGCGCGGTCCACGACGGCCCGATTGCCGTAGCCGGGCGGGAAGTCGATGAACTCCTCCCCCGCCAGGCGGGCAAGCGGCACGCTGCGCTCACCCGCGAGATCGTGGTCCGCGGGCACCACGAGCACGATCGGGACCGCGGCGAGCGGCCGTACGGCCAGACCGGACGGCGGCGGGCCGGACGGAGACAGGAACGCGACATCGAGCTCGCCGGTGGCCAGCGCCTGGGCGAGGCCGGCCGAGCCGCTGGTCGCGGCACGCAGCCGCATCATCACGAGCGGATGGTCGGCGTGGAAGCGGCCGAGCAGTGCCGGCATGTCGATGAGGGTGACCGACGTCATCGTCCCGATGGCGATCGTCCCGCGCAGGCCCGCGCCGACCGCCTGGACCGACTCGCGGGCGGCGCGTGCCGCGTCGAGCACGCCCCGGGCCTCCGGCAGCAGCGCCAGGCCGGCGTCCGTCAGCGTCACCCGCTGCGACGTCCGGTCGAACAGGGTGACGCCCAGCTCGCGCTCCAGCGACCGGATGGCCGCGGACACGCCGGACTGGACGACGTGCAGCCGCCGTGACGCACGGGTGAAGTTGAGCTCCTCCGCAACCGCCACAAAGTACTCAAAATGGCGCAACTCCATGGCACAAGTATCACCATCCGTGATCGGGGCAAGCACGAACGGTCGTTGGACGTGTTCAGGAAGCGACGGCGACGCTGGCTGGGACACACGAAGCACTCGACCGATGGCGCCAGATGCCGACATCTCCCGACCAGTTCCCAGAGGATTCGATCGCCCTTTACGCCGCGGGCTCGCCCGCCCCGGCGGGCATCCGGCGCGGCCACCCGCGGGCGGGCGCCATCGACGGAGTCAGGACCGCCCGGCTCTCTCCCCGGCGGGCCTTCTGGTTCTCCGCCGCGGCGTTCGCCGTGCAGATGGGGTTCGGCACTGCGCCCACTCCCCTGTGGCCGCTGTACGAGGCGCGGGACGGCTTCGGCCCGACCACGGCGACGGTGGCTTTCGCGCAGCTCTTCGTCGGCGCGTCGCTCGGCTTCCTCGGCCTGGGACACCTCTCCGACCGCCACGGGCGCCGGCGCGTGATCGTGCCGGCCCTGCTGCTGGCCATCGTCGCGGCGCTGATGCTCACCGCCCGGCCCGATCTGCCGGGCCTGCTGGCGGGGCGGCTGCTCACCGGCGTCGCGCTCGGCCTCATGGCGTCCACCGCGACCGCGTACCTGACCGATCTGTACGCAGCGGGGCATCCCGGCCGGCCCGGCTCCCCCGTGCCCGGGACCGTGGCGACCGCCGCCAATCTCGGCGGCCTGGCCCTCGGCCCGCTGGCGGGCGGCGTCATCGCCCAGTGGGCCCCGCAGCCCCTGATGACCACGCAGCTGGCCTTCGCCACCGCCATGGCCGTCCTCATGGTGCTCGTCGCGGCCGGCCCCGAGACAGTGAACCGCCAGAAAGCGAGCCCCGAAACGGCGGGCCCGCAGACAGCGGGCCCGGAGCCGGTGGACTCTCAGACGATGGGCCCGGGAACGCCACTCCAGAAAACAGCGGGACCGTACACGCCGGGCTCGGGGACGCCGGTCAGGCGCCGGCCGGCGCGGTTCGCCCTGCGGCCGGGCGGCCGCCTCTCGTTCGCGGGGGCCGGAGGGCTGGCCTTCGCCGCGTTCACGACCTTCGGCCTGTTCTCGGCCCTCGGCGCGAGCATGCTCCGCGACCGCCTCGGTATCACCGCTCCCCTTGCGGGCGGCCTGCCCGGATTCGTGATGTTCTTCGCCGCGGCCGCGGGACAGCTCGCCATGGGCCGCGCCTCCGGCGGGCGGCTCCTGGCGACCGGGACCGTGCTGTTCCCGCTCGGGCTCGGCCTCGTCGCGCTCTCGCTCGCCCATCCCGCCCTGTGGCTCTATCTGGCCGCGTCCGCCGTGGCGGGGGCGGGGGCCGGGCTGCTGTTCAAGGGTGGGGCCGGCGCGGCCGTGCGGGTCGCCGTCCCCGCCTCCCGCGCGGGCGTGCTGGCGGTGTTCTTCGTCATCGCGTACGCCGGGATGGGCCTTCCGGTGATCGTGTTCAGCGTGGCCCTTCAGCACATCGGCCCGCTCAAGGCGATGGCAGGCCTCGCCGTCGTCATCTCAGCGTGCGCGGTCGCCTCCACCCAGGTCGTACGGCGGACGGCCCGCCGTTGACGACGGCGTTTTGTTTCGCGAATCCGATCTCGCATAATCGGGGGATGAGCACCTCCGTCCCGGGCAGCGCCGGGTGGTCCTTCCTGACCAACCACGCGCACGTGCTGCTCGCCATCGCCCGCGATCCTGATGCGCGCCTGCGCGACGTCGCCGAGCAGACCGGCATCACCGAGCGGGCGGTCCAGGGGATCGTCTCCGACCTGGAGGCGGCCGGCTACCTGCGGCGGGAGCGGGTGGGCCGGCGCAATCACTACACGATCGACTCTCTCGCCCGCTCCGGCCACCCCTCGGAGCGGAACCTGGTGGTCGGGGAGCTGCTGGCACTGTCCGACGGCGATCGCGCCCAGGCCGGAGCTTGACAGACGAACTATATTTCGTGAATAATCGACCGTAGTTCGAGGGGGAGTACCCGCCACGTCCTCTACGCCGTCATCACGGCCGCCCGCCGAAGGGGCCGCCCGGTGCGAGGGCCATCCACGAGATGGTGCGGGGAGACCGTCGACCGACCGAGCCGCCGACGCGGCGGGAGCGGAGGTTGACGATGTCGTTGCAGGTGCCGTGGTGGGCGTGGGCGGCCGTGGTCGGGGTCATCCTGGTGATGCTCGCGATCGACCTGTTCGCCCACCGCAAGGCCCACGTGGTCGGCTTCCGTGAGGCGCTCGCCTGGTCCGGCGTATGGGTGGCGCTCGGCCTCGGCTTCGGCGTGGTCGTGTGGCGGGTCTGGGGCCCGGACGCGGGCGGGCAGTACCTGGCGGGTTACCTGATCGAGAAGTCCCTCGCCGTGGACAACGTGTTCGTCTTCGCGCTGCTGTTCGGCTTCTTCGCCGTCCCCCGCGAGTTGCAGCACCGGGTCCTTTTCTACGGCGTGCTGGGCGCGCTGGTGTTCCGTGCCGCGTTCATCGGCGCGGGGGCGGTGCTGCTGGAGCACTTCCATTGGGTGCTGTACCTGTTCGGCGCGTTCCTGCTGTACACGGGCGTGAAGATGGCCCGGCACAGCGCCGTGGAGGTGCATCCGGACCGCAACCCGGTGCTGCGGGCGCTGCGCCGTCTCATCCCCGTCACCGACCGCTTCCACGGGCGGCGCTTCCTGGTGAGCGAGAACGGCAGGCGGGCCGCGACGCCGCTGCTCGCCGTGCTGATCGCGGTGGAGACGACCGACATCGTCTTCGCGGTCGACTCGATCCCCGCGATCTTCGCCATCACCGACGAGGTGTTCCTGGTGTTCACCTCCAACGCGTTCGCGATCCTGGGGCTGCGCGCCATGTACTTCCTGCTGGCCGGCGCCATGCACCGCTTCGGCTACCTCAGGTACGGCCTGGCCGCCGTCCTGGTGTTCGTCGGGGCGAAGATGCTGCTCGCCGACGTCTACGCGATCCCGGTCTGGCTGTCGCTGCTGGTGATCGTCGGCTGCCTGGGCGTGGCGATCGGGGCCAGCATGCTGAAGACCCGGAACACGGTGGGGAACACGCCGGGGATCACGTCCTAGCGGGGTCGTCCGCGAGGCCGGCGACCTCAAGGGGGTGACGGCGGGCCAGCCGCAGCAGCGCGTGGACGGCCCGCTCGGCGGGCCCGCCGCCATCGCGCCACCATGCCTTGACGTCCACCGTCACGGGAGCGGCGGCGACCTCCAGCGCCACCAGCTCGCCGGACGCCAGCTCCCGTGCCACCGCGAGGCGCGGCAGCAGCGCGATGCCTCGTCCCTGCGCCACCAGCCGCACCATGGCGGCCTTGGAGCCGGTGACCGTGGTGCCGGCGTCCTCCGAGAAGGCGCGTCCGGCCAGCAGCCCGTCGAGAAGCAGCTGCGACGTGCAGCCCTCCTCCGCGAACAGGATCCGGGCCGCCGCCACCGCCTCGGGCGTCACCGTCTCCCGCCCCGTCAGCGGGTGCCCCGGCGCGACGACCACGACCACCTTGTCCCGGCCGACCACCGCGTGCGGGCCCGGCCAGGCGACGCCGTTGTCGTACAGGAACACCACGTCCAGCCGCCCGGCGGCCAGCGCGTCGCGGAGGCGTTCGCGCGTCTCCACCGTCAGTGACACGCCGACCGCGGTGTCACGGCCGCCCGCGCCGTGGTCCAGCGCGGTCAGCAGGTCGGGCAGCCACTCCAAGGCCAGCGTCTCCTGCGCCCCCACTCGCAGGCGCGGGGGCAGGGCGGCCACCGCGCGGCGCATCCGCTCCTCGAGTTCGAGGGCCTCCCGCGCGTACGGCAGCAGCGCCAAGCCCGCGTCGGTGGGGGTCGCGCCGGAGCTGCCCCGCACCAGCAGAGCGACACCCAGGTCACGCTCCAGGCGGGCGATCTGCGCGCTCAGGCTCGACTGCGCGTAGCCCAGCTTGTCTGCCGCCGGGGAGATCCCCCCGAGATCGGCCACGGTCACGAACGCCTGCAACAGCCGCGAATCCACATGGCCATCGTCCCATCGGACTGTCCGATGGGACCATCGGATTCGCGGCGTGGCGGGAACGAGGCTCCGGCCGCCACCCTCGGGGGCATGGCACTCACCACCGTCACGCCCTCCCGCGCCGCGCTCGGCTTCGCCGGGGTGGCCGCGGGCAACTTCCTCGTGCTGCTCGACACCTCGATCCTCCTCGTCGCGCTGCCCGACCTGCGGGACGATCTCGGCGCCCCGGTGGCCTCGCTGCCGTGGACGGCCGACGCCTACACGGTCGTCTTCGCGGGCCTGCTCCTCGCCTCCGGCGCACTGGCCGACCGGTGGGGGCCGCGCCGGGTCTACCGGGCGGCGGTCGCCGCCTTCGGTATGGTCTCCCTACTGTGCGCCGCCTCCCCGGACGTGGCGGCGCTGATCGGCGCGCGGGCCCTGCTGGGCGTGGCCGCCGCGGGGATCGTCCCGTCCTCGCTCGCGCTGCTCGCCGCGCTGAACCCCGAGCCAGCCCGCCGCGCCCGCGCCGTCGGGGCGTGGGCCGCCGTCACGAGTCTCGGCCTCATCTCGGGCCCGGTCATCGGCGGAGCGCTCGTCGCGCTCGGCGGATGGCGGCTGGTGTTCCTGGTCAACCCGCCTATCGCACTCCTCACGCTGCTGGCGGCCCGCCGTCTGCCGTCCGGGCCACCGACGGCCCGCAGGCGCGTCGACTGGGCGGGGCTCGTGCTGTCCGTCGCCGGTCTGGGCTGCCTCGCCTTCGGCCTGATCTCCGCCGGCACCGACGGCTGGATCCGCCCCGTCACCCTCGCGGCCCTCGGGACGGCGGCCGCGGCCTTCGCCCTGCTCGTCGTCTGCGAGCGCCGGCTCGCCTCGTCTGGGGTCCCCGCGACGTCCGTCCCGCCTGCGCCTCCCGCACCGCCGGATCTGTCTGCACCGCCGGTCCCGCCTGCGCCGCCGGATCTGTCTGCACCGCCGGGCCCGTCGGCGCTGCCCGTCCCGTCTGCACCGCCGGTCCCGCCTGCACTGCCCGTCCCGTCTGTACTGCCGGTCCCGCCTGCGCTGCCCGTCCCGCCTGCACTGCCCGTCCTGCCGCCGGCGCTGCTCGGGCTCGGCCGGGTCCGGGCCGGGCTCGTGACGGGACTGATGGCGAGCTTCCTCGTGTACGGCCTGCTTTTCACGCTGACCCAGTCGCTGCAGGAACGGCTCGCGCTCACCCCGCTCCAGGCCGGCCTCACCGTGCTCCCCATGACGCTGCCGATGGGTTTCATGCCGTTCCTCACCGGGCGGCTGGTCGCCAGGGCCGGCGCCCGGCCCGTGATGCTGGCGGGGCTGGCCCTCGACGCCCTCGCGGGAGTGCTCCTCCTGCCCGGAGGGCCGCACGGCGCACTTCCCCTGATCGTCGCCGCACAGCTGGCGCTGGGCTTCGGGAGCACGCTGGCGATTCCGGCCGCGATCGCGGACATGGCGGCGGCCGCGCCCCCGGCGCTGGCGGCGACCGGGCAGGGAGCGCTCAACGCGGCACGCCAGGCGGGGGCCGCGCTCGGCATCGCCGTGCTCGGGACGCTGTCCACCTTGCCGAGCGCCGGGACGGTCGTGGCCGGTGGAGCCTGCCTCGCCTTCATCGCCGTCCTCATGGCGTCCCGCCTCGAACGGCGGCGTGGTGAGCCGGTCGGCCCGCCCGACCGCGACGCCGTACGCGCGAACAGCTGATCTTCCGTCACGACGCGCGGCACCGGCCCCGCCGTACCCGAACGGGTGATCTTTCCGCTGCGGCGATATACCCTCCCAATCAGGAGCTTCCTGACAGAGAGGCGCATACCGCGTGGATGGCGGCCTGTACGGCATCAGCGACCTGCACGTCGCGTACGCCGAGAACAGGGAGATCGTCGAGAACCTTCGGCGGGTGTCGGACGAGGACTGGCTCATCGTCGCGGGCGACGTGGCGGAGACACCGGCCGACGTCGAGTGGGCGCTCGCCACCCTGGCCGGCCGGTGGGCGAAGGTCATCTGGGCGCCGGGCAACCACGAGCTGTGGACCACCGCCGGGGATCCGGTGCGCCTGCAGGGGGTCGCCCGCTACGAGCACCTCGTACGCGTCTGCCGCGGGCTGGGGGTGGCCACACCGGAGGACCCCTACCTCGTGTGGGAGGGCCCGGGAGGGCCGGTCGCGGTGGCCCCCCTGTTCGTGCTGTACGACTACAGCTTCCGGCCCGAGGGCACCTCGACCATCGAGGAGGCGCTGGCCTACGCCCACCACACCGGAGTCGTGTGCTCCGACGAGTTCCTGCTGCACCCCGACCCATACCCCTCGCGCGAGGCGTGGTGTCACGCGCGGGTGGCGTGGACGGAGCGCCGCCTGGCCGCGGTGGAGCTCCCCACCGTGCTCGTCAACCACTTCCCTCTCGTACGGGAGCCGACGCGGATCCTGCGCCATCCGGAGTTCGCCCTGTGGTGCGGCACCGACCGCACCGCGGACTGGCACACCCGGTTCCGGGCCGCCGCGGTCGTCTACGGCCATCTGCACATCCCCCGGACGACCTGGCACGACGGAGTGCGGTTCGAGGAGGTCTCGCTGGGCTACCCGAGGGAGTGGCTTCCGCGGCCCGGCGGGCCGTCCCGGCCCCGGGCCGTGCTGCCCGGGAGTGAGGCATGATCGAGCGGATCCTCCCGTCCTGGGCGGCCTGCGCCGAAGAGTTCGGGGACGTCCCGGTGGAGACCCTGTTTCCCGAGGAGATGCCGTTCATCGCCAAGAGCGCGGACGTGCGGCGGCGCACGTTCGCCACCGGGCGATACTGCGCCCGGACGGCGCTGGGGCGTCTCGGCGTGCCGCCGGGACCGATCCCGCAGGGCGAGCGGGGAGCCCCGGTGTGGCCGTCCGGCACGGTGGGAAGCATCACGCACTGCGACGGTTACCGCGCCGCGGCCGTCTCCCTCACCAGGGACGCCGCCTCCATCGGCATCGACGCCGAGCCGCACGGGCCGCTCCCCGAAGGAGTGCTCCCCTCGATCGCCCGGGAGGAGGAGATCGCCGCCCTGCGGGCACTCAGCACGCGCGAGCCCGCGATTCACTGGAATCTGATCCTGTTCAGCGCGAAGGAGTCTGTCTACAAGGTCTGGTTTCCCCTGACCGGCCGGTGGCTCGACTTCTCGGAGGCCTCGATCGAGCTCGACGTCGACGGTGGCTTCACCGTGCAGCTCCTGGCCGACGACCCCCGCATGGGGACGAACCGCCTGACCGGCCGATGGCTGGCCGCCGGCGGGTTCATCCTGACCGCGATCGTGCTTCCCCGGTAATACCCCCGCCCCGGGGGCCGATTTCGTTGGAGGCGGGGCGGGAAGCCAGATGCCCCCTCGGCCCCCTCGACGCCGGCGGACGAGACATGGGCGGCCTCAATCGCGCGGCGATCCTGGTCGCCTCGATCGTGGCCGCCGACGCGATCGGCGCAGCCACCCAGGGCCGCGCCGGACGTGACGCTCTGGCCGCCGCGGCCCGTGCGCTGCGTGACTTCGTGCTCAGCCACCCCGGCCGCTATGCGGCCACCATCGGCCTCACGCCGACCGGTCCAGACGACCCGATCGCGGTCGCTGGAAGGCGGGGACTCGGACCCTTCGAGGCAGTACCACGGGGATACGACATCACCCCGCAGGAGATGACCCACGCGCTGCGCGCTGCGCAGCAGCTTCCACGGCTTCGCCACCCTGCAGGCCACCGGCGGATTCCAGTGGTCCGCCGACGTCGACGAGAGCTTTGAGTGGCTCATCGACCTCGTCGACCGCGGCCTGCGCTCCGCCTCATTCGGCGGCCTCCCGTAGTCCCGGGCCCACCGATCGCCGGTAGACCACCCGCTCGCTGAACTGCCGGCCCCTCCCCTCTCGCAGCAGCCAGGTGGAATCACGGCACCCCGCAAGCGGTAAGCCGCCACCGACTTCGCCGCCTACGGCGAGCCGGCCGACCCGTCATGGGGTTTCACGCAAGGGTGCGACGGGGGTGGAGCCGGATGGACCGGACAGGTGAGCGGCGGAGACCCGTTTGGGGACCACCATGCGCCAGGCCTCCACGACGATCTCCCGCATCTCCGCCTCGTCGATCGCCGCCAGCCATACGCGCACCCAGTTGTAGCGCTCGTCGGAAGGGCGGGGCATGTGGAACTTCTCCGGCTCCGCCGCGATCAGAGCGGCCCGCTCCTCTTTGGGGAACGCGAACCCCATCGACGTCTCGTCGGCGGAGATCGCAGCGTAGACGATCCTTCCCACGCGGAAGGTCAGGCGATCCCTGACCACCTTCTCCTCGGTCCTCGGAAGGTCGGCCGCCACCCGTCGGATCTCCTCGGCCGTGATCATGCGCCGCCCGCCAGGTGGCGCTCCACAGACGCGACCTTGGCCTCCATGCGGCCTTCCCCCGGCCGGGCGTCGGCCTTGAGCACCAGGCTCACCCGTGGCGACCGCGCCTCGACGGCCGCCACAGCGTCCCGTACGACCGCGAGCACCTGGTCCCACGTGTCACCCTCGACCGTGGTGAACATGGCATCGGTGTGATTGGGCAGACCCGACTCACGGACCACCCGCACCGCTTCTGCGACGAGCTCGCCCACCTCCTCGCCGGCCCCGATCGGCGTGACGCTGAACGCCACCAGCACGGACATGAGTCCCCTTTCCCGCACGCGGACCCTCGGTCACGCTGCCTTCAGCACGCTGCCTTGGGTCGTGTGCAGCCTGCGAGTCACGCATCACTCGGCCTTACAGGTGGAACGCTAACAGCGCCCACCGACAGAAAACCGTCCGTCCTGCTGGAGGTGTCGCCCCGGGGGCAGAGTGGCCGCGCCGGCCGCGGATCTGCGCCGGCGGCACCCCCTGGACGATTCTGGTGGGCGCACAGTGAGGCGTCAGACTCGCGAGTGACCGGTTCCGCGGAAGCAACGTCCTCCGGCCGTTGTTGACCACGGCCGTGAGCACTCCGGCCGACCGTGAGATCGACGCGGTCGTCATCGGCGCGGGCCAGGCGGGCCTGTCCAGCGCGTACTTCCTGCGCCGTTTCGGTATCCCGTTCATCGTGCTGGACGCGGAGGACGGGCCGGGCGGGGCCTGGCGGCACCGCTCTCCCACCCTGACCATGGCCAAGATCCACAACATCTTCGACCTGCCCGGCATCCCCCAGCCGCCGCAGATGGACCCGTCCCGTCCGGTGTCCCAGGTGGTCCCGGCCTACTACGCCGCGTACGAACGGCGTACCGAGCTGCCGGTGATCCGTCCCGTGAAGGTCAGGTCGGTCAGTCGCGACGTCGGCGGGCGGCTCGTGGTGGACACCTCCGCCGGCCCGTGGGTGGCCAGGGCGGTGGTGAACGCCACAGGGACGTGGACCCGCCCGTACTGGCCCTACTATCCGGGCGCGGCCAGTTTCGGCGGCAGGCAGCTGCACTACGCGGACTACCGGGGCCCGGAGGAGTTCGCCGGCCTGCGGGTGGTCGTGGTCGGTGGCGGCGCCTCCGCGATGCACGTGCTCTCGGAGATCGCGGGCGTCGCCGCCGCCACACGCTGGGTGACCCGGCGGCCGCCGGTGTTCAAGGAAGGCGATTTCGGCGACGAGGAGCGACGGGCCGCGGTCGCCCGGGTCGAGGCGCGCGTGCGGGCCGGACTGCCGCCGCAGAGTGTGGTGGGCGCGACGGGCCTGGGGTACACCACCGTGGTCAGGGAGGCCATGGCGAAGGGCGCACTCGACAGGCTGCCGATGTTCAGCCGGATCGTGCCCGGGGGCGTCGCGTGGGACGACGGCCTGAAGGAGCCGGCGGACGTCATCGTGTGGGCCACCGGCTTCCGCTCCGCTATCGACCACCTCGCGCCGCTGAAGCTGCGCGAGCCCGGTGGCGGCATCCGGATGGACGGCACGCTGGCCGTGGCCGAGCCCCGCCTCCAACTCGTCGGCTACGGCCCCTCGGCCAGCACGATCGGGGCCAATAGGGCGGGCCGGACAGCCGCCCAGAACGTCCGAAGGATCCTCGCCGCTTCCCGCCCCGTCGCTTCTCGCACCACCGCTTCTCACCCCGTCGCGTCTCACGCCACCGCTTCTCACCCCGTCGCGTCTCACGCCACCGCTTCTGCCCCCGTCGCGTCTCACGCCACGGCTGCGCACAACACGGCCGCCCATGATTCATCCGCCCCCAACGCGGCCGTCCACGGCGCCGTCTCCAACGCAGCCTCCCCCGATGCCGTATCGAACGCTCCCGTTGCGCATGCCGCGGACGCTCTTCACGCCGTCTCCAACGCCAGCTTCGAGCAGGCTTGAAACCTTCGCGTATCCCATGGACAGCCCCCGCCCCTCGGCTTCCTCGGAAGCGGTGTCGCATCCGCCAGGCACCGTTAACGCCCGGCTGACAGGGCTGACGATGCGGCGACGGAGTAGCTCCAGCCGGCGACAGGCGGCCCGGTTGATCGCCGACTCGGCGGGGAGTGGCTGGCTTGTCCTCCTGTACCGCCCCGTTCCCTCGCTCCTGATCTCTCGGTGTTCGGGAGGGCAAGGGCAGAGGTCAGAAGGGCGGAATTTCATGCTCGTACCCCAGAGAAGACGGATCGTCGTCGGCGTTGGTGCTGTTTGTTTGCGTGGCGGCGGCTCCCGAGACGGTGGAACGGGTCGCGGGAGTTTCGGTGCCATGCGGATCCGTGCTGGTGGACTCGGGTGCCGGCGGCAGGGGCATGCTGGCGAGGTCGGCGCCTAAGTCCTCACCTGCAGTCGGCGTGCAGACGTGCGGCCACTGGCGCGGATGCGGGCCTGGCAGCGGGGTGATGATCTTGGGTAGTCGGGCTTGGTAGGTGTGTCCGAGTGGGCTGGTCCAGATGATCAGGTGGGGTTGGGGCATGGTGGCGTGCCAGCCGCCGTG